>JAJPYQ010000038.1:45764-62880 GCA_021204865.1 Prevotellaceae bacterium | reverse complement strand
AGTTCCAAACGGTCCGACGGATCGATCCCAAACGGTCCGACGGACGAGTTCCAAACGGTCCGACGGATCGATCCCAAACGGTCCGACGGACGAGTTCCAAAGCGTTCGACGAAGGTGTCGCGGCGATGAAACGCAGAGGCGGAGACCGTCGCCAGTCTCCGCCTG
The DNA here is from genome assembly GCA_021204865.1 of Prevotellaceae bacterium. Classification (GTDB taxonomy): domain Bacteria; phylum Bacteroidota; class Bacteroidia; order Bacteroidales; family Bacteroidaceae; genus Physcousia. The sequence continues at coordinate 62,715 of JAJPYQ010000038.1, read as the reverse complement.
TGTGCTCTTACTTAGGGGAATGCCTCGCCTCGCCCTCACCTTACTTCCAGTCCGGCACGCCCGAGTTGGTGGGGTAGACGGCTATGAGGCAGAGGCGGAAGAGCAGAGTGCTGTAGGCGGGGACTGCGTCGCTCGACGTGCTGCCGTAGGCGAGCTCCTGCGGGATGTAGACGTTCCAGTCATCGCCCTCCACCATGTACTGCAACGCCGTGCTGAAGCCCTCGATGGTGCTGCCCATCGACATAAGCTGCGGCGCGGCCGTCTGCTCGTCGTAGGTGCCGTAGTAAGTCTGCGTGAAGACCTCCTGCATCACGCTGTCCACCTCCTGGTTGTCGTCGTTGTAGACGCGGTAGGTGCTTGGCATGAGCCAGGCGCGGAAGCTGAGGCGGATGGTGTCAGTCCACACGGGGGAGACGGTGCCTGTGCCGCGACGGAGGATGTGCACGCAGATGCTGTCGGTGTAGAGGCCCGAGTCGTAGTCCTGCGACTTGAGCAGGGACTTGTAGCGCCGCCAGTCGCAGTGGTCTTCCCACTCGCTGCCGTACTCAGCCTGCGCCTCGGCGATGGCGGTGCGGGCCGAGTCGGTTATCTCCCTGTACCACTCGGCGTTCCTCTCCTGCCAATTGTAGTAAGGGTCCCACGTGTCGTCCGTCTCCGAGCAGGAGCTCAGCGAGGCGGCGGCCACGGCGAGCGTGGCTAAGAGGAGGGGGTATAGTGCGTGTCTCGTCATGTCAGATGAGCTTCTTGAGCAGGCTCGTCAGGGAGACCTTGTCCTCGATGATGCCCCTAAGCCCCGAGATTGGCACCCTCTGCTGCTCCATCGTGTCACGGTCTCTGAGGGTCACCGTGTCGTCCTCAAGGGTCTGCTGGTCAACTGTCACGCAATAGGGGCAACCGATAGCGTCCATTCGGCGGTAACGCTTGCCTATCTGGTCCTTCTCCTCGTACTTGCAGTTGAAGTGGAAGCGCAGCTCCTCGATGATGCTCCTCGCCTTCTCGGGCATACCGTCCTTCTTGGTGAGGGGGAAGACGGCGAGCTTCACGGGGGCGAGGGCGGCGGGCAGGTGCAGGACGACGCGTGTCTGCCCGTCGGGCAGGCGCTGCTCCTCGTAGCTGTGGCAGATGACGGAGAGGAACATGCGGTCAACGCCGATGCTCGTCTCTATGACGAAGGGGGTGTAGCTCTCCCCCGTCTCCGGGTCGAAGTACTCTATCTTCTTGCCGCTGTACTTGGAGTGCTGCGAGAGGTCGAAGTTGGTGCGCGAGTGTATGCCCTCCACCTCCTTGAAGCCGAAGGGCATGCGGAACTCGATGTCGGTGGCTGCGTTGGCGTAGTGGGCGAGCTTGTCGTGGTCGTGGAAGCGGTAGTTCTCCGCGCCGAAGCCGAGTGCCTGATGCCAAGCCATGCGTGTCTTCTTCCACGTGGCGAACCACTCAAGCTCCGTGCCCGGCTTGACGAAGTACTGCATCTCCATCTGCTCGAACTCCCTCATGCGGAAGATGAACTGACGCGCCACTATCTCGTTGCGGAACGCCTTGCCTATCTGCGCTATGCCGAAGGGCAGCTTCATGCGGCCGGTCTTCTGCACGTTAAGGTAGTTGACGAAGATGCCTTGCGCCGTCTCGGGTCGCAGGTAAATGCGGCTCGCCCCCTCTGCCGTGGAGCCTACCTCGGTTTGGAACATTAGGTTGAACTGCCTGACCTCCGTCCAATTGCGTGTGCCGCTGATGGGGCAGGCTATCTCCTCGTCGATGATTATCTGCCGCAGCTCCGCGAGGTCGTTGGCGTTGAGAGCCTTAGAGTAACGCTCGTGAAGGGCGTCCATCTTCTGCTGCGCCTCGATGACACGGGCGCTTGTCTTGCGGTATTGCGCCTCGTCGAAGCTGTCGCCGAAGCGCTTCCTTGCCTTCTCCACGTCCTTCTCTATGTGGTCGGCGTACTTGGCTATCTGGTCTTCGATAAGCACGTCGGCACGGTAGCGCTTCTTCGAGTCCTTGTTATCGATGAGCGGGTCGTTGAAAGCGTCAACGTGACCGCTCGCCTTCCACACCGTGGGGTGCATGAAGATGGCGGCGTCGATGCCCACGATGTTCTCGTGCAGCAACACCATGCTCTGCCACCAGTATTGCTTAATGTTATTCTTCAGCTCCACGCCGTTCTGCCCGTAGTCGTACACAGCTCCCAAGCCGTCGTAGATGTCGCTCGAGGGGAACACGAAGCCGTACTCCTTGCAGTGCGCCACTATCTTCTTGAAAACATCTTCCTGTCTCTCCATAACTTTATGTCACTTATCGTTAGAAATCGGCAGCAAAGGTAGACAATTCGCACGACATATCGGGCTACGGGCTTTAGCTTTTTGAAAGGAAATACTTAACTTTGCCCGCGAATTATGGACGAGGATATCACCATAGACGGCACGAAGGAAAGCTTGGAAGAGAGGGGCGAGGCTATCACGCAGCACCTTCCGCAGATGTACCAAAGCTGGTTCCTCGACTATGCCTCGTACGTCATCCTCGAGCGCGCCGTGCCCCACATAGGAGACGGCTTCAAGCCTGTGCAGCGCCGCATTATGCACACGATGAAGCGGCTCGACGACGGGCGCTACAACAAGGTGGCCAACATCGTGGGGCACGCCATGCAGTTCCATCCGCACGGCGACGCAAGCATTAAGGACGCGCTGGTTCAGCTCGGGCAGAAGGAACTCCTGATAGACTGCCAAGGCAACTGGGGCAACATCATAACGGGAGACGACGCCGCCGCTGCCCGCTACATCGAGGCTCGTCTCAGCAAGTTCGCCCTCGACGTAGTGTTCAACCCTAAGACAACAGAGTGGAAGCTCTCCTACGACGGGCGCAACAAAGAGCCCGTCACGCTGCCAGTCAAGTTCCCCCTGCTGCTTGCGCAAGGGGCGGACGGCATAGCCGTGGGGCTGAACTGCAAGATACTGCCGCACAACTTCTGCGAGATATGCGACGCTGCCATCAGCTATCTGCACGGCGAGGACTTCCGCCTGCTGCCCGACTTCCCGACGGGCGGCAGCATAGACGTTGGCAAGTATAACGACGGGCAGCGCGGAGGCTCGGTGAGGGTCAGGGCAAAGATTGAGAAAAGAGACACGCGCACGCTCGCCATAACCGAGATACCTTACGGCAAGACCACAGGCACTGCCTCGAAGCCCTCCACCTTTGTGGACAGCATCCTCAGGGCGGCCGAGAAGGGAAAGATTAAGGTGCGCAAGGTGGAAGACCTGACGGCTGCGAAGGCGGAGATACTGATTCATCTCACGCCCGGGGCGAGCAGCGACAAGACCATCGATGCCCTGTACGCCTGCACCGACTGCGAGGTAAGCATCTCGCCCAATTGTTGCGTCATCGAAGACCGCAAGCCCCGCTTCCTCTCCGTGAGTGATGTGCTGCGAAACAACGTTGACACCACACTTTCTCTGCTGAGAAAGGAGCGGCTCATAAGGCGGGGCGAGCTGATGGAAAGCTTGCACTTCGCCACGCTTGAGCAGATATTCATCGAGGAGCGCATATACAAGGACAAGAACTTCGAGGAGGCGAAGAGCAACGACGAGGCTTGCGAGTGGATTGACAAGCGACTCACGCCGTGGTACCCGAAGATGGTGCGAGAGGTCACCAAGGAAGATATCCTGCGCCTGCTCGAGATAAAGATGCAGCGCATACTGCGCTTCAACAAAGACAAGGCGAAGGAACTCATCGCTCACATAAAGGCGGAGGTGAAGCAAATAGACAAAGAGCTGGCGAACATGACGGAGGTGACAGCCGACTGGTTCAGATATCTTAAGGAGAAATACGGTCCAGAGCACCCGCGCCTGACGGAAATCAAGAACTTCGACACGATAACCGCCGCAACCGTCGTGGAGGCTAACCAAAAACTCTACATAAACAGGGCGGAGGGCTTCATAGGAACAAGCCTCAGGAAGGACGAGTTTGTGTGCAACTGCTCGGACATCGACGACGTTATCCTCTTTTGGCGCGACGGAACTTACAAGATAACGCACATAGCGGACAAGCTGTTCGTCGGCGAGACAGAGCGGAGCCGGGCGGAAAAGCGCAAGGCGGAACTCATACACGTCGCCATCTTCAAGAGGGGAGACACGAGGACTGTCTACAACGTCGTCTACACAGACGGGAAGAACGGCAAGACCCTCATCAAACGCTTCACCGTCACCGCCGTGGTGCGTGACAGAGAATACGACCTCACGCAGGGAAAGCCGGGCAGCCTCGTGCGCTACTTCACCTCCAACCCCAACGGCGAGGCGGAAATCATCAGGGTGACACTCAAGCCGATGCAGGTGAAAAGCAAGAAGTTAAGCTTCGACAAGGACTTCTCCGACGTGGCTATCAAGAGCCGACAGGCGGTGGGCAACCTGCTCACGAAAGCCCCCGTGGCGCGCATTTCCCTGAAGAGCCACGGCGCAAGCACGCTTGGCGGGAGGCAAGTGTGGTTCGACAACGACGTGAAGCGGCTTAACTACGACTCCATCGGCCAGTATCTTGGCGAGTTCAACAGCGACGACCGCATCCTCGTCATACTGCGAAACGGCGAGTTCTACACAAGCACTTTCGACACGAACAACCACTACGAGGACAACATCCTCAGGATAGAGAAGGCTGACCCAAGGAAGACGTGGACGCTTTGCCTCTTCGACGCTGAGCAGGGCTTCACTTATCTGAAGCGCTTCACCTTGCAGGAGGCGACGGCGAGACATCAGCAAATCCTTGGCGACAACACGGCAAACCAGCTGCTTCTGCTGACTGACACGCCCTACCCTCTGCTGCAAATCTCATTCTCCAAGGCGGAACGAGTGCCGATGGAAGTGGACGCTGAGCAGTTCGTCGCCGTGAAAGGCTTCAAGGCAAAGGGGAAACGGCTCACGACGCTTGCCGTGGAGAGCGTGACGGAGCTGCCGCCTGCGCGTGAGCCTGAGACTGAGGAGAACGAGCCTGCCACAGAGAATGAGGAAGAGACGGAAGAGATCTCTGATGAAAGCCCCGCGACGGAAAGGTCGGACGACGAGATAAAGGACGAGCTGACTGGGCAATTACGTTTGTTTGACTAATGCGACTTCGGCTTTCGATAATCCTTATTCTCTCACTTGCTTGCCTAAGCGGCTACGCACAAAGCGAGCGGACAACGCTCTTCGGCTTCGGGCGCGCCAACCAATACGACACCTATCTCTCGCCGCTCGAATACGCGGGGCCGCAGTTCTCACTGAGCAACCGCACGGTAAGAGACTTGGCGAGACAGCCCCACGTCTCCTTTGAGACGTTGACACAGATAGAGTATTCTTACACGAAGAACGCCACAGGCTCTGCCCACGAGCACGGAGGAGCGGCTCGCTTCGACACTGGTTGGAGCTACAATTGGCGTAATCTCGCTCCCGGGCTCTCGCTTTCCGCTGGAGGACTTGTCGGGGCTGATTTCGGTTTTCTCTATAACACCCGCAACTCGAACAACCCGGCGCAGGCGAGGGTCGGGGCAAGACTTTCCGCCACCGTGGAGGGAACTTACCGACTGCGCATAAAGAAACGGCATCTGACCCTCGACTACAAAGCCACGATGCCGCTGCTCGGCTGCATGTTCTCTCCGCAATATGGGCAGAGTTACTACAATATTTTCTCGCAGGGTAACTACGACCACAACATTCTGGCAACGCACCCGGGCAACGCTCTCTCCCTGCGGCAGCGCCTCACCGTGAGCATTCCTGTGAAAAAGCAAGCAGTGACTGTTGGCTACGCAAGCGACTTGCTGCAAAGCAAGCCGCACAGCCTGCGGCAACATCAGTATTCACGCTACCTGCTCGTCGGCTGGTCATTTGACAAACCGAGAAAGAAAAACGAATGAGATGAAGCGGCTCCTATACCTTATATATATATTAGCAGCTGTGACCTCCTGCGTGGACGAGGAAAACTTTAGCAATACCGCCGAGGGAAACTTCGAGGCTCTTTGGAGCATCATCGACGAGCGTTACTGTTTTCTCGACTATAAAGCGGAGACGATCGGGCTTGATTGGGACGAGGTTCACGCCCGCTACCGTGCCCGCCTCGGCAACAAGATGACAAGCGAGCAGCTGTTCGAGGTGATGACGAATATGCTCTCGGAGCTGCAGGACGGGCATGTCAACCTCTACTCGGCAGGGAATGTGGCGAGATATTGGAGCTGGTTTGAGGATTATCCTAAGAATTGGGACGCTGAACTCCGCGCCGCTTATCTCGGCACAGACTACCGGCTTGCCTCGGGTCTGACGTACAAAATACTCGACGACAACACGGGCTACGTGGTCTACGAAAGTTTCTCCTCCGCCATCGGCGAGGGTAACATCAGCGACATGCTCTACTATCTTCGCACCACGAACGGTTTAATCATCGACGTGAGAGGCAACACGGGTGGCGAATTGACTTACGCAGAAAGGCTGGCAAGCCACTTCACAAACGAGCGCGTCCTTGTTGGTTATACCACCTACAAAACGGGCACTGGGCACAGCGACTTCGCGACGCCACAGGAGGAATGGCTTGAGCCGTCGGAGGGAGTGCGCTGGCAAAAGCCCGTTGTCGTGCTGACAAACCGGGAATGTTACAGCGCCTGCAACATTTTCGTGCGTGACATGATGGAATGCCCTAACGTCACCGTCCTTGGCGACCAGACGGGCGGCGGCGGCGGAATGCCTTTCACCAGCGAATTGCCCAACGGATGGGCGGTGCGCTTCAGCGCGTCTCCAAGCTTCGACGCAAGGATGAATCAAATCGAGTTCGGCATTCTGCCAGACATTTCCTGCTCGCTCGACAGCGTGGCCGCCCTGCAAGGCTACGACTCTCTTATAGAAACGGCAAGGGAGCTGCTTAGACAACCTTAAATAAGCCGCACCGACTTTTTCAAAAAGTCGCGCCGACTTTTTCTCTCGACCGCGCATTCTTTTGCCTCAAAACCACCGATGTTTTAGTCCAAAACAGCCGATGTTTTTCTCTCGACCGCGCAGGTCGCAATTAAAACCCCCAGCGGGGGTTTAAGAAGAGTAGCCAAGGGTTTAGCCGCAGGCGATACCCTCGGATCCATGGCATTAGCTACGTTGAGTGCCTGAGGTACTCAACATCACCCACAAACGCAAGCAAACGGTTGAGTACCTCCGGCACTCAAAAGGGGCAATGCGCCTTACCGTGGGTTATGCAACCCACGGCTACTCGTATTGAACGCTCGTGCAAGTGAGAGAAGAGCAGCTTGCTGACTCTTCCGAACGCAGCCGAGCCTCGCCATAGGCAACCCCCTCTGGGGGTTCTCGTTAACCGCCATATCCGCCCCGCACGACCGTGCCGACCTTTTCTCTCGACCGCGCATTCTTATCCTCTCGACCGCACGGGACGATGGCGTTGGGCGCAGCGAACCCCGAAGGGGTTCAACTATGATAGCCGCTTGGCTTTAGGCTGGCGGTTAACGCGGATAGCGTTAAGAGAGTGCCGAAGGTTGCTACGCAACCTATATGAGCGCTTATATGAGTGGCGAAGCCACTCGCTATTCTCCGCAAAGATAGGGAGTTGATAGGGAGTACCTTCGGCACTCAAATGGGGCGATGCCCCATACCGAGGGTTGCAACCCTCGGCTATCATAGTTGAACCCCTTCGGGGTTCTTTGGGGCGCTGCCACGACCTTTAGTGAGAAAGCACCGTGTTAATGGGTTGTACCTTCGGCACAAAGTGGTACCTTGCCGTTTACCGGGGGTGTCGCTTCGCTCGACCCCCGGCTACCACGTGTAGCCCCTTCGGGGCTCGATAGCGAGACGTTGGCAAAAACATAGCGACGTGTTGGCGGAAACATAGCGAGACGTTGACCCTCGTCTGCGCATTCCTTTTCTCCTGACCGCACGGGACGATGCTTCACAAACTATCGAGATGAGGGTGAAGTTCCTCCATTGTTGAGCAACAGACGCACCTGCCCTCCTCAAAGTTCTTCCTGCCTCTTTCCATAATTTCACGAAGCTCAGGGGAGATTTCCTGCCCCTCGTCTAATGCTTCCATGCTGCTTTCGTGTGTTAAATCAATCCGAGACTTAATCAAAGACCATAAATGAGGGCGTGAATCTCTTCCTTCGTAGAACAACAAATATATTTCCCCTCCCCGTATTCCTTCCTGGCTATTTCTATTTTCTCTCGAAGCTCCGAGGATACTCTCTGTGCACCATCTAACGCTTCCATACCGTTTTCACTGTGTTTTGTTTGTTGCAAAGATACGAGCCAACCCTTATTTGTCTTTGTAATGCCCCTCGAGAGAAATGATGGAAACCCACATCTCTTCTTCACATATTTCATAGACAATGCGGTTTTTGCCCGATACATGTCGCGAGTAAACATCACCGCCTTCGCCCACAAGTGCCTCAGGATGACCGAGACCAGTGCGAGGATGCATCTTAATGTCTTTTAGTATTTTCTCGACTTTCCTCAACAAATGAGGATTTGACTTCCTGAATTTGTCGAAATCTTTTGCGGCCTTAACACTAAAATCAATGCTATACCTACTCATAGCCCATAAATGAAGGCGTGAAGTTCCTCATCCGTCGAGCATCTGATAAACTTGCCCTCTTTGTGTTCTTGCCTTGCAATTTGAATTTCCCGATGAAGCTCGGGTGAGACTTCCTGCGCTTCCTCGGCAAGCGGCACTATGGCATAGCGCTTGTTTCCACGACGAATGACAACCTGCTCACCTGCATCTGACCTGTCGAAAGACTTAGCCATATTGCAGCGGAATTGGGTTACTGTTAAAGCTTCCATATTGATTTCTTGTTTTGTTCCCGCAAAGATACGAAATCTCTGTGGCAAACTGAAACAATCTCCGCAGGGTTTGCCTGCAGTTTGGGCAGCGAATTTCTTAATCTATATCAATAATTCACCAGATTTCAGCGAAATGATTGCATTTTGTTAGCTTAAACTATTTGCAGCTATCATAATGACAGCTAACTTTGCAAACGGAAAGCAAAACGAAAGTTTGCCGAGCCAAATAAAAGTAATAGTGTAACATTAAGGTTTTTAAGGTATGAAAGAGACAATGAAACGGTTGGCAGTCTGCTTGGCTGCCGTGGCTATTTGCTCAGGGGCCTACGCCGCTGACGACGAAGAGCCGAGTAAAAAGAAGCCGGTAGACGCAAGTGTCGGGATGGATCTAGTCAGCACTTACGTGTGGCGTGGGCAGAAAAACGGCGGTGTCAGCATACAGCCCGCCGGAGAGATCAGCTGGAACGGCCTCTCGCTTGGGGCGTGGGGCTCGTTCGCGTTCAGCCCTCAGTACAACGGAAGCGACGAGGAAATTGACATCAACCTCGGGTACGCGTACAAAGGCTTCAGCGTGGGCATCACGGATTACTACCTGTTCAACAACGGTTACCCGTTCTTCAAGTACGGAGGCCTCAGCGGAAACGCCCACACCTTCGAGGGGACGATAGCATACGACTTCGGGTTCCTGGCTGTGGCTTGGTCTACAAACTTTGCGGGGACTGATGGTGTGGACGGGAATGGCAAGCGGGCCTACAGCAGTTACCTGCAGATTGACGCACCTTTCAAGCTGGGCCCCTTGGACTGGGACGCCACGCTCGGCGTTGTGCCTTACCGCACGAGCTTCTACGCTGCCGACGACTCTCACGGATTCCACGTTAATCAAGTCGCCCTGCGCGCCGAGTACCCCATCGAACTGAAGCACATCAGCATCCCCATCTACGGGCAGATAGTGGCGAACCCAAGCAGCCGCGACCTCTTTTTCCTCTGCGGCGTGGCGATATCCATCAACAAGTAAACGACTATACCATATAATATATTAAAGCAAAAGCTATGAAAAAGATTGAAGCGATCGTCAGGAAGACGAAGTTTGAAGAGGTGAAAGAAGCCCTGCTTGCGGGCGACATTGACTGGTTTGAATACCACGATGTGCACGGCATCGGGCAGAGCCGGCAAGAAAGAGTGTACCGCGGGGTGCAATACTCCACAGATGTCATCGAGCGGGTGGCTATAACCATCGTCTGCCGTGAGGTGTGCCTGGAGAACACCGTGCGCACGATCATGCAGACAGCCCACACGGGCGAGGTGGGAGACGGCAGGATCTTCATCAGCGAGGTGATAGACACTTGCAGCATCCGCACGGGCGAGCACGGCGACACAGTGCTGAGAGACAAGAAATAAATAGCGTTGAACAAGAAAGAAAGATACAGGTTATGATACTTATTGATGCAGTTGCTCCCGCTGTGGAGACAGCTAAAGAGTTTGTTAATGGACTGGACACCGTGTGGGTTTTGCTCGGTGCGATGCTGGTGTTCTGGATGCAAGCGGGCTTCGCTCTCGTTGAGGCGGGCATGACGCGCAGCAAGAACACAGCCAACATTCTTATGAAGAACTTCTGCGACTTTATGTGCGGCACGGTGATCTATTGGGTATTAGGTTTTTCGATCATGTACGGCGCCGGCAATTATTTCTTCGGCTGGGAGGGCTTCGGCTTCATAGGAAGCGACTCAAACATCCCCGCCGAGTGCACATTCATCTTCCAGACAATGTTCTGCGCCACTGCCGCCACCATCGTCTCGGGCGCTATGGCCGAGCGCACGAAGTTCTCTATGTACTTCGTCTATTCCATCGTGATCTCTGCCATCATCTACCCTATCGAGGGTCACTGGAGCTGGGGCGGCGGCTGGCTCGACTCGCTTGGTTTCCACGATTTCGCAGGCTCTACGGTGGTGCATCTCTGCGGTGGCGCACTTGCGTTGGCTGGGGCTATGGTGCTCGGGCCACGTATCGGCAAGTACTCGAAGAGCGGAGAATCCCGAGCCATCCCGGGACATAATCTGGCACTCTGCGCCCTCGGCGTGTTCTGCCTTTGGATAGGCTGGTTCGGTTTCAACCCTTGTTCGACGGTGGCCGCCACGGGTTATGACAACGCGGTAAGCATCTCGCACGTCTTCGTCACCACTAATATGGCAGCCGCCACGGGCGGTCTCGCAGCTCTGATATACACGTGGCTGGTAGACGGCAAGCCTTCTCTCTCGATGGTTTGCAACGGCATTCTGGCCGGCCTCGTGGGCATCACGGCTGGTTGCGACACGGTGAGCATCGGGGCTTCAGCCCTCATCGGCATCATCACCTCAGTGATTATGTGCATGTCCGTCTCCTTCATCGACAAGAAGCTGAAGATTGACGACCCTGTCGGCGCTATCTCCGTGCATGGTGTCGGCGGAATAGTTGGCACCATCCTTTGCGGAGCTTTCTGCGACCCGCGCATAGACGGGGTTGACTGCGGTGCGTCAACAGTCCTGGGACGTATGGGCATCGAGGCTCTCGGCTCAGTGGCCGTCGGCGTGTTCGCCTTTGTGCTGGGCTTGATACTGTTCAACATCATCAAGCATACCCACGGGCTGCGTTGCGACAAGCGCATAGAGGAAGAGGGACTTGACGTGTACGAGCACGGCGAGGCCTGCTATAACTAAGCGCAATCTCTGCTTAATTCCATTGCGGAAACCACTAAACACCCCGGAACGCTTTGCCGTTTCGGGGGTTTTTCATACCTTTGCACTCAACTTTTATCTTAAGTAAATAAAGTCTAACCAACTAATTAAACATTAAAACATTAGAGAAATGACAGATTTCAAGAACGTTGCTCCATTGGAAGACTTCGACTGGGAAGCATTCGAAAAAGGTGGGGCGGAGGTAGACAACAGCCGTAATGAGCAAGAGGCAGCCTACGAAAACAGCCTGAACAAAGTGACTGACCACGAGGTGGTGGACGGCACAGTCATCGACGTGAACAAGCGTGAGGTGGTGGTGAACATCGGCTTCAAGAGCGACGGAATCATACCGGCGAGCGAGTTCCGCTACAATCCCGACCTTAAGGTTGGCGATATAGTTGAGGTTTACATCGAGAGTCAAGAGAACAAGAACGGGCAGCTCGTGCTCAGCCACAAGAAAGCCCGCGCGGCAAAGTCGTGGAGCCGTGTGAACGAGGCTATGGAGAATAATGAGATTATCCAGGGCTTCGTCAAGTGCAGGACCAAGGGAGGAATGATAGTCGACGTGTTTGGCATCGAGGCTTTCCTGCCCGGCAGCCAGATAGACATTAAGCCGATACGCGACTACGACATATTTGTCGGCAAGACAATGGAATTCAAGATCGTGAAGATCAACCAGGAATACAAGAACGTCGTCGTAAGCCACAAGGCTCTGATAGAGGCTGAGCTCGAGGCGCAGAAGCAGGAGATAATGAGCAAGCTCGAGAAGGGACAAGTGCTGGAAGGCGTGGTGAAGAACATCACCTCCTACGGTGTCTTCGTCGACCTTGGCGGTGTGGACGGACTGATTCACATCACGGACATGAGCTGGGGACGTGTGAGCGACCCGAAGGAGCTGGTGGAAGTGGAGCAGAAGATAAACGTCGTGATCCTCGACTTCGACAACGAGAAGAAGCGCATCGCACTTGGACTGAAGCAACTCACCCCGCATCCATGGGATTCTCTCGACCCGAACCTCAAGGTGGGCGACCACATCAAGGGCAAGGTTGTCGTCATGGCTGACTACGGTGCCTTCATAGAAATAGCGCCAGGCGTGGAGGGACTTATCCACGTGAGCGAGATGAGCTGGAGCCAGCACATACGCAGCGCGCAGGATTATATGAAGGTTGGCGACGAGGTTGAGGCGGTCATCCTGACCCTCGACCGTGAGGAGCGCAAGATGTCACTTGGGGTAAAGCAGCTTAAGCCCGACCCATGGTTGACGATAGAAGACAAGTACCCCATCGGGAGCAAGCACGTGGCAAGGGTCCGCAACTTCACTAACTTCGGGATCTTCGTGGAGATTGAGGAGGGTGTCGACGGCCTGATACACATAAGCGACCTTAGCTGGACGAAAAAGATTAAGCACCCGAGCGAGTTCACCAAGATAGGCGCTGAGATTGACGTGGTGGTATTGGAGATAGACAAGAACAACCGACGCCTCAGCCTCGGGCACAAACAGCTGGAGGAGAACCCGTGGGATGTCTTCGAGACCATATTCACACAGGACTCCGTCCACGAGGGAACCATCGTGGAGATGATAGAAAAGGGCGCTGTCATACAGCTCGAATACGGAGTCGAGGGCTTTGCCACGCCGAAACACCTCGTGAAGGAGGACGGCACACAGGCTAAACTGGGTGAGAAGCTGCAGTTCAAGGTGCTTGAGTTCAACAAGAACAGCAAGCGCATAATCCTTTCGCACAGCCGAATCTACGAGGACGTGCAGCGCGCGGCCAAGAGGGCTGAGAAGAACAGCGCACGGCAGAAGAAGGAAGAGCCCGTCATTCAGAACCAGGCGGCAAGCACAGTCTTGGGTGACATCGACGCACTGGCCAACCTGAAGGCGCAGATTGACAGCAGCGAGGAGAAGGAGAGCAAGTAAGTCTCTCCCCTAATCCCCAAGCAGACGATAAGGCAGGGTTCAGTGCCAAGCGGTGCTGAACCCTGCCTCTTTCATGGAGGCAATCGGCAGAATACTTGTTTGGCGGGGAAAAGTCTGCCGAGACGTTGGCGAAAGTCGCACGGGTTTTGAGCGAAAGTTGCACGGGTTTTGGACGGAAATCGCACGGGAAAATGGCAAAGCCTGCGGGGAGGCGTGAAACAACAAGCGAACAATCAGGACACGATATGCGTGTTGGGAGGGAGGGGAAAGCAGAGAATGAGGGGACTACCTGCGGCTTGCGATGGGGCGGGAAGCAGATATTTGTGGAAGGGCAATAATAGTATCTTGGTAGTTCCACGGGAATGCGAGCTTTTACCAAAGAGAAAAGGAGGGAAGAGGGAAGGGAAAGGGAAGTTATCCGACTTAGAAAGCTAACTTATTGATACTGAACAATATAAGGTAACACAAGGGAAAGGGAAGTTATCCAAAACAAAAATTCTTTGTGATATATGGGTACAACGAAAGGATATTATAGATACCTTTGTCGGGCTGATAGCGTATAACGAGCGTATAACGAGCGTATAACGAGCGTATAACGAGCGTATAACGAACGGACAACGAGCGGATACCTTAAAATATAACTATAACCTCAGCATGGAAATTCAGAATTTCAGCATCACCAAGCGTGACGGGAAGAAGGACAAGTTCTCCCTCGACAAGATTATGAATGCCATCCTCAAGGCGTTCAACAGCGTAGGAGAGCCTATCGACCTGGGCTCTATCTCAAGGATTATCAGCCACATCAACATCACCAACGACATCAAGGTGGAGGACATCCAGAACCAGGTGGAGGAAGCGTTGATGAACGAAGGCTATTACAAGGTTGCCAAGAGCTTTATGCTCTACCGACAGCAGCACACAGAGGACCGTGAGACCTTGCAGAAAATGCAATTCCTCTCGGAGTACATGGAGGCGAGCAACGCCGCTACGGGGTCGAAGTACGACGCTAACGCCAACGTGGAGCACAAGAACATAGCAACGCTCATAGGCGAGCTGCCCAAGTCGAACTTCATAAGGCTCAACCGACGCCTGCTTACTGACCGCATAAAGAAGCTCTACGGCAAGGAGCTCGCCGAGGAGTACATCGACAAGCTCACGCACCACTTCATATACAAGAACGACGAGACATCCCTCGCCAACTACTGCGCCTCCATCACGATGTACCCGTGGCTCTTGGACGGCACCGTCTCGATAGGCGGCAACAGCACAGCGCCCACTAACCTGAAGTCGTTCTGCGGAGGCTTCGTCAATATGGTGTTCATGGTAAGCTCTATGCTCAGCGGAGCCTGCGCCACGCCCGAGTTCCTTATGTACATGAACTACTTCATCGAGAAGGAGTACGGCAAGGACTACTGGAAGGAGCCCGACCGTGTGGTCGACCTCAGCCTGCGCCGCCGCTCGATAGACAAGGTCATCACCGACTGCTTCGAGCAGATAGTCTACTCCCTGAACCAGCCGACGGGGGCGAGGAACTACCAAGCCGTCTTCTGGAACATAAGCTACTACGACCGCTACTACTTCGAGGCTCTGTTCAACAACTTCTACTTCCCCGACGGCACGCAGCCCGAGTGGGAAGGCGTAAGCTGGCTGCAGAAGCGCTTTATGAAGTGGTTCAACAAGGAGCGCACGAAGACAATGCTCACCTTCCCCGTCGAGACGATGGCGATGCTCACCGAGAACGGCGACTGCAAGGACGAGGAGTGGGGCGACTTCGCCGCCGAGATGTACGCCGAGGGGCACTCCTTCTTCACCTATCTCTCCGACAACGCCGACTCGCTCTCCAGCTGCTGCCGCCTCCGCAACGAGATACAAGACAACGGCTTCTCCTACACCCTCGGGGCGGGAGGCATATCGACGGGCAGCAAGAGCGTGCTGACCATCAACCTGAACCGCTGCATACAGTACGCTGTGAACCACGACATCGACTACAAGGAGTACCTCACGCACGTCATAGAGCTGTGCCACAAGGTGCAGATAGCCTACAACGAGAACCTCAAGGAGCTGGAGCGCCACGGTATGCTCCCGCTGTTCGAGGCGGGATACATTAACATAAAGCGCCAGTACCTCACCATCGGCATCAACGGACTGGTGGAGGCGGCGGAGTTCATGGGCTTGCGCATCTCCCCCAACGAGGAGTACAAGGCGTTCGTGCAAGGCATTCTCTCCCTCGTCGAGCAGTGCAACAAGAAGTACCGCACCAAGGAGCTGATGTTCAACTGCGAGATGATACCCGCCGAGAACGTGGGCGTGAAGCACGCCAAGTGGGACAAGGAGGACGGCTACTTCGTGCCTCGCGACTGCTACAACTCCTACTTCTACGTCGTGGAAGACCCCAGCCTCAGCATCATCGACAAGTTCAAGCTGCACGGTGCGCCTTACATAGAGCACCTCACGGGCGGCTCGGCACTGCACATGAACCTTGAGGAGCACCTCACGAAGGAGCAGTACCGCCAGCTCTTCCGCGTCGCCGCCAAGGAGGGATGCAACTACTTCACCTTCAACATCCCCAACACCATCTGCAACAAGTGCGGGCACATCGACAAGCGCTACCTCACACGCTGCCCCGAGTGCCAGAGCGACGACGTGGACTACATGACACGCATCATAGGCTACCTGAAGCGTGTGAACAACTTCTCCCTCGCCCGCCAGCAGGAGGCAGCCAGGCGCTTCTACGCCTCCAAGGGCAGCCTCACCAGCCAGGAGCTGCAGCGAGAGCTGGCGGAAGCCTGAGGCTTATACCGTATATATTATATAAGGAAGCGTGCAAGGGCTTAAGTTCACCAACTACGACATCGTCTGCCAGGAAGTGCCCGGCGAGATATCCCTCGCCCTCAACATCTCGGGCTGCCCCTGCCGCTGCCCCGAGTGCCACAGCAAGTACCTCTGGGCGGACACCGGCGAGCCGCTGACCAAGGACGCTCTCTCCCGGCTCATCGAGCAGGAGGCCCAAGGGGCGACGTGCGTGCTCTTCATGGGAGGAGACGCGAGCCCCTCTTCCCTCAACAGCCTCGCCCTTCACGTCAGGCAGCACCACCCAGCCCTGAAGGTGGCGTGGTACAGCGGCAGGACGGTCATCTCGCCCGACATCGACAAGGGGAACTTCGACTACATCAAGCTCGGCCCCTACATCAGCCACCTCGGCCCCCTCAACAAGGAGACAACCAACCAGCGCCTCTACCGCCTGCGCAAGGGCGGGGAGATGGAGGACATCACCCGCCTCTTCTGGCGCAAGCGTTAGAGGAAGGCGCATAGCACAGGGAAGCCGCCCCGGACACAATCGGGGCGGCTTCCTTGTGTCTATGCGGTGTGTAGAAGGCAGGCGGTTAAGGAGAACCCCCGTTGGGGGTTCTTTCGTGGAGACCTCGGTGAAGCCTCCGCGGCACGTAGGCGTAGGGACCGAAATGCCTTCGACGAAGGGACGACAAACGCTCCGACGGACCGACCGCAAACGCTCCGACGGACCGACCGCAAAC
>JAJPYQ010000038.1:0-45664 GCA_021204865.1 Prevotellaceae bacterium | reverse complement strand
ACGACAAACGCTCCGACGGACCGACCGCAAACGCTCCGACGGACCGACCGCAAACACTCCGACGGACCGACTGTGGCTACTGTATAAGACCCTTCGCGGCGAGAAAAGGCTGCCTTTGGCGGCCAGGAAGGGCTGTTTTTGGCTCCCCCGAGGGGCAAAAGGCGAAAAAAACGCAATTATACTTGCGCGTCTCGCCACTAAACCATACCTTTGGAAGGCAAAGAACCGCCCCGGGGGCGGACGCATAGCAGCCGAGAATATGAATAACCCGACACTAAGCCGCAAGAGACTAAGCATTCCCGCAAGAGCGACACGCTAATCATATACTAACTAAACTATTCACTAACCCTTAAAAGAAAGAAGGATCATGAAGAAAATCAACTCTATTCTGACAATGCTGCTGCTCGCGGCCGCACTGCCCGCATCCGCACAGCTCGCCGAGCTGGACAGGTACGTGGTGGAGACGATTGGGGCAGCGACATCGGAGATCACTGAAGGACAGTGGTATCTCGTCTACAACACACGCGTGTCCGTCACCGCAGGTGGCGGCTACTGGTGGGACGCTTACTACGACCTCGAGACTGGCTCGGGCACGGGCACGCTCTACATGTCGTACGGACCCGACGTGGTGTTCGAGGGGCAGACGGCAGCTGACGCTTCTCCCTACCTCGTGCGCTTCATCGCCCCCGAGACACCGACGGGAGACGGACAGCACCCAGAGTACTACGCACAGTTCGGCACAGGCAACTACCTCCAGACACCTAACTCCAGCACGAGCGGAACCTCATTGTCTACAGCCGACAACATCTACGACGCTAACACCCTCTACGCCTACCTTATCACCGACGAGCAGGACGGCAACTGGGCGTTCAACACCACGGACGCTTACGACATGCGCATCGACAACAACGGCACAGGCGAAGCGGTGGTGATTTGGGAAAGCGGCGACCTGACCACAGAGGGCGGCAACAACGACTGGTACATCTACCCCGTCACGCTCCGCTATGTGGAGGACGACCTCGAGTGGGCACAGATGGAGCTTGAGACCGTCTACTCCACCTACATCGACTACGTGGGCTACTTCCCCACCGAGGGTCAGTTCGCCTACTACGACGCTGAGGCTGTGGCAGCCTTCGAGGCGGCAGTGGAGGCAGCGGCAGCCATCGACGGCCCCGACGCAGGCTCGTTCACAGCCGAAGACATGAACGCCATGGCACAGGCAATCATCGACACGTACGCAGCCGTGATAGCCTCCTACGTGCCAAGGGCAGCCACGATAGAAGACGGCTACTACTTCCTCAACAACGCGTTGGATTTCTACCAGACAGAGACCACCGAGGGGACGGAAGACCCCGAGACGGGCGACATCATCCCCGGCGAGACCATCACCACCCACTACGTCAAGGGAATGTACAGCGAGGCTGACAGCGAGGGAGAGATCTACGCCCTCTGGGCAACGCAGGAGTACACAGCCCCCTACCTGTGGCACGTCACCTCGGCTGGCAACAACACCTACAGCGTGGTTAACGCTGCCACGGGCGCTACCTTCGACAACGTAAGCACAAGCACCAACGTGACGATGACCGTCGACGGGACGAACGTGATGATATTCGACCAGGTGATACCCGAAGACGCCGACACCATTAACCTCGCCATACGAGTAAGCACACAGGCAGAGGACGACTACTACTACCTGCACTGCGGCGGACACAGCAGCGGCGCGGGCGTGAGCGGCAACATCGTGGGCTGGAACAACACGGCTGACGCAAGCATGTGGAAGCTCATCGCCATAAGCGACGAGGAGGCGGAGGAGCTGCTCGCCGAATACAACAGCTCTGACGAGAAGCGGTGGAGCGACGCTCAGGAGGTGATAGCCGACGCACAGACGAAGATGAAGATAGCCGAGGATGTCCTCGTGGGGACTGAGGGGCTTATCACCAGCGTTGACCAGCTCTACTCACCATATACAGAGCCGACAGAAGGAGAGGGCGAGAAGCTTGACTATATGATTGACGGAGACGCAAGCACATTCTGGCACTCTGTCTGGACAGAAGGAGATTACGAGGACGGCGAACACTACTTCCAGGTAGAGCTTCCCGAAGATGAGTCAGAACTCGTCTTCACGTTCACACGCCGCAGTTCTAACAGCGACCATATCACTCTGTGGGGCGTATATGGCACTAACGACGCTAATGCGGGCGACGCAGAGGAAGATTGCACGCTTATCGCACAGATAAGCACACCGTTCAGCAGCAGCGGCGAGACGCTGACCTCTGACGTGTTCGACGCTACGGGCTATAAGTACCTCCGCTTCTACGAGGATGAGAAAACCGCCTCTTCTGGCACTGGCTTCTTCCACGTGGCAGAGTTCCAGCTCTACACAGTGACCCTGAACCCGACCAGCCAGATGGTTGAGATGGGCGACACGTACACAAACCTCGAAAGCGCAATAGCAGCCGCTCAGACAGAAGGCACGGCTAACGCAGGCCTCTCGGAGAACACCTACAACGCCCTTATGACTGCCTACAACGCCTTCATCGCCGTCTTCGTTGACCCGACAGAGCTTCGCACCGCCCTCAGCGACGCTAACCTCGCAGTAGGCAGCATCGTGACCGGCACCGACCCGGGCTACTGGACATCAAGTGACACCTCTCTCGGCAGCACTATCACCGAGGCTACCGCTTACGACGCTGCGGGCAAGTACACCCAGGCAGAGAGCGACAGCTACGTCGAAAGCCTCACCACTGGCATAGACAACCTGATGGCTTCGGCTAACACCATCCAAGAGGGCAAGTGGTACAGGATACACTACGCCACGCAGGAAGTAGTTGAGGAGAACGTTGGCAAGGGCGAATGGTCGACCTCTGTGGCAGTGTCCGAGAGCTACGGCAACCTGTACGGACAGTACGTCTGCGTAGCCAACAACCTCTACGACGAGGAAGGCACTTGGGAAGGCATAGAGGCAGTAGGACAGAACGACGCGATATGCGTAGGGCAGAACCTGCACTTCGTGGATGACATAGACATACTGGACGCTGACGCAGCCAAGTTCCGCTTCGTGGCAGTGGGCGACACAGCCTATATGATACAGAACAAGTCCACCGGGCTGTTCATCAGGGCAGCGGGAGAGAGCGGCGCAGTGACACTGAGCCCGCACCCGACACTGTTCAACGTTAGCGCTATCGGCTACGGCGAGAACATCATCTCGGGCGTGACCACCGACGGCGAGGTGTGCAACAACCTGCACGCCCAGCAGGCTTACAGAGTGCTCGTGACATGGGCAGCGAACACGCCGGGCACGAACAGCGGCATGTACATCGAGGACTGCGACGAGGCAGTGGCAAGCGACTACGACGGCACCGACTTCAACATCGCCATCGTTGACGGCGCAGTGAACATGTTCTGCTTCGGCACTGGCGTGACGGCAAACGAGGGCACGATGTACGGCGTGCAGGACGTTGACGGCACGACGATAACCCTTAAGCAGATAGAGAACAACACGGCAGAGCCGGGGCAGCCGTTCGTCTTCATCTATGGCGACACGGACGCTTACGACGCTGACGCAGAGGAAGAGGCAATAAGCTTCAGCCACGACTACACCGTAGCCGCCAAGGCAAAGGACGTAGGCAGGATGGCAGGCGTGTACTACGGCTACACCATCGGGCAGGGCAAGGCTATGGCAAGCGGCAACACGATCGCTGTGACCAAGACCTCCAGCTCTTACGTCGACGACAACAGCGCATACCTCATCAGCGACTTCGACCTTGAGGATGTCCTGACCGTTGTCATCGAGGAAGGCACGTTCGACAGCATCGAGGAGGCAGTGGCAGCCGCCGCGCAAGACGGCAACATCTACACCCTCGACGGCAAGCTCGTCGGCAAGGGCAACCTGAACAAGGTGAAGACCCTGGGCAAGGGCATCTACATCCTGAACGGAGCTAAGATATTAGTCAAGTAAAGAATAGACCCTTTAGATTAACCTGAACGGGAGCGTCCACCACAGTGAGTGGCGGACGCTCCTTCATTTAGAGGAGATGTCGCGACAAGCTAACAGGGACCGTGAAGCCTCTATAAGAGGCGCAAGACAACCCCTCGCAAGGGGTTCAAGGCAACCCCTCGCAAGGGGTTCGGTTGGATCCCTCGCAAGGGGTTCCTTGACGACCCTTATAGGGGAGCGACGGCGACTTAAGGCTAAGCGCAACGATACACTAAGTATAACCATTAAATCGTGAACTAATGATAGAGTTTGTTATCAGAAAGAGGGTCCAGCAGGTCGGAGACCGCAAGGGCCAGACCGTCTACTTCGCAGTGCCCAAGACAGCAAGCCGCCTGCCGAGGGAGACAGTAGTGAGCCGTATTGTGCAGCGCACCTCGCTGGCGGCGGGCGACCTTTCCAACGCCTTCGTCAGCCTGGCGGAGGTGGTGTGCGAGGGCCTTAAGAGCGGGCAGTGCGTGGAGCTTGGGGAGCTGGGCAGCCTGAGCGTGATAGTGCCGTCGAAGATGATGGACACACCCGAGGAGGTGACCGTCGAGGGCGCGCTGAGGAAGCCCAAGATAGTCTTCAACCCCACCAAGAAGATGCTCAAGGCACTGAGCGAGATAATGCTGCGGATAGACCGGGGCTGAGCCTGGCGTTCCGCCAACTCACGGAACGAAATAGCGCCAACTCACGGAACAAATTCCCGCCAACTCACGGAACGGACGGAATAATCCATTAACTTTGCGGGCAGAAAGGAGAGAAAGAGATGAAAGGCTACAGACCAAGAGTGTCGGACATAGTGCTGAGGAAGAAACTCGAAGCGAAAGGGGCAGTGCTGATAGAAGGGGCTAAATGGTGCGGCAAGACGACCTCGGCGGAGCAGGCGGCAAGGAGCAAGGTGATGCTTGCGAACGCTGAGACGAAGGAGAGCTTCAAGAGACTGCTTGAGATGGACGCTGACACAGCCCTGCAAGGGGAAGCTCCGATGCTGATAGACGAGTGGCAGACCGTGCCGAAACTGTGGGACACCGTGCGCTACGCCATTGACCACCGACAGAAGACGGGGCAGTTCATACTCACAGGCTCGGCTGTGCCCAACAAGGCGGGCGAGGCGGAGATAACGCATTCGGGGACGGGAAGGTTCGCATGGCTGACGATGAGACCAATGTCCTTGTATGAGTCGGGCGAGTCGAACGGAAGCGTGAGCCTTGGCAACTTGTTCAACGAGCCGCAGAAGATAATCGGGAAGAATGCCCTGAGCCTGAAAGACATAGCCTTCCTCATCTGCCGTGGCGGGTGGCCAATGGCTGTGGATATGCCTAAGGAGGCTGCCCTCGAACAGGCGATTGACTACTACGACGCTGTGACGAAAGAGGACATGACCAGGGCAGACGGGGTGAAACGGACAGCGGAAAGGGTGCAGCGACTGATGAGAAGCTACGCCAGGCACCAAGGGACACAAGCCACATTGACGACACTCTATGACGACATCAAAGGGAACGAGGGGACGGTGCTGAACGTGGACACGATTGCCTCTTACGTGGAGACGCTGAAGAAGATATTCGTGGTGGAGAACCTGCCCGCGTGGAACCCGAACCTCCGCTCGAAGACGGCTATCCGCACCGCTGACACTCGCTACTTCGTGGACCCGTCGATAGGGGCGGCGGCACTGGGCGTGGGACCGCAGGACTTGCTCGACGACCTGAACACGATGGGCTTCTTCTTCGAGACGCTTTGCATAAGGGACTTGAGGGTGTTCGCCGAGGCGATGGCAGGGAAAGTGTATCACTACCGGGACAAGAACGGGCTTGAGTGCGACGCTGTGGTGCATCTGCGCAACGGACAATATGGGCTCATCGAGATAAAACTTGGCGGCACGACGCTGATAAACGAAGGGGCGAAGAGCCTAAACGCACTTGCCAAGTGCATAGACACCACAAGGATGAGGGAGCCTGCCTTTAAGATGGTGCTGACGGCGACGGGGGAGTTCGCCTACCGCCGCGCGGAGGATGGCGTATACGTCGTTCCCATCGGCTGCCTGAGACTGTAGCCGCCGGGAGAAAAAGGCGATGCTCTTCGGCTACTTACACATAAATCCGTTATCTTTGCGGCGGTGACGCATTAATACCGCCGAAATATGATGTTCCAAGAGCCAGCGCAACGCTACCCGATAGGAAGGCAGACCTTCTCCGACTTGATAGAGGAGGGCTTCCTGTACGTCGACAAGACCGACCTTGTCTATCGTATGACACACTCGAACTCGAAGTATATCTTCCTCTCACGCCCACGCAGGTTCGGCAAGTCTCTGCTTGTCTCCACGCTGAAGTCGTACTTCGAGGGAAGGAAGGACTTGTTCAGGGGGCTTGCGATGGAGAGGCTGGAAAAGGAGTGGACGCAGTACCCCGTGCTGCACTTCAGTATGAGCACGGCTAAGCACATGGACAAGGAGCGGCTGGAGTCTGAGCTTAACCTTAAGCTTCTCGAATACGAAAGGGTATACGGACGCAGGGAAGGCGAGGCGGAGACTAACCAGCGCCTGCTGGGTCTTGTGAAGAGGGCATACGAGCAAACGGGACAGAGAGTGGTGGTGCTTATAGACGAGTACGACGCTCCCCTGCTCGACGTGGTGCACGAGGAGGAGAACCTGCCGAAGCTCCGTCAGGTGATGCGCAACTTCTACAGCCCCTTGAAGGATCTCGACCCTTACCTGCGCTTCGTGTTCCTCACAGGCATAACGAAGTTCTCGCAGCTCAGCATCTTCAGTGAGCTGAACAACATAACAAACATCTCGATGGACGAGAATTACGCAAGCATTTGCGGTATCACAGAAGAGGAGATGCTCACGCAAATGAAGCCTGGCATCGAGCGGCTCGCCGAAAAGAAGGGGATAAGCTACGAGGAGGCGGTGGAGACACTTAAACAGGCATACGACGGCTACCACTTCACCTGGCCCTCGCCCGACATCTACAACCCCTACAGTCTGCTTAACGCACTCGACAAGGAAAAGACAGGCAACTACTGGTTCGGCAGCGGCACGCCGACTTACCTCATAGAGATGCTGCGCAAGTTCGGCGTGGAGGCGGACGAGATCGGCGGGCAGTATGCCAACGCCGAGAGCTTCGACGCACCGACTGAAACGATGACCGACGCCATGCCTTTGCTTTATCAGAGCGGATACATCACGATTAAGGGACAGGACAGCAGGACAGAAGAATATCTGCTTGACATGCCCAACACTGAGGTGAGAGTGGGACTGATGAAGTCGCTAATGCCTTGCTACGTCACTCCCCGTCGAGGGAAAGAGACCTACAACCTCATAGCACAGCTATACAAAGACATCGATGACGGCAAGATGGAGGAGGCATTGGAGCTGCTTAAAACATTCCTCTCCACCATCCCTTACACAGAGAACACCGACTACGAGGGGCATTACCAAGCGTTGCTTTACGTCCTCTTCTCGCTCCTTGGACAGTATAACGTGGACATCGAGGTGCGCACAGCCAAGGGGCGTGTGGACATGGTGCTGCAGACGGGCGGCACGATATACCTCATCGAGCTGAAGTTCAACAAGAGCTCGGAGGAGGCAGCGAAGCAGATAGACATAAAGAACTACCCCGAGCGCTTCGCACTCCGAGGGCTTCCCGTCGTTAAGGTGGGCTTGAACTTCGACAGCCAGCAGCGCACCATTGCCGACTGGACGGTGGTCACCGCCTGAGTTCCCTACCCCTTCTGGAAGCATATATATAAGGTATGCTTCCGCTTCCGTTAAAAGTGCGTAAATAACCCGCCGAAGGTTAGGGGCGTATCCGATTAAAGGCTATATTTGCCGCGTAAGAAACGTCTTCCCTCGAGGCATTAAACCTTTTTACTAACCCTATAATAACGAAACTATGATGAAGAAACTATTATCTCTGTTCACGTTGCTGCTGCTCTTCGCAGCGACTAAGGCTGTTGCCGACCCCGTGGAGCTCACCGACAACATGGTGGTCTCGCAGATAGGCGCGGCAGCCACTTCCCTCGACACGGACGCTTGGTATCTGGTCTGGGGCGACCGTAGCAATGGCGGTGGTTACATCTGGGACTACGGCTACAAGAACTCGGACGAAGGCTACGGAGAGTTGTACCAGTCCTATGGCGCGGACGTGGTGTACGAAGGCTTGCCTGCCTCTGACGCAGCCCAATACCTGATAAGGTTCATACCTGCCACGGCGGAAGGCTACGACAATGCCTACATTATGCAGTTCGCCACAGGCAACTACGTATGGTTCCCTAACGCTAACCAGACTGCGCTGCAGAGCGTCCCCTCCATCGATGACGCGACGCCTGTCTACACTTACGACATGGAAGGCGCTGGGGACAGTGAGTTCGCCTTCAACTCCACCGACCACGACTACCAGCTGAACAGGCAAGGGGCTGGCGCTTACGTGGTGACGTATACCCAAGGGCAAGACTACCACGCCAACTCGCTGTGGAACCTCTACCCCGTCGCCTTCGAGGAAGCCTCGGACTACGACTTGGCTTACAGCGCCTGCCTCTCTACTTACGTGGAGTACAGGGACTACCGCGACAGCTTCACCACAGGCACTACCTACGGCTGCTACGGTGAGGAGGAGGTGGCAGCCTTCCAGGCTGCCCTCGACGCTGTGGCTGCCCTCGACGACATTGCCCCCGACGAAGAGCCTGTCGTGCTAAGCGTCGAGGAGCTTCAGGCTCTTAGGCAAGCCATCATCGACACCTACGAGGCGGTGATAGCCTCGCTCATCCCCTACGAGATGGAGGTGGAGGAGGGCTACTACTTCCTTAAGAGCGGGCTTGACTTCTACGTGGACACTACCACGGAGAGCAGCGAAGACCCCGAGACGGGCGACATCATCCCGGGCGAGACCGTCAGGACGCACTACACCAAGGCTATGTACAGCCAGCTCAACGGCGACGAGATAGACGCTTTGTGGGACACCTTCGAGGAGAGCGCCCCGTTCCTTTGGAAGGTGACTGCCACCGAGAGCGACAAGGAGTACGAGCTCGTCAACGTGGCTACGGACGCTACCTTCAACACCGTCAGCACAAGCGCTAACGTCACTATGACTACCGACATTGAGAACCACACCGTGTTCGACTACTACGGTGTGAGCGAGGAAGACGAGAACACCACTCTGATGAACATACGCCTCAGCACTCAGGACGCAGACGCTCAGTACTACCTGCACTGCGGAGGTCACGACAACGGCTTAGGCACGAGCGGCAACATCGTGGGCTGGGGCAAGTACGCTGGAGCGAGCCACTGGATACTCGAGCCAGTGAGCGAAGAGGTGGCGGAAGCCCTCATCGAGGCGTACGCCCCCATCAAGGACAGCGAGCAGCGTTACCAGCAGGCGCAGGCTATGATAGACGACGCTGAGGCGAAGATGGTGATAGCCACCGACGCAAGCGTAAGCACCGAGGGGCTTATCACCGAGGCAAGCCAGCTCAGCTCTCCCGACACCTGCCCCGTGGAAGGGCAAGGGGAGGACATCGCCGCCCTTATCGACGGCGACACGGAGACCTTCTGGCAGTCGAACTGGCACTACGACGAAGCCCCCGAGGTGGGCTCGCAGTACTTCCAAGTGGAGCTTAACGAGGCGGTAGGGGAAGACATCGTCTTCACCTTCACCCGCCGCGAGAACTCGGGCAACAACATCACGCTCTGGGGCGTGTACGGCTCAACGAGCACGAGCGAGGACGTAAGCAAGGAGGCTTGCACGCTGCTCGCCGAGATAAGCACGCCCTACACGACGCTCGGCGAGACGCTCACCAGCGAGGCGTTCTCAACGCAGGGCTTCACCGTGCTTCGCTTCTACATCGAGGGCACGTCGGGCGGCAGCTACTTCACCCACCTCGCAGAGTTCCAGCTCTACACGACCAGCGACAACCCCTCGAGCCAACGGGTTGCCTTGGGCAGCGTCTACACCGACCTCGAGGCAGCCGTAGCCGAGGCTAAGGCTGAGGGCGAGGACATCACAGCCGACACGTACTCAAGCCTCAAGCAGGCATACGACGCATTCATCGCCCTCTTCGTAGACCCGACGGAGCTGCGCACCGCCTTGGCGCAAGCCCAAGCAGCAACGGGGAGCATCGTCGTAGGCACTAACCCGGGGGAGTGGAGCAGCGAGGAGAGCGCAAGCGCCTTGCTGGCAGTCATAGCCTCGGCTACCAGCTACGACGGCTCGGGCAAGTACACCCAGGCGGAGAGCGACACGTACGTCGCCCAGCTCGAGGCAGGCATTGAGGCAATCACCGAGGCGGCCAACAAGGTGGAGGAAGGCAAGTGGTACCGCCTGCGCTACGCCACCGAGGCGGAGATGACCGCTCACGGCTGGACGCTCAGCAACGGGGCGGCGAGCGGCGCAAGCCCCGAGCTCTTCGGCAAGTACGCCTGTGCCTCCAACCTCAACCAGGAGGACGAGGAGAGCTGGCTCGTTGAGCCTCTCACCGCGAGAGACCTCGACGACGCTTGCCTCGGGCAGCAGGTGCACTTCGCCTCAGCCGAGGACATCAGCCAGGCATCGGAGGACGACGCACTGTTCCGCTTCGTCAGCGTGGGCGACACGGCCTACCTCGTGCAGAACAAGGCTACGGGGCTCTTCCTCAAGGCTTCGGGCACGTCGGGGGCAGTCAGCCTAAGCATACAGCCCACGCTCTTCTCCACCAAGGCTCTCGGCTACGGGCAGAGCCTCGTCAGCGGGCAGAGGCTCGACGGGGAGAGCTGCGCCAACCTCCACGCCCAGCTCAACAGCAACGTGCTCGTCACGTGGAGCGCAGCCGAGGCAGGAACGAACAGCGGCCTCTACATCGAGGACGCTGGAGAGGTAGCCGCAGACTACGACGGCTCCGCCTTCAACATGAGCCTTCAGGCAGGCGTCATCTACGCCCAGTGCTGGGCAGTGGACGTGACGGCCGAGGAGGGCACTCTGTACGGCGTGCAGAGCGTTGACGGCAGCGTCGTCACCCTCGCACCGATGGACGGCAACACCGCCCCGGCTGGCACGCCCTTCTTCTACATCTACGGCACGACCGACGACTACGACCCTGAGGAGGTGGCGGACATCGTCCCCTTCACCCACGGCTTGGGCGTGGCCCGTGAGGCGCTCACCTATGGCAAGGCCGTAGGCTCTTATTACGGCGAGACCATCGGGCAGGGCAAGCTCATCGCAAGCCTCAACGGGCTGACGGTGAGCAAGAGCGGAGCCACCGTGGCCGAGAACAGCGCATACATCGACGGCTCGTACCAGTCGGGCAGCACGATAGTGATAGAGTACACCGACGAGACGTACGACAGCGTGGAGGAGGTGCTTGGGACAGTGGCCCGCACCGGCAGCATCTACACCATCGACGGCAGGCTCGCCGGCAAGGGCGGCATCACTGAGGCACGGAGGCTCGGCAAGGGCGTCTACATCGTCAATGGGGCGAAGGTGATGGTGCGATAGCACCGCAGCCGCCCCAAGAGGCTAACCGCAACGGCAGCCCTCCCCCTAACTGAGGCGGAGGGCTGCCTTCGTTATGCGCGCCGTTGCCCGCTCGTTGCAGGCACCGTTGTCGATACGAGGAACACGTCGTACAACTGCTAACAAGCACCTCCGTTGAGGTGCTAACAAGCACCTCCGTTGAGGTGCTAACAAGCACTTCGATTTAGGTGCTAACAAGCACCTCAACGGAGGTGCTAATTAGCAGGTAAACGGCACACTAAAGGGACAGACTATTACGTTAGTATCGTACGGACCACGGCGCGCTCGGTAGAGGCACAACGGTCCATCAAGTACAACCACTAAATCGTGAGCGTATGATTGAGTTTATAATCAAGAGCAGGGTCCAGCCGCTGGGCTCGAGGAAAGGGCGGAAGGTCTACTACGCCTCGCAGAAGGTGACGCACACTGCGAAGATTGACTCGAGCCTGACGGACATCGTGCAGCGCACGTCCCTGGCCAAAGGAGACATGCTTAACGCACTGGTCAGCCTGGCTGAGCTGGTGTGCGAGAACCTGAGCAACGGGCAGAGCGCAGACCTTGGGCCGCTTGGGAGCCTGCGTGTCTACGTGCCGTCGAAGATGATGGACACGCCCGAGGAGGTGACCGTTGAGGGCGCTCTGAAGAAGCCCCACATCGTGTTCTACCCTACACGCGCGATGCTTAAGGCGTTGGCTAAGATTCGGATGCGCATAGACCGAGGTTAGGGTCAGAGGTGCACGAGGGTGCCGATGGGCTCGCCCCGGAGCACCCGCGCGAGGTTGCCGTACACGTCCATGTTGAAGACGTGTATCGGCAGGTTGTTCTGCATGCAGAGGGCTGTGGCGGTCACGTCCATCACCCTTAGCGAGCGGGCGAGAACCTCCTGGTAGGTTATGTCAGTGAACATCGTGGCCTCGGGGTCACGCTCTGGGTCGGCAGTGAAGACGCCGTCCACCCTCGTGCCCTTCAGCATAACGTCCGCCTCTATCTCTATCCCCCGTAGAGCCGAGCCAGTGTCCGTGGTGAAGTAAGGGCAGCCCGTGCCGCCGCTCATTATCACGACCTCCCCACGCCGGAGAGCCTCGACAGCCTTCCGCTTGCTGTAGAACTCCCCTATCGGCTCCATCCTCACTGCCGTGAGCACACGGTTGGGCTGACCGAGAGCGTCGAGCGCCGAGCTTAGGGCGAGCGAGTTGATGACCGTGGCGCACATGCCCATCTGGTCGCCCTTCACACGGTCGAAGCCCTTGCCCGCTCCCTGAAGCCCTCGGAAGATGTTGCCCCCGCCGATGACGATGCCTATCTCAACGCCCCCCTGCGAGGCGTCCTTAATCTGCTGGGCATACTGCTGGAGGCGCTCCACGCTGATGCCCTGCTTGCTCTCCGCCGCCAAGCTCTCGCCCGAGAGCTTGAGCAGGATACGTCTGTACTTAGCCATAGTGTCCTTTATGAGTGTTTAGATGATGTGTTGCACTTCCTTGAAGGCGTAGCGCCTCCACCGCCCCTCGTCGTCCCTTAAGACTATATGCCCCGTTGGCTCAACGGTCTCAAGCGTTGCCATGAACTCCCCTCGGCTGTCGCAGAAGGCGTGCCTCTCTCCCCTGCGGTATAGCCTCTTGAGGTAACCTTCCCTTATGCCTTCGTGGTCGCCCTCGCACAGGGCGGTGTAGAGGCTGCTGAACTCCTCGACTATTGCCTCAAGCACGAGCGTGCGGTCGAGCTCCCTGCCCTCTATGATGGCGAGCGACGTGGGGTTGGGCAGCTCCTTGCCGAAGCTCCGCTGGTTGACGTTCACCCCTATGCCTACGACGCAGTCCGCCACACGCCTGCCCTGAAGCTCGTTCTCTATAAGGATGCCGACAACCTTCCCGTCTCTCCAGTAGATGTCGTTAGGCCACTTGATGGTGAAGCCCTTGCTTAGCGTCTCAAGCCCTCGGCACACGGAGAGGCAAGCCATCTGGCTTAGCAGGAAGATGTCCTTAGCCTCGACGGTCGTGGGGTGCGTGAGCAGGCTGAAGAGCAGGTTCGCCCCCCGCTCCGACTGCCACGCCCCTGTCGCTCCCCTACCCTTCGTCTGGTATTCGGCAAGGGCAAGGGTGATGGGGTCTTGCATCTCCTTCGAGTGAAGGCGGAGGTAGTCGTTAGTCGAGGCGGTCTCCTCGAGCCAGATGAAGCGCAAGCCGCTCCTGCTCTTAAGGCTAAGCGTGGGCATCGGTCAGTAGTACTTGGCAGGGGGGACGAAGGCGTTCTCAACGTGCTGCACAATGCCGTCGAGGATGCCGATGATGTCGAAGCGTACGGGCAGGTCTATCTCCTTGAGGCAGACGTAAGAGTTGGCAGCCGAGGCGAGGGAGCTTATCTTGCGCTTGTCCACTGCGTCGAAGGGCAGCCCGTAGGCGGTGTTGCTGCGGGTCTTCACCTCCACCACCACGAGGCACTCGTCCTTCGTGGCGACTATGTCAAGCTCGTTGCGTGAGTGAGGGGCGCGCCAGTTGCGGTCGAGGATTGTGTAGCCTTGCCTTACGAGGTAGTCAGCCGCCTGCTGCTCGCCCGCCTTCCCTAAGTCGTTGTGCCAAGCCATGGAGGTTAAGAGTGTTAGCTGTCGGCGGCAAAGTTAGGCAAAAAGCACTAACTTTGCGAGGCGATGAATAAGGAAAGCGAAGACAGGACGGCAGAGGACGCCCGCTTTATGCGCAAGGCTCTCGAGGAGGCGAGGGCTGCCTACCGTGAGGGCGAGGTGCCCGTGGGGGCAGTCGTTGTGTGCCGAGGGGAGGTGATTGCCCGCTGCCACAACCTCACCGAGAGGCTAACCGACGTTACCGCCCACGCCGAGATGCAGGCGATAACGGCTGCCTCGGAGCATCTCGGCGGCAAGTACCTGACGGACTGCACACTCTACGTCACCGTCGAGCCTTGCCTGATGTGCGCCGCCGCTTTGGGCTGGAGCCAGATAAAGAGGATAGTCTACGGCACTCCCGACCCTAAGCGGGGCTTCCTCCGCTTTGCCCCCAACGCCCTTCACCCCCGCACGGAGCTTACCCAAGGCATCCTTGAGCAGGACTGCAAGGCTCTTATGCAGCGCTTCTTCCAAGACAGGCGCTAACGCCCCCTTTCCCCCGCCTCCATTGTTTCCATTGTGCCGACACAACGGGGAAAAGGCGATTATTTTAGCGCTTAGCGTGACAGCGGTAAGGGATAATGACTACATTTGCACCATAAAAGAAAGCAAGACATTTGGTTGCCTGCGTGACACTGCAAGGAAGGAATACCCAAGCTCTTCGCCACCCGCACCTTAACCCTTTGGCTGACAGACACAAACAATAACATAAACTAATTAAAACCTTTGAGAGTATGAAAAGATTCTTATTCCTTTGCCTAACGGCTCTCTCCCTTTATCTTCCCAGCTTCGCCTACGACGCTGTGGTTGATGGCATTTACTACAACCTCAACGACGATGGAACTGCGGAGGTGACTTACATTAAATATGGTTCAAAGAATAACAGTGAAGCATATACTGGCAGCATTGAAATCCCCTCGTCTGTGAAATACGAAGATACAGAATACACTGTGACAAGCATAGGAGACGGTGCATTCAATCACTGCAGCAGCCTTACCTCTGTGAAGATACCCGACTCTGTGACTTGCATAGGAGATACTGCATTCTATGATTGCAGCAAGCTTACGGAGGTGACAATCCCTAACTCCGTAACAAGCATAGGAGGCGAGGCATTCGCATATTGCAGCAACCTTACCTCAGTGACGATACCCAACTCCGTGATGAGCATTGAAGACTATACATTCTTTAATTGCAGCAGTCTTGCGGAGGTGACGATAGGCAACTCAGTGACAAGCATTGGAAGTCGTGCATTCCAAGAATGCAGCAGCCTTACTTCTGTGTCGATAGGCAACTCTGTGACAAGCATTGGAGAGTATGCATTTCTTAATTGCAGCGGGCTGACGGAGATAACATCGCTTAACCCTGAACCTCCCACTTGTACAAGCAGCACATTCACCGAAGTAGACACAAAGAACTGTATACTCTACGTGCCGACAGGCTCGAAAGAAGCATACGAGGACGCTGACTATTGGAGCGTCTTCACAAATATAGTGGGAATAGATCCTAACTGCGTCGTGATAGACGGCATCTATTACGATTTGGAAGAGGATGGGGATACGAGGACGGCGGAAGTGGTGAACGGAGCATACAGCGGAGAGGTCGTTATCCCCTCGACTGTGACCTACAACGAGACGACCTACAACGTCACGAGCATAGGAGACACTGCGTTCTATAATTGCACCAACCTTACTAAGCTGTCTATACCAAGCTCAGTGACAAGCATAGGCTCAAAGGCGTTTGCCGGTTGCACAAGCCTCACCGACTTCATACTGGAGGACGGGACGGCGACGCTCTCCATAAGTCTGGACGGCAATCCCGTTGACGGCTGCCCCGTCTCAAGCTTGTACTTAGGCAGGACAGCCCTGTCAATAAGCAGCGGAAATCTTGGGACGCTCCTGTCCATACTCAACAACATATCCTCCCTTACCTCGCTGACCATCGGCAAGTACTTCACCTCCTACTCCTCTTACTTCTATTACCTCACCAGCCTGCAGGACATAGAGGTGGCGGAGGGCAACGAGACGTATTGCTCCGTTGACGGGGTGCTGTACACAAAGGATATGAAGACGCTGGTGGCTTACCCCGCAGCAAAGGACAGCACGTTCGCCATACCCGCCAGCGTGACGAGCATAGTGAGCAACGCTTTCAAGGGCAGCAGCCTTACCGAGATAACCTCGCTGAACACTACGCCTCCCACCTGCACAAGCAGCTCATTCACTGGCGTTGACCAAGAGAACTGCACGCTCTACGTGCCCGCTGGCACGAAGGAGAAGTACGAGGCAGCGGAAGAATGGAGCAACTTCACCAACATAGTGGAACTGCCGAGCGAAGGGGAAGTGATTGAGGACGGGCAGAACAGCTACGTCGTAATCCCCGACGACAGCGGGAAGCCTTCCTTGGAGCTGAAGGCGTGGGACAAGAGCTACACGGGCGAGCTGACTGTGCCGAGCGAGATAACGAAGGACGGCGTGACATACACCATAACGAGCATTGCCGACAGCGCCTTCATGTCGTGCAGCGGCATCACGAAGCTCACCATCCCGGGGACAGTGACGAGCATTGGCAGGCACGCCTTCTACCTCTGCATTAACATCACGGAGATTACCATCATCAACAACATCACCATCATCGGGGACTTCGCCTTCCAAGGCTGCGAGAAGCTACAGAAGATAGTCGTGCCGAAGTCCGTCACGGACATAGGAGAGGGAGCGTTCCGTGACTGCCCCGCCTTGGAGAATATCGATGTCGACAGCGACAACGAGAAGTACCTCTCGCAGGACGGCGTGCTGTATAATAAGGATCAGTCGGAGCTTATCTGCGTTCCCGCGGCTGGTCCCTCGGGCAAGTTCACCGTTCCCTCGACTGTGACGCACATCTGGGACTACTCCTTCCAGCTTAACGTCAACATAACGGAGATAACGATAAGCAGCAACGTCACCATCGTGGGCGGCTTCGCCTTCAGGGGCTCAGAGAAGCTGCAGAAGATAGCCTTCCCGAAGGCTGTGACGGAGATAGGCGAGGGGGCGTTCACCGACTGCCCCGCCTTGGAAGACATAGAGGTGGACGACGAGAACGAGCACTACTGCTCCGAGGACGGAGTGCTGTACAACAAGGACAAGTCCGAGCTTATCTGCATGCCCGCGGGGAAGACGCACGACGGGGAGTTCGAGATACCGTCTACCGTGACCAAGATAGGGAGCTACGCCTTCTACCTCTGCGTGAACATAACGAAGATAACCATCGTCAACAACATAACCGTCATAGGCAAGCAGGCGTTCGGCGGCTGCACCAGCCTCAGGGAGATGACGATGGCAAGCCCAGAGCCGCCTACGTGCGAGGAGGACGCCTTCGACGGCATCGACAAGGACAGCGTCACCCTCTACGTGCCTCTGGGCTCGAAGCAGAAGTACGAGGCGGCTGACGTGTGGAAGGGCTTCACCCACATCGTGGAGGTGACCGAGATAGAGGTGGAGGGCAACCTGTACGTCTTCATCCTGAAGGAGGACGGAAGCCTTGAGCTTGAGCTTAACACGTGGGACAAGAGCTTCACTGGCGAGCTTGAGATACCGGGCGAGATAACCAAGGGCGGCGCGACCTACAACGTCACCAGCATAGCCGACAGCGCCTTCGTGAGCTGCGAGGGCCTGACACGCGTCACCGTCCCCTCGACCGTCACGAGCATTGGCAAGCGGGCTTTCTACCTCTGCATCAACATCACGGAGATAACGATTGTGAACAACATAACCGTCATCGGGGAGTTCGCCTTCCAGGGCTGCGACAAGCTGCGGAAGGTGGTCGTGCCCAAGTCCGTTGAGGAGATAGGAGAGGGAGCGTTCCGCGACTGTCCCGCCTTGGAGAGCATAGAGGTGGACGAGGACAACGGGCATTACCTCTCGGAGGACGGTGCGCTGTACACCAAGGACAAGTCGGAGCTCATCTGCGTGCCCGCCGCCGGTCCCTCAGGCAAGTTCACCGTTCCCTCCACAGTCACCCGCGTCTGGAGCTACTCCTTCCAGCTTAACGTCAACATAACGGAGGTGACGATAAGCAATAACGTCACCGTGATAGGCGACTTCGCCTTCCAGGGCTGCGACAAGCTGAGGAGGGTCTACATCCCCGGCTCCGTCGAGGAGATAGGCGAGGGAGCGTTCCGTGAGTGCCCCGCCCTGGAGTGCCTCGAGGTGGACGAGACGAACGAGAGCTTCTGCTCCCGTGACAGCGTGCTCTACAGCAAGGACATGAAGGAGCTGCTGCGCATGCCCGCCGGCAGGAGCTTCGAGGGAGGCTTCATGGTGCCCTCGAGCGTGACGACGATAGAGCGCTACGCCTTCTACCTCTGCGTCAACATCACGAGGGTTACCATCGAGCGGAACGTCACCGTGATAGGCAAGCTGGCGTTTGGCGGCTGCGAGGGGCTCAGGGAGATAGCCTCGGTGAACCCTGAGCCGCCAGTCTGCGAGCCTGACGCTTTCGACGGTGTGGACAAGGACAGCGTCACCCTCTACGTGCCCCAAGGCTCGAAGCAGAAGTACGCCGCGGCCGACGTGTGGAAGGACTTCCCCAACATAGTGGAAGACGCTGCGCTTGGCCTTAGCTCTGCCTCAGCCTATGACGACGGACAAGTGGTGAGCCGCTACACTCTTGATGGCAGGCAGGCGAGCGCGCCGCAGCGAGGGCTCAACATCGTACGCTACGCCAACGGGACAACGAAGAAAGTGCTCGTTAAGTAAGCGACAACTCTATTAAAAGGAAAGCCCCGATCGAAGACAACGGTCGGGGCTTCTCTTTGTCACGACCAGAGGCCGCGAAGCGTTCGACGAAGGGACCGCAATCGGTTCGACGAAGGAACCGCAATCGGTCCGACGGAGAGACCGCAATCGGTCCGACGGAGGGACCGCAATCGGTCCGACGGAGGGACCGCAATCGGTCCGTCGGAGGGACCGCGAAGCGTCGGAGTGTGTTGCCGCTACAGCCAGCCCTCGTCGAGATACCAGCGCACCGTCTCGCGGGTGCCTTCGGACAGAGGGAAGCGCGGCTGGTAGCCAAGGTCAGTGCGGGCGGGCGTTATGTCGCACCGCCAGTTGCGCTGAGCAAGGATGTGGAACTTGTCGAGGTTGAGGGTCGAGGGTCGGCGCAGCCAGCGGTTGACCAGCTGGCTGCAGGCGCAGACGAGCCAGAGAAAGCAGAGCGGCGCCTTGACGTGCAGCACCCTCTTCACTCCCATCTCCTTCTGCAAGAGGTCGCTGAAGCGTCGGCTGTCGTACACCTCCCCGTCACTCAGAAAGTAAGCCTTGCCCACCGCCTTCTCGCTCTCGAGGGCAAGGAAGACGGCCTGCACCACGTCCTGGACGTAGACGAACGTTATCTCCTGCCGCTTGAAGCCGACGGCGAAGTCGACGTGCCCCTTGATGCTCTTAGCCATCAGGTAGTAGTCCTTCTCCCTCGGGCCGTACACGCCCGTTGGCCTGAGGATGACCCAAGGCAGGCGGTCTGATACAGTCTGAAGCCACTGCTCGGCGGCAAGCTTGCTCTGCCCGTAGGCGGTGTTGGGGCGGGGCGTGTCAGTGTCGAGGATAGGGCTGTAAGCTCCCTTCTCTGCTTTTTCCCTCACCGCACCGAAAACGCTGAGCGAGCTAATGAAGACGAAGCGCTTAGGCTTCATCCCCTCTGCGAGCAGAGCCTCCACAAGGTTGCGAGTGCCCTCGGTGTTGGTGCGGAAGAAGCCTTGGCGTGTGCGGCTCTTAGTAGCCCCCGCCGCATGCACCACATAGTCCCAGCCCTTGCCCCCAAGCCGGCGCTTGCAGTCCCGCAGCTGTGTGCGCAGCGTCTCGGGGTTGCCGAGGTCAAGCGTTGCGAACCTAAGTTCCTTCTGTGTCAAGTATT
Source organism: Prevotellaceae bacterium (assembly GCA_021204865.1). Lineage (GTDB taxonomy): Bacteria > Bacteroidota > Bacteroidia > Bacteroidales > Bacteroidaceae > Physcousia. The sequence continues at coordinate 25,704 of JAJPYQ010000038.1, read as the reverse complement.
GCTTGCTGCTGCTCCAGCGCATGCCAGCCCACACTTCGAGACCGCGGCGCAGTCCCTCCTCGCAAATGAAGCTCCCGATGAAGCCACTTGCCCCTGTCACTAAGATGGTCATTGTGTTGTTTTAGTAAGTGTCTTGGGCAAAGGTAAGGCTTTTATTGTTACCTTTGCGGCAAACCAAGAGAAACCTGACACTATGGGAAAGAAGAAGAAAGGCGGCAAGTATCTCACCCGCAAGGCTTTGACAGAGAAGATAGAGGCGCTATTCGAGAGGAACGAGGGCAAGAGCTTCGAGCTGAAGAGCGTGTTCCGAGAGCTGGGGCTTGACACTCACCCCGCCCGAATGCTGTGCATGGACATCCTGAAGGACCTTATCCTCGACGATGTCATCACCGAAAAGCCTAAGTACACCTACCGCCTCAAGACCGAGAACCAGACGGCGGAGGGCTTGTTCCACCGCAAAGCCAACGGCAAGAACACCTTCAAGCCCGACAGCGGAGGCAAGTCCATACTCGTAGCGGAGCGCAACTCTATGCACGCAATGGACGGAGACCGCGTGAGGGTGACGATGCTCGCCCGCCGACGCAACCATATACGTGAGGCACAAGTCACCGACATACTGGAGCGGGCTGACAAGTCGTTCGTGGGCAGGCTGCAAGTGAACAAGGAGATCAGCTTCCTGCTGACCGAGGACCGCACGCTCGCCAACGACATCCTTATCCCGAAGCACCGACTGGGAGGGGCTAAGAACGGCGACAAGGTGGTCGTTAAGATAGTGGAGTGGCCAGAGAACGCTAAGAACCCCGTGGGCAAGGTTATAGCAGTGCTTGGGCAAAGCGGCGACAACAACACGGAGATGAACGCCATCCTCGCTGAGTACGGGCTGCCATACAGCTACCCGAAGCACGTGGAGGAGGCTGCCAACCAGATACCTGAGGAGATACCCGAGAGCGAGATAAGGCAAAGGGAGGATATGCGGGACGTGACCACCTTCACCATCGACCCACGGGACGCTAAGGACTTCGACGACGCCATCTCTATCCGCAAGATCAACGCCAACCTTTGGGAGGTGGGAGTGCATATCGCCGACGTGACGTATTACGTGCAGGAGGGCAGCGTCATCGACAAGGAGGCTCTCAACCGTGCCACAAGCGTCTACCTCGTCGACCGCACGGTGCCGATGCTGCCCGAGAGGCTTTGCAACAAGATATGCTCCCTGCGCCCCGACGAGGACAAGCTCACCTACAGTGTCATCTTCCTGCTCAACGCCAAGGCTGAGGTTAAGGACTGGCACATAGCCCGAACGGTGACCCGCAGTAACAGGCGTTTCATCTATGAGGAGGTGCAGCAGGTGCTGGAGGCTCACGGGGAGGCAAGCGACGCTGACCTCGGTATGCCAGGCGACCACTGCGAGCCTGAAAACCCTGCCTACGCCCCTGCCGAGAACTTCGCCGAGGAGCTTATAACGCTCAACCGTATGGCTAAAGAACTCAGGGCGAGACGCTTCCAGAACGGGGCGGTGAACTTCGACCGCTTCGAGACGCGCTTCGAGATAGACGAGAAGGGCGTTCCCCTCAGCGTCTACTTCAAGGTGGCGAAGGATGCCAACAAGCTGGTGGAGGAGTTCATGCTGCTCGCCAACCGCACCGTGGCTGAGAGCATAGGCAAAGTGCCCAAGAACAAGAAGGTGAAGACGATGGTCTACCGCATTCACGACCAGCCCGACCCCGACAAGCTGATGGCTCTGGCTGACTTCGTCACGAAGTTCGGGCATCGTGTGCGTGTGACTGGCAACAAGGAGGACGTGAGCCGTAACCTGAACAAGCTGCTCGCCGATGTGAAGAACAAGGCTGAGCAGAACGTGGTGGAGACCATCACGCTGCGCTCTATGATGAAGGCAGTGTACAGCACCACGAACATAGGGCACTTCGGGCTTGCCTTCGACTACTACACGCACTTCACCTCGCCCATTCGCCGCTACCCCGACATGATGGTGCACCGCCTGCTCACCCGTTACGCCCAAGGCGGGCGCAGCGCAAGCAAGGAGAAGTACGAGGAACTCTGCGACCACAGCAGCAAGATGGAGCAGCTGGCGGCGCAGGCTGAGAGGGCGAGCATCAAGTACAAGCAGGTGGAGTTCATGCAGAAACGGCTCGGCGAGGTGTACGACGGCACGATATCGGGCGTGACGGAGTACGGGCTTTACGTGGAGATCGACGAGAACAAGTGCGAGGGGATGATACCCTTGCGCGACCTGAGCGACGACTACTACGAGTTCGACGAGAAGAACTATTGCCTCTGGGGGAGGCGCAAGCACCACCGCTACTCACTGGGCGACCCCTTGCGCATTCGTGTGGCAAGGGCTAACCTCGAGAAGAAGCAGCTCGACTTCACCCTCGCGGACGAATGATAGCACCTTGTGTATGTCAAGAAGAACCCCGAAGGGGTTAAACATGCGTAGCCGTGGGTTAAGGGAGAACCCCCAGAGGGGGTTGCCTATGGCGAGGCTCGGCTGCGTTCGGAAGAGTCAGCAAGCTGCTCTTCTCTCACTTGCACGAGCGTTGAGTACCTCTGGCACTCACATTAGCTGCGCCTTGAATCCGTGGGTATCACTTCGCTTAACCCACGGCTACTCTTCTGAAACCCCCGTCAGGGGTTTTTCTCAAGCCCCTTCCTATAATTTGATGAATAGGTGCTAAACGTTAAGGAATACGAGCTGATGGCTCCCGCTGGCTCGCCCGAGTCGCTTGCGGCTGCCTTGCGGGCTGGGGCGGACAGCGTGTACTTCGGCATAGAACACCTTAATATGAGGGCGCACTCCGCCAGCCACTTCTCACTGGGCGACCTTAAGGACATAGCACGCAAGTGCCGAGCCTTCGGGGTGAAGAGCTACCTCACCGTCAACACTGTCATCTATGACGGCGACCTCACACTTATGCGCAAGATACTCGACGCGGCGAAGGAGGCGCAAATCTCTGCCGTCATAGCGTCCGACGTGGCGGTGATGAGCTACTCGAACAGCATAGGGCTTGAGGTTCACCTTAGCACTCAGCTTAACATCTCCAACATAGAGGCGCTGCGCTTCTACGCACGGTTCGCTGACGTTGTGGTGCTTGCCCGTGAGCTGAGCCTCAGTCAGGTTTCGGAGATACACCGACAGATAGAGCAGGAGCATATCTGCGGCCCCGGGGGCGAACTCGTGCGCATTGAGATGTTTTGCCACGGGGCGCTGTGCATGGCTATAAGCGGCAAGTGCTACCTCTCGCTTGGCACGATGGGACATTCTGCCAACCGCGGCGAGTGCTTGCAAGTTTGCCGCAGGGCTTACACAGTGAGGGACAAGGAGACGGGCACGGAGCTTGACATTGACAACGAATATATTATGTCGCCCAAGGACTTGAAGACCATACGCTTCATCGACGAGATGATGGAGGCGGGCGTGCGTGTCTTCAAGATAGAGGGCAGGGCAAGGGGGGCGGACTACGTGGACACCGTGGTGCGCTGCTACAAGGAAGCCATCGAAAGCGTCTGCCTCGACAGCTTCACCGAAGAGAGGAAGGACGAGTGGGACAACAGGCTCAGCAAGGTGTTCAACCGCGGCTTCTGGGACGGCTACTACCTCGGACAGACGCTTGGCGAGTGGGCGAAGAAGCACGGCAGCGCGGCCGAAGAGCGCAAGGTGTACTGCGGCAAGGCGGTGCGCTACTTCAATAAGATAGGCGTGGCGGAGTTTAAGATAGAAGCCTGCGAGCTGCGACTGGGCGATGAGATAATCGTGACGGGACCGACAACGGGCATGCTCCGAGCCACCGTTGAGGAGCTGCGTTATGATCTCCGTCCCGTCAGCGAGGCCAAGCAAGGTTGGCACGTCAGCCTCCCCCTCCCCCAGAAGGTTCGGCGCAACGACAAGCTCTTCGTCGTGGAAGAGGCAACGAACAAGGACCCCAAAGCCTTAACTAAGAGACTTCAACGCCTTAACTAAGGGACTCCAACGCCTTAACTTAGAGACTGCAAAGGGTCGTACGAGGGATCGCAATGCCTTACTGATTTGATTTTATGCTGCGGAAACATTATCTTTGCGGCGCATAATAGTTCGTAAGCATGAGGTTTGTCGACAGGAATGAAGAAACAGCAAGGCTGCGGGAGGCTCTTGACAAGGAGAGAAGCACCCTGACCGTTGTGTATGGGCGCAGACGCTTGGGCAAGTCCACACTCGTGAAGAGGGTGTTGACTGAGAGCGACATATATTTCCTTGCCGACCGCTCGGAGGCTAAGCACCAGAGAAGCGTCTTGGCACAAGTAGGAGCCCAGACGTTCCCCGATTTCGACAAAGTGGCATACCCTGATTGGGAGGCTATCTTCCGTGCCTTGAACTACCGGGCTGAGCGTCGTTTCACGCTTTGCATAGACGAGTTTCCCTATCTTGCCAGTCAGTCGCCCGAACTTGCGTCGGTGTTGCAGAAGCTGCTCGACGAGAAGTCGCTGAGGTACAACATCGTGCTTTGCGGCTCTTCGCAGAGTATGATGTACGGCCTCTTCCTCGATGCCACCGCCCCGCTTTACGGTCGTGCCGACGTTATTATGAGGCTCAACCCGATACGCCTGCCCTACATACAAGAAGCTTTGCAGCTTCAGGCGGAGAATGCTGTTGAAGAGTATGCCGTCTGGGGCGGTGTGCCTCGCTATTGGGAGTTGAGGGAAGAAAAGAACTCGCTCGCCGAGGCTTTGTGGCAGAACGTCCTCTCTGCCAACGGCACGCTTTACGAAGAGCCAGCTAAGCTTTTCCTTGACGACATAAAGGACCTGGTGAAGGTCTCCACCATTATGTCTTACATAGGCGGAGGCGCGAACCGACTGTCGGAGATAGCGGGACGCTGCGGCGAGCCTTCCACCAACCTATCTCGCCCCCTGAAGAAGCTCATAGATTTAGGCTTTCTCCTCAGGGAAGTGCCATTCGGCAACGACGAGAGCAACACCAAGAAGAGCCTGTATAAAATAGCCGACCCGTTTATGGCTTTCTATTATCAGTTTGTTGTGCCCAACCGCTCGTTCATAGAGTTGGGCAGGCTTAAGCCAGTGGAGGAAGCACTAAGCAAGCACTTCTCGGAATACGTCTCACGGCAGTGGGAGAGCCTTTGCCGCAATGCCGTCACGGGCAACGAACTTGACGGGGTTCTCTATGGGCAGGCAAGGCGCTGGTGGGGCAGTGTGCTGAACGAATGCGGGAAGCCTGAGCAAATGGAGATAGACGTGGTGGCCGAGTCGCTTGATCGCAAGACGCTGCTCGTGGGCGAATGCAAATGGACTACGGGCGAGAACGGCAAGCCTCTCGAGGCGGAGCTGCTTCGCAAGGCAAGCCTGCTGCCTTTCGCCAAGGGGCATAGTGTGAAGGCTAAGCTCTTCCTTCGGCAGAATCCCCTCGACGGCTTCGAAGACACGCTTTTGCCAGCGGACGTGCTGCGCCTTTCAAGGTAAAAGGATATCTAACCACCTAATAAAGACAGCCGAACAACCACAGGGGGATGCGGTTGCCGTAGCCCGTCTCTATGTCGTCGACGGCAAGGTAACTGTCAGGAATATTAGCAATCTGAGTGTACCTCTTGCCACTACCACTTACCTCAAAGAGATATTTCCCGTCAACGAGGAAGTCCCCCTGCTTAGGCATCGTCAGCGAGGCCACAGCCCCTACCTGATTGGCAAAGAACGTCTCCCGCATCGTTCCCTCATCCACATGTCCCGACAACGCCGGCATCAGGTTCGGATTATTAAGGTATATCTTCTTTGGTCCCGTAAGATGCTTGTAGTCCTTCGCCTTGTCGGTGAGCAGCCATAAGAGTGCGGCTCGGTCAAGCAGGTATAACATCTTAAGCGTCGGGTCACGTGTCGACTCAAGTTGCCCTGCAAGCTTATTTATGTTTGGCTGCAAAGGGACACTCTCAGCGATGACCATCAGCAGCTTCTTTATTTTCTCCGTGGTGGAATAAGTGATGTCCTCAACGGCTGGCAGGTCGCTCTCTATCACAAGCCTCGCCACCTCCGACACTCGCACCAAGTAATTATCGCCCGCTTCCTTATAATAAGGATAGTAACCCCTGCGCAGATAATCTTCGAAATGCTTCAGCACCTTCACCCTCTTCGCCACATCCATCGCATAACTAACGTGGTTCGACAGCAACTCCTCCATAGTGAGAGGTTGGAGCTTTGTCACTCCCTCATACTCTAAATACTCCCTGAACGACAAGCCGCCCAATGTGTGAAGCGACTGCCGCCTCGAGAGATCCGCCACCGAGTTTTCTATGAACAGTGTGGCAGAGCCTGTGTAAACGATGTGCAGGTCGGGATAGTCGTCGTAGAAGTTCTTCAGCAACGTAGCCCAGTTCTTGTGCTTATGCACTTCGTCGAGATAGAGATGTGTCACTCCCCTCGTGTAGAGGAACTCCACCAGTTTCTCCAGCCTATGGCTACTGAACCATAGATTGTCGAGAGACACGTAGAGAACCTGGTCAATATCCCCGAACGTCTCCTTGATATGTTGCAAAAGCATGGTGGTCTTGCCCACGCCACGTGCTCCCTTTATGCCCACGAGGCGCACGTTCCAGTCGATGTCGTTGTGCAAATAGCGCTTGAAGCGCAGGTCTGTGGCAGCCAGTCTCCTGTGGTAAGCCGCCATCAAAGGTTGAATGTCTGAGTAGTCCATAACAGCATTCTATTATTGTTTCCTTCCACAAAGATACTCAAAACACTTTTCCAAAAGTGCTTTTTTCCTAAAATCCACTTTTCCAAAAGTGTTTTCCGTGCGGATTGTCGCCTTTTCAAAAGTGTTGTTTGATATAACGAAGCACGAAAGGGTTACTATCTGATTGCCGGTAGTAGCCCTTCCGGTACTATTTGTGGCGAATGAACCCCGAAGGGGTTACATTTGTGTAGGCGGAGGCAAATGCGTATGCAGCCCCGTTGGGGCTTGCCTTAGCCGCCTTGAATATAGCCACAACGTGATCGCATTCGTCTCTTGCGGTCGTTTGCATCGGTGTTGACGTTCGCCACAAATAACCCCGAAGGGGTTACATTTGCGTAGCCGGGGGCGAATGCGACCCATAGAGGAGCATTTGGGAAATATCGAGGCGAACGGCTCGATGTTTCGGGGGAACAACCCATATCCGCCACGAGCGACAGACGAGGCCTATATGGGCAACCCTTCGGGGTTATTATTGCTTGCGCCTTGGTGCGGAGGTTAGCGCTTCTCTTTGAAGAAGCGTTGCATAAGGGCTTTGCAGTCTTGCCAAGCACGCATTGGGTGAGCTCCGTGCGGGGGTGGAGGGCGTTGGGGGCGTAGCGGTGGAAGCCCCGCTTCTCGTCGGGCGTGCCATAGACTATGCGCTTTATTTGGCTCCAGCCAAGAGCGGCGGCGCACATCAGGCAAGGCTCCACGGTGACGTAGAGCGTGCACTCGGTCAGGTACTTGCCACCGAGATGCTCGGAGGCTGCCGTTATCGCCTGCATCTCAGCGTGGGCGGTAACATCGGTGAGCCGCTCGGTGAGGTTGTGGCAGCGGGCAATCACCTCTCCTCGGCACACCACAACTGCCCCGACAGGCACCTCGCCCTCCTCGTAAGCAGCCCTTGCCTCTTCGAGTGCCTTGCGCATAAAGTGCAAGTCCTCAGCCGTCCTCGTGTCTCTTTCCTCAGCCATTGCCTCGCGAAGTTACAGCTTTTTGTCTATCTTTGCCAACGAGACATTACTCTTCACAACTATGGCATGGCATAACGACGTAGGGAAGGCGGGCGAGCAGCAGGCGGCGGACTACCTCGTCAAGCAGGGCTACACCATCCTTGACCGCAACTGGCGCGCCCCTCACTCGAGGGAGGAGATGGACATAGTCGCAATGAAGGACGAGTGCCTCGTGGTGGTGGAGGTGAAGACCCGCAGCAACACCGCCTTCGGGCTGCCCTTCGACGCAGTGGACAAGCGCAAGATAAGCTCCATCGTCGATGCCGCCAACTCATACATCTGCCTCAAGGAGATTGACCTGCCCGTGCGCTTCGACATCATCAGCATACTCGACGGCATGGTGCAGCACATCGAGAACGCATTCGTCCCGCCTGCACGATATTATTGATTTGTGGCAACAACGTGTTTGTATTTATCTCATACGGTCGTTTGCCAAAAGATAAAACCCCGAAGGGGTTTCGTTAGCGAGACGATTTTATGGGTCGCAAATGACTAAATACAGATGATATCAACAAAAAACGAGGTCGCATGGACTAAAGCACACGACCCCTACTTTTGCCTTTATAGTGTTGGCAGCGAGACTATAATCGCTACCGGCACTGTTACACGTTGCAAAGTTAGGTAATTCTTTTGATACTGCAAGATATAAGGCAAAAAAAAAATCTAAGAATTTATGCTTTCCAATGCTTTAATCCGCTTTCCTCATCCAAAACACGCCGTACCTCTGTGGTGGTCCCATACTTATTCATAAGGTCAAGCACTTCTTTCCGCAAGTCACCCTGTCTCTTCTTTGAGACACTGCCTAAAAGATACAAGATAACCCGTAATGCTCCGTACAGGTTTTGCCATCCGTCGGGAAAATGTGAGATAGCTGGTCCACTTCTTATGGAGTCTGAAGGTCTGAAGTCAAATATGACGTTGCCGTGTGCGCAGCAGTTGCGCAAGTCTTTCACTAAATCTATGTAGTTCTTAAACACCTTACTGTACTTAAGCCCCATCTCATTAGCTACTTGTTTCTGCATTTCTGGGCTTCTTAATGCTCTATATAATGTAATAGTTGCCCCCAGTGTCATGTACTCTATTACTTTCCATACTGGTGCGTATTTGTCATTAGGGTATTTCTTGTGATGCCTCGCTATGGGGCTTTTGCGCCTGAGCTTTGTAGTGTAAATGGTCTCATCGAATGATTTTATGAAGCTTTGTTCAACGACTGACGGATCAACAAACCACGTAGGAGAATTTGGATACTCGTTGGAAACTATATATGTTAGCGTGGTCTTGAACTTGATTTCTATTCTGCTTATGTATTTAATAAGCAGGTTGCGTAAATCGAAATCGAAGTAGTATAGCTTAACTGCATCGTTAAAGTTAGTGCCAACACGAAACTTGTGGGTTCGATTCTCGAGGCAAGGATATGTCTCTTCAAAAGGAAACCAACAATATCCAAGCCTATAGTAGCCTATATCGAGAAGCTCCTCTTTCGCTTTCTTCTCATCTTCGATAACCATACCTCGTCCCCGCAATAAGGCTATCTGCTCCTCTACTTTCAATGCTTTGTTGGACATAGTAATGGCGAAATTACATAAAATATACCTATTGCGCTGCCTTTATAAGATAATTTTTAGGCAGCCTCGTGGGGTTGAGGGAAAAAGATGCCGCGGTCGAGGGAAAAAGTCGGCGCGGTTTTGAGGGGAAGACGGGGCGGAAGAGGAGGAGGCATTGTTAGGGGGCTTTCGGGCAATATATATAAAGGAGCGCCCCGAGGCGTGGCGGAGGCTTCGGGGCGGTCTGTTATTGCTTAGGGGGAAAGGCTACTTAGTGGTGTCGCGGACGCAGCGAACGGGACCTGCTACCGCACGATTGTAATAGATAAGCTCCTTCTCGAAGGTGTTCACCTGAGTCTTTTGGCTTGCGCCCGCACAGTGGAAGTGCAGAATGTCAACACGCCTTATAGCGTCATTGACAACATCGCCATCATAATTCTTCACGTCGACAACCTCGTCAACGGTGGCGTTATGATAGTTGCCACATATTCCTCCGTGGAAAGGCTGGCCGTTAGCAAGGCGTGAACCCTGAGTGGGGAAGAAGGTGTATTCACCACTACGCCAAGCTGTCATATACATATGAAACCCCATATTCGTGGTAATCTCACTTGTCGATTCCTCCATACAGTTCACATACGAAGTAATCACCTCAGTGACTCCCGTACTCTGCGCGAAGTCCAGACCATCGACAGTGAAGCCAAGCCAAAGGTCCCCAGGTGCCGTCCTCCAACCATAAGGGCAGGGGTCGAAGATGGTCTTGTAGTCACCATAGTTGTCTTCTATCGAGGCCTCAAAGCCGTCATTCGATATAGTGTATGGCTGGTATTTCTTCGTGCTCTTGCCGTTGCCTCCCCACAGGTCGTCATCCCCTTTCGGCAGCCAGTCTCCTTGGTTGGTATAATAAGACAAATTATCATAGCTGCTATCCGGCACGGCACCATCAGTATCGCTGAACGTTTGTTCCACCGGGGCAATGAACTTTGTCGGGTTATGTATTGAGTATTCTATGCCTAAAGCAGGCTTAGCGTAAGTAGGGTCTATGTCAGACGTGTAGGTCGTATTGAAGACCTTGTAGTCTTCACCTGTACCCTTTAGGCCTGTATTAGAGTTCAATTGTATCTTCGTGTTACTGTTGTCATACACATCTATTTTCACTGTAGTACCCGTCTGCGAAGAATAAGCGGAATTGGCGGTCGTAGTTGTGTAATCTGAATACTTATAAATTCCATAATACTTACCACTCGTCTTCATCGGAGGGAAGGGATCTTTTCGCCCCCATTGGTAAAGCATACCGTAGGTCTTCGTGTAGTCGCTCCCAGGCTCTTCAGCCAAAGCGCCAAGGTTGCAGCGCATAACAGGGTAGCCCGTCACTCTCGTGTCGGTGTATATCCCGTTCTCGTCCCACAGATAGTGGGTGTAAGTCAGAGCCCTGCTCACGTCGTCGGGCTTGTTGTCCGTCACCCAGATATGCCACGACCATATAATCGTGCCGCTCTTGTTGTACCCCGCTATAAGGGCGTTCCCCTCTTTTTTAGCCTTAACGTATATCTTGGTGTGCATCCAGTCATCGCCGTCAACCTTCGAGAGCCAGACGAGGTCACCCGCTGAGTTGTCCCCGATGCAGTCCTGCGTCTGCCATATTATCTTCACGCTGGCGAGGGTGAGATCTTCGTCGTCGCCGCTCAAGTGCGTCTCGAAGTCGTAGTAACTGACATCAGGATGATCCAAGTTATCATCACGATGCCCTATCTCGTCACGGCAATAAGGATAGAAGGCGATGGTGGTGTTAGTGGTGGCAATGAGGCAGTTGGCCGAGGGGGTGACAACGTCCTTAGGGCTGATGGACACGGAGACACGGTAGACACAGTTGCGGCGCACGTTATAGTTATTGGTGACGTTGCCGCCGGGCGAGACAGCGTAGTGAGGGTCAGCCACTATCTGAGCGTCTTCGTCGTCCGTAAGGTTAAGGTACGAAATGACGTTGAGAGAGTTCTGCGGGGCGTTGTCATACTTCGTTGAGGCATCGTCGTTGTCATTCTCTCCCTTTATGTTCTCAGGCACATACACAACGTAGGGGTAACCGTCGTCGTCCGCATCAAGTATCTGCGACTCCACGAACGACCAAGGATAATACTTCGTCTCCGAGGAGTAAGTGCCGGCAGTCTCGTCGTCGGTGAACACCGTTCCCACGGCGCAAGTGTTCGGCACGTTGCCCACAGCCACAGAAGTCAGCGAGGCGGTGTAGCCCTCCTGAGCTGTTACATCAACCTTCATCATCAGCTTGGCGAACATTCTCGTGACAGGCACTGTGACACGGCTGCCTTCCCACACAACCACACCGCTGATTGAACCCGACATAGGAATGCCCACCGTGCTTCCATCTGCGTTCAAGTCTGTGGCGTAGATGGGGTCGGGGTTAGGTATGGTCTGCTGCTTCAGCAGTGCGATAGTGCCGAAGCTCGACTTGTTGCTCTCCGTCACCCACTCAGCGTCGTCAGTGTTCGCAACCACGTAGATGGTGCTTTCCTCGTTGCCTATATCGCTCAAGGTAACGCCGATGTCATCACTCTTCTCAAGGTTAGAGCCTGCGACGTACGTATAATAGACAAGCTCTCCCGCAGCGTTATACTGGAAGACCCAGGCGTTGCTCACTCTGCGCTCAGCCTCGGTGTCAGTCTCAGGGTCATCGCTCGGCTCTTCCGTCCGCGTGGCGGTGCTTACCGCCAAGTCCTCTACGGAAAGGTCGAGATATGCGTTTACTACCTCGCCTTGCAACAAGCCAGACTCCGTCGCCACCATGAAATCATCGGCGCAGCCCGCCGCAGTCAACAGAGTTACTGCGGAAGCGAGCATGGGAATAATATGTATTTTCTTCATCACTGGTCTTCAAATTCAAATACGTTATCAAATGTTTTCTCCCACTTCTCAGGATCAACCCGGAGGTATCCGTCCACCAAAGACACGCGGAAGCGGTAGAGATAGTTGCGGTGGATATCATAGCGTTTGCTCGTGTCCGTGTTGTCCGTCTCTCCGTCCGTGTAGTTGGCGAAGTATATTCTGTCAGGCGTGTAACTGTAGTTCAGCTTCACCTCTATGTAAGAGTAGTCATCGCCAGAGTTGTCGTATTCAGGCACGTAGGCTATCCACTTGCCTATAACCCCGTCGGAAGCTTCCTCGGATTGCAGCATTGTCAGATACTTACCGTAAGTGTCAGTGTCGTTAGCATTGTTCACAAGATGCAGGTCGTCCACGAAGTCAAGGTTATAAGTATAGTTATGGTCATAGCTATCTTGAGTATATATCCCCGAAGGCGCACAGTAGCCCTTACTGTTGTAGCGGTAGAGACGGACGTACTCGAAGTCCGCGTCCTCGTAGCCCACGTCGTCATTCTCCTCAAGTATCACCTCCACCTTCGCCATAGCCCGCAGCAGCGTCAGCGACCCGTCGAGCAATGTCGCCTCTCCTTGATTAAAGGTAACATTCTTATACTCGTGCACTCCATAGAAGGGTATCAGGTTGGTGCTGGGGCTAAGCTGGAAATTGGTAAAGGCATCGAACGTGGCATCGCAAATGTCATCGATGGTGGTCTCGCCCACTTCCAAGTCCGCGTCGCTCGGGTAATTATCCGTTCCCCAGTTTGCGAGCATAACAATCTTGAAGTCCGAGGCATTGTCCACCAGACCCTGCGGAGCTTTCCCTATCACGTGATACGTACTGTATTCCTGATCCTCGTAGCCGCCTATAGCTATGTTGTCGGAAGAGTCGAAGGTCGTTATGTACTTGTTACCTGAGTCGAAGAAGTATATCCTATAGTCCCCGTCCGCCACGTTGATGTAGTTCTCATACTTGCTCCCAGCCTCATAACCATCCGCTGCTGTTGTCGCCCTCGTCTGTATCGTCAGGCTCAACTGCACCGTCTCCTCTTGCGGCTCCTCCATCTGCCGCGCCTCGTCGGAGCAGGCGCAAAGCAGCGAGGCAGCGGCAAGGAAGGTAGCGCCGAGATAGCCGTATGTCTTAGCCTTACTCATAAAGCTCATCACTTATTGTCCTCTCATTATGTCAGGCTCACAGTGCCTTGTTCTGCAAGACCACGTGCCAGGAATTGATGTATATCTCCGTGTCTTCCCAGCGGTCGCCCTCGTCGAGGAAGAACACCATGTCGTACTCGTCCTGACGGTCGAGATACTCCTGGTCGTCCATATCCTGGTTGTAGTAGCCCTTCACGAGCAGGGCGTAGTCGATGAGCGGGATGCTCAGTACTAAGGCGCCCGTCTCGTTGTTGGTTATCGTGAGCCTCGGGTCATGCCCCACGACGAGCCTCGACGTGGTAAGCTCAGCCACGGCGGCGCAGAACGTGGAATGTCTAACGTCGCCCATCTCCATGCCAGTGTATATCTCCGCCTCGCCCTGGTCGGTGTGCCAAGCGTAGTAAGTCAGCGTCTCGTCGTCGAGCAGACTGTTGTCCCAGTCCATCGAGCCGTTGTCGTCGGTGATGGTGAAAGTGAACTTGTTCACGTCGACATCATCCCCCGAGGTGTGCTGAAGAACAATGCGGAACACGTTTGTGTCCTTTATGAGAGGCACTGTGTCGCTGTAGATGCCATCCTTGTCGGAGTAACGAGTCTCGGCGAGCCAACCGTGGAAAAGGCGGTCCACATCAGTGTCGACGTAAGCCTGTCCCTCAGCGTCACGGGAGCGGTTGAGCGTGCAGGTAAGGTCGGTGGCAAGGGTTGACTGCGGAACTGCGAACGAGCCGAATTCCTTCGTGCCGCACCAAGCCAGCAGACTGTACTTCCCCGGGTCTATGTCAACGACCATCGAGTAGCCGTCCCTTGCAAGCGCGTCGCCCTCCTCCGTCTTCTGCCACACCACGTTGCCGTCCGTGTCGAGCACGTAGAGCGTCACGTAGCTTACCTCGTGGGCGAAGGCGTCGGCGTACTTCATGTTATAGTCGTAGCGGAAGTGCACTCTGTAGGTGCAGTCTCCCTCGTCGTCGTAGATGAGGTCGTTGCAAGCGGACAGCGCCACGCAGCAAAGCAGCGACATCAGTGCCAACGACTTGGCGGCGGCTCTCCTGATATAAGACCGTGTTATCATATCGTGTATCGTTTTGTTTTGTTTCTTGTTGTGTATCTCGTCGGGGCTTGGCAGCCCTCTCTTTGTTTTCGGCTTGGGTGGGAGACACGCCTTGTGCGGTCGTCGCTCCAAGTCCGCCCATCTCTTTGTGCCGGGCGGTGGCACTTTGCTGTTCCCCTTCCTGTTGTTCCCCTCTAAGATTTGTTTGATAAGCCAGCCCGGCGGCTCGTGATGTCCGCCGGACTGGCATTATAGGGATGTTAGAGTTTCACGTCCTGCTCAACCAACTTCCAGGAGAGGATGTTGATGACGGCACGCACGTGGTAGAACTCGTCGTTATACTCTTCGGGGTTCGGCACGATTATCTCGTCGGGGTCGAAGACACCACGCCCAAGGTTCTCGAGCTCAGTGATGGTGAGTACATAGTGGTGGTTGCGAACCACGCCATAGTTTGCCTCCAAGAGAGCGCCGCTGGCGTTAGTATTGTTGTCGAGATGCTCGATGGGGATGAGGTAGTACATCATGCCGTCTTTGTAGGCATTGGCATCAGCCGTTTCGTTCCAAGTGTCGAGGGCAGTCTGAATATCAGCCAAGTCATCATCCGTGTACTTCGTGAATTTCTCATTACCGTTCTCATCCAGATCCTCAGATTTTTTGTAGAGGTCTCCCTCGACATCATCGAGTGTTTCGGCATCAAGGACAACTTTCACTTTGCCGTCGCCCATAGTCTCCAAGTCAACGTAAGCAGCATTTATGTGCTTGTACACGTCATTGTTGGCGTCATCCTTGGTGAGGTAATAGGCGTTCAGGTCGCCACTGGTAGTGAGGTCTCGGAGAACCTCGTTGAGATAAGCCTGCCTCGTGAAGAGCTCGCCATTGTAACGCACAATGTTCAAGCCGTTGCCATCCTCGTCGCAGATTTGGGCGGAGAGCAGAACGGTGGTGATGGCGGGAGAGTACTTGCTGCTGAGCTTAGTGGCGTCGTGAGTGTTCTCACCGCAGTACTCATAATAATCACTCCCTAAGGAAGTAAGGTCGTTAAGGTTGGTATAGTCCAGATAATCGTTCAGCGTCGTGCCGTCGCTCACCAGATTACCGTCGGCATCTACATTAGATTTGGTATACTCTTCCTCACTCGTGCTGTAGTTGAAGGACTCGCCCCAGTAGCTGCGGTAGTGATCGGCGTCGTTCCAAGTGAAGCCAATATCATCATTATCCCACTCAGCATCACCGAGGTTCTTCACGATGTTGGAGTACTTAGCGGTAGCGTCGAGCTTCCAGCCGAGCAGCTTAACATAAAGGTTTGCATCGTCACCGACAGCGCTCTTGTCTGGGTCATCGCTATCCGGGTCATCGTCATTCTCGTCGCCAGCCACGGTGGCATTAATCTGATAACCTGTAGTGCCATCTTCGAGCTCGGTTCCCTCGAGATCGGTTCTTACCGTCACCTTAGCGGCGAGGCGCTCCACATAAACCTGCACGGCGTTAGCGTCGTCCTCATTTGCCTCAACGGGATCCTCGTAGAAGTTCTCTGTTGACAGAGGGGTAACGAAATAATAACCGTCAACGCCATCACGCTTGTAGCTGGTGGTGCTTATGGTGAAGTTCTTTTGGTTCTCCGTGTCGAGCATAATGGCAAGGTCTGTCTTGCTGGCAAGCTCCGTCTGCATCTCGTCGAGTGTCTCGGCGGGCTCGAAGCCGTCGGGGCGGTTCAGCACGGTGACCATATAGTTAGGATAAACCCTGCTAGTCAAGCCCTTCAGCACGATAACAGTGTTGCTGTTGAAGTCGATGTTGGAGTTGGTTTCGGTATGGTCACCACCGTCCCATACCTCAGCCGCGCTGACGTAATTGCCTTCCTTGTCATAGAAGTAGAAGTGGGCGTTGTCAACCGCATACTCCTTAGCAGTTCCATACTCGAAGCCTTCGTTGTCTTCAACACCACTCGCCCTTGTTGACATAGAGCCGACATCTTTTATGCTCACTGTCATGTAAGCCTTGTCGTTCGTGAACACTTTCTGCCCTGAGCCGTCGCTTAGCAAATCCTCGCTGGAGCATGCGCACAGCGCAGCGCCCGCCAGAGCAATAAAGAATAAGTTCTTTGCTTTCATTCTCGTAATAGTTTAGTTAATCGTTTAATGTTCTCTGTTTCTTTATTAGTTAGCTTTGGTCGCCTTGTCGATGTAGCTGAGGCAGTAGTCAGCCTCACGTATTCCCCTTGCCTTGGCGTTCTCCAGCAGCTGGCGGGCGGTGGCGTAGTCCTTGTCCATCACGGCCACGACACCACGAGTGTAGACCGCCTCGCCGCTGTCGCCAGCCTTGGCGAGGTGCTTGCGGGCATTGTCCATGTCGCCACGCCTGATCTCAGCCACAGCGACGTTAAGGTTAGCCTCCTCGCTGCTGGGGTACATACGCACGGCCGTCTCGAATATCTCCGTGAACTCCTCAGTGCCCGGCTCATACTCTTGGGCGAGCATGAACATCTCATTGAGGCCGAGCTTGGACGGCTCGCTGGCGTAGACACGCTTTATCTCCTCAATGTCGGTGAATGTGCGCACCACGTAGCTTACCTTGTAGTCGGTGTGGCGCAGGTAGGGATAGCAGTCCTGAAGCAGGAGCTTGTAGTCCTGCGGGTAGGCTTTCTTTATGTTCGCCTCCTTTGCGTCGGGGTCCATATCGGTGTCTATAAGACCAAGTATCTCGGAGCGGTGGGCGAGCGTCGACTTGTCAACGTACTCACGCAGCTCCTGCCAGTTCTCAGGCTCGAAGTCCGTGCTTATCACACCGTCGGCGAAGCGGTAGAGGTTCTGCACGTACGCCTTTACAGCCGCCACACGCCCGGCTGCCAGCATAGCGTTGTGGCTGTAGGGGCTCTCAGGCGAGGCGAAGCCCTTCAGCAAGACGGAGGTGATGGTGATGTCGTTGTCGGAGCGCACACTGTCGATGGTAGCGCGGATCTTAGCGAGCTCCGCCGTGTTGTTGTGGTAACTTGGGTCGATGTCAGTCTTGTTCACACGGAACACTATGTTAGCCCTTCCCTCAAGCGAGCGGGTTTCTTTGACGGGACTCGGAGTGAGGTAGACAAGCTGCGGCTCGAACGCCCAGTATTCTCCCAGCGGGGCTGCCTGCTCATCGAGCAGGGAGTTGCAGCAGCCGTAGAGATCTCTGTGTATCCAAAGCGTGGCCCCGTTCATCCAGCTCTCGTAAGGCAGCACCTCGTGATACTGCTTCTCGTCGGGCTTGTCGCCGGTGCGGTAGTTGTCCTCCTCAGTGCCTGTGAGCATACTGACTTTGTTGCGCACATAATAGAAATAACGCCTGCGGCCGTAGACTGCCACCGAGGGGAAATCGACCGAATCCTCCCCGTTGACGAGGCGAGGGGTGACGAGCACCGCGCGGTTTCGCTCCACGTCGAGACCCGTAAGGTTGAGATCCATGTCGACAGTGAACTGCCCTCCGTCGTGGTCGAGCTTCACGCCGCTGACGCCAACCCCGTCTACCACGCTGTTCTGTGCCCTTGCGGCTGATGCCATCAGCACAAGGGCTGCGGTTATAATAAATGTATGTTTCATTGCTTGCTTATCCTCCTGCTGTTAGAACACATATATAAGATTGACGGCGGCTTTGGTGGGACCGACGTAATTGTGATGCTTGTCGCTCTCCACCTTGCGGCCGCAACCAGCGCACTCGTACTTGTCGAACTTCGTGTAGGCGTAGCCAATGCCTATCTCCGCCTCCATATTCCAGTGGCGACCGAGTATCCAAGTGTAGCCGTAAGCCACGCCGAAGCCAACGTACCAGCCCTGATAGCGGTTGTCCTCGAGCTTTCGCAGGTCGCTGCCGAGGAAGTTGGCACCCTTCCAGCCGCCGAAGTTGTACTGCCCGCCGAGAGCGTGGAAGCCGAGGAAGTGGCCGCTGAAGCGGTCGCAGAACCAATAGCGCGCCTCGGGCTGGAACATATAATGCTTCCACTTCTTTCCGCCTCCCATGTCCCAGGCGTTGAGGTTGCCCGAGAGGTCGAATGTCCACCGTGGCTTAAGACCTACCTCGATGCCGAGGTTGAGCGTGGCGGTAGCGTCGTAGAAGAGATTGGACTTAAGCACTACTTCCTGTGCGCGGGCAGCCGTGCCGAGCGCAAGGAGGAAAGTCGTTAAGACAAAAGTTTTCTTTATCATATCAGTCATACCAAATTTCTGTTTTGAGGGCTTTGGGGTAGCCTTTTGGTGAAAATAGCCGCAGGAATTGGCAGCGAAATTCACAGCGCGAAGATATATTTTCGCCCCCCCCTACAAGATGTTTACATAAAAGTTATAAAAAACGTGCGTTTTATTGACTTACATCAAGAGAGCAGGTTTCCACAGCAGGGTAAAGGGTGCGAAGTACCGCGATAAACGCTCAAAACATCGGGGGTTGCCGAGAGAGAGGCTGGATGCATTGGCGCTTCCGCAACGAGAAAGAACCCGAAAGACTTTGTAAAAAATAACAGATATCGACGAAGAGTGGCTTCAGGGGCGGGCTCTCCGCGGTACTATGCTTGTGGTTATCAGCTGGTTATAAGCGTACAAAGGGAGGATTTACGAGGAGACATTAAAGAATTTTACGGAAAGATTGGGGCATAGGCAAGGGACGCACGAGCACGACTTGCACAATTCGGGAGGATTCACTATATTTGCATCGTGTTTCGGGCGGGAAGCTTCTGAGCCGTTCCCCGAAGCGCATTTTCCGAAAGCTCAGGCATCCCGTCAGGTTTACATGTACATTTTTCAAATTCACATGTGGATTTCCTCAAGTTCACATGTAGACTTGCGCCATTTCCTTAAGGAAAAAAGAAAAAAGCTTCGAGGAAAATGAAAAAAGCTTCGAGGAATCGGACGAAAAGCCACGGGGAATCTTTTGAAAAGCTTGGGGGAAAGTGGCGAAGGGCGAAGGACGTTGGGCGTTGGCGTTAGCGAATATCCTACCTAACGCCCTATAGCCGTGGGGCGTGCATCAGCGAGCCCCGCGGCTATCCTTATGGAGACACTGACGGGGCGGCTACTTGCTCTTGACTACCGAGGTGAGGGGATGGCGCACTCCCGTGGCGCTCTTGAGGTAGGCTTTGGCGACGCCGAAGCGCAGGAACATGTCGAGGCGCACGGGTATGTGGTTGTCGTCGTCGGTGACGTAGAAGGTGATGACCTCGCTCTCCTTCTTCCCCTTCTTTTCGACGAACGAGAAGACGAGGCAGCGGTAAGTGGTGTTCTGCTCCTCCTCCGACTTGAAGTTCTTCTTGCCCCGGTAGATGAGCGTCTGCTTCTCAACCCTCTTGCCGTCGGCCATCTTGAACTCTATGCGGTCGCCCACCTTGTAGGCGCTGCCGTCGAACGACCTCGCCCGCAGCAACATGCTAAGCATATCGAACACCGGCGAGGGGTCGGTCACAGTCAGCTCGGTCTTCTCGCCGCTGGGGTTGACGTAAAGCAGCTGCACTTGGCTCTGCCCGTGCGGGTAGCTGTACGTAACCTCGTTAAGGCGAAGCTTGCCGCCCTCGTTCGCCCCCTTGCGATAGTACAGAGGGATGAGGTCTTCTGTGACAATGCTGAGCAGCGTGTCCCGCATGCAGAAGTAGCGGTCGATGCGCTTGCTCGTGTGGGTGAGCATAAGGCTGCGGTAGGCGGGCTTGCCGTCGTAGGTGTCGCTCTGGGTGAAGAGAGAGGCATCGCCCGCCCCTATCCAGATGAACTTCCAGTTGAAGTAAAGCTTGTACTCAAGCCTCTCGCCGGGGGAGAAAGCCGTGTTGGTGAGCGGTGTCTGGGCGTGGGCGGCAACGGGGGCGACAAGGAAAAGAATACCTATTATAAATAGCCGCAGTGAGGCTAAGCTATGGAAGGCGAGGCGAGATATGGTGGCAATGGTCGTGGGAGCAGGGAGCTTGCGGGCGGCTAAGGGGGAACCCCCAGCGGGGGTTACAGAAGAGTAGCCGAGGGTTGAGTGAAACGATACCCTCGGATTCCGTGCGTTAGCAGGGTGAGTGCCAGAGGTACTCAACGCTCGTGCAAGCGAGAGCAAACGAACTTGTTCGATTTGCCGAGCGCAGCCGAGCCTCGCCAAAGGCAACCCTTTTGGCAGCGTTTGTGAATAATGTTGAGTACCTCCGGCACTCAATTGGGGCGATGCCCCATACCGAGGGTTATTCAACCCTCGGCTACTCGTATTGAACCCCCTCTGGGGGTTCTCCTTTACCCCCAGATTATCATAGAGTAACCCCTTCTGGGTTATTCTTGTCAATCGGCATTCAAGCATTGGGGCTTTAGTCAGACCCTTCGGGGTTCTGACAGGTTGTGTGTATTGAACCCGAGGTGTCGCTTCGCTCGACCCCTTGTTATGCCCCTTCGGGGCTAAGCTCCCCTCCGTCACTTCCTCTTGTTCTTCTGCTTCTCCTGCTCGCGCTCGGCGTTGCGGTTCTTTATGCTCTTCTCCTTGTCCGCCTTCTGCTTGGTGATGGCTTCGGGCTTCTGCTTGGTGCGTGGTATGCCGCGGTAGTTCCACTCCTGCTCCACCTCGAACCTTGCCCTCAGCGTGATGGGCTTGGGGAAGTAGAACACCTCCTCGGGCTGCGTCTGGGAGGCGTACTCGCCCGTGTCCCACACGCCGTTCTGGTTGCGGTCCACGAACATACGCATATAGTAGTCGCCAGGCTTAAGGTAGAAGAAGTCAACACGCTGGTTCACAGTCTCGCCCTCAGCCACGGGCTTGTCGCTCTTGTCGAGCAGCTGCACTATGCAATGCTCGTCCTGTCCTATCAGCTTGATGAAGATGGCGCCGAACTCGTCGTCGCTCTTCACCCGCAAGTCAGCCTTAATGCCCTTGCTCTGCGTACCGAGGGCGCTGGTGAAGGCGAGGCTGTCAGCCACGAACTGGTAGGCTGTGGCGCTCTGCCACTCAGCATAGAGGCGGTAAGCCTTGATGTTGTCCTCGACGGGCAGCAGGAGGTAAGGCTCGTCGACGTACTGCGAGTCCACCACTTGGTAGAAGTGTATCTTTGAGGTGTCCACCTCGGCGATAGGCTCGTTGAAGGCGATGGTAAGGTTCTGGTTAGGCGCGAGGCTTGTGCCGGGCGAGAGCTTCGACTCGAGGAAGACAGTCTCGAAGGGGTTCACCTCGTTGATGGCGTCGGGGTCTTTGCCCTTCTTAATGCGCTTCTCGTGCTGCTTGTTCCAGTCGTCAATCTGCTTCTGCCTCTGCTTCTGCACCTTCGAGTGCGGCATCTTGGCTACGAGCGAGAGCGTGTCCGTCTGCTGTTGGTCGATGCCAAGGGTATCAGTGTCGGGGTAAGTGAGCGAGAAGGAGATAGTGTCGAGGTAAGCCGCGAGCGTGTCGGTCAGCCAGTAAGTTATGGTGTCGTTGTGCTCCGAAGGCTCGGGGATGACGCAGCGGTCGTCGAAGTTAAGCCCACGGAGCGCAGGCAGTGTGTCTTGCGGGGCGGTGAAGTAGATGGTGAAGTGCTCAGCCGTAGGTCGCTCGCTCTTGAGCAGGTGTTTGTCCTGCCCCGCCTCGAGGAAGGAGATGAGCGTGACATCGTCGGGGTAGTAGTGGATGAAAGGCACCATAAGTATCTTGTCGATGGTGACGGTGTCGAGCCACACCGTGTCGGGTCTCAGGTCAGGCTTCTGCGAGGTGTGCAGCGTAAGGGTGTCCCACGCCAGCGTCTCGCTCTTCTGCGAGAAGAAGTAGTTGCCGTCCATGTCCTGCAGGGCGCAGGCGTGATAGCTGCCGTCCTTCACCCCCTTTATGGTGAACTGCCCGCTGCCGTTCGTGCGACCGACACGGAGGAAGGGCGTTGTGGTGAAGAGCGTGTCGCTCCACAGGCTGTCGGCTGGGTACAAGCCCACGAGTATGCCCTTCACGGGCTCAAGGTTCTCGGCGTTAAGCACCGTGCCCGACACCTCCATCGTGTCTATCGTCTCGCCCGTGCTGAAGGAGAAGGTGTACTTGCCCATGGGGTTGCCCTCGTTGTTGTCCACGATAGCGTCACCGAAGTCTATGGTGTAGGTGGTGGAGTCGCGCAGCGTGTCGTAGAGGTCAACCTTAACGCTCTTGTCCGTCGCCCTCACGTTGGGCTGCTCGGTCTGCGGGGGCGAGATGACCACCTGCTCCGAGGCGTTCTCAAGCTTGATGAACTCGTTGAAGTGGATGTTTATCTTCTTGCTCTTCACGCCTACCGACTTGTTGTCGGGCGAACTGTGCGTCACGACGGGCGGCTCCTCGTCGTAGCGACCGCCGTCGGGGCTCCCGATGTTGGCGCAGGAGGCGAGCGAGAGTGCAAGGGCTATTGCGGGCAGTAGGGAACGCTTCATAAGGGTTGCATAAACTTAAGTATGCGCTCCATCACCGCGCGGTCGTTGGAGAGGCGTGGCACCTTGTGCTGCCCCCCGAGCTTTCCCTCGCTCTTGAGCCAGTGGTCGAACAAGCCCTCGCGGGCCACTATCACCTCCAGCGGCTGGAGTGTGACGCTCTTCGAGCGCTTAGCCTCGTAGTCGCTGTTGAGCCTCTGAAGAGCCTCGTCAAGCAGGAGGGCGAAGCGCCCGACGTCCTCGGGCATCTTGCTGAACTCTATGAGCCACTGGTGACGGCAGCGCCCCCGCTCGTCCATATAAACGGGTGCGGCTGTGTACTCCCTCACCTGCGCCCCCGTCTCGAGGCACGCCTCCGCCAAGCCCCTCTCGGCGTTGTCCACTATCAGCTCCTCGCCGAAGGCATTGATGAAGGAGCGGGTTCGCCCCGTTATCACGAACTTGTAGGGGTTACGGCTGGTGAACCTGACCGTGTCGCCTATCACGTAGCGCCACAGCCCTGCGGACGTGGTGATGAGCATAGCGTAGTCCACACCTTCCCTCACGCCCCACAGCGGCACTGCCTCGACGCTCCCCCTTAGCAGCTCCTCCCGCGGGATGAACTCGTAGAACACCCCGTAGTCCACCATCAGGCTCATCGCCTTGTCCCCAGGGTCGTCCTGTATGCCGAAGAAGCCCTCGCTGGCGTTGTACGTCTCCATGTAGCGCATCGCCTCGTTGCCTATGAGCTGGCGGTACTGCTGCCTGTATGGGGTGAACGCCACGCCTCCGTGGAAGAACACCTCAAGCTCGGGCCACACCTCCCCCAGCGTGGGCTTGCCCGACAGCTCAACCACCCTTGTCACGACGCTAAGCATCCACGAGGGCACGCCACTCAGGTTTGTCACCCTCTGCCCAAGCGTCTCACGGGCGATGCGCTCACGCTTCTGCTCGAAGTCGGAGAGCAGGGCGGTCTCCTTCCGAGGCACACGGAAGAGGTTCACAAGGGGAGAGATGTTCTCTATCAGTATAGCGCTGAGGTCGCCCACGTTGTCAGACCCGTGGCTGCCGCCGAGGATGAGCGACTTACCCTCGAACATACGGCTATCGGGGTTGTTCCTAAGATAAAGCGCAACCGTGTCAGTGCCGCCTCTGTAGTGCGTGTCGGAGAGAGCCTCACGGCTTACGGGCAGGAACTTGCTGCGGTCGCTCGTCGTGCCGCTCGACTTGGCGTACCACCGCACCCTTCCCCTCCACAGCACGTCGCTCTCCCCTCGGCGCATTCGGTCTATAAGGGGCTTGAGACTGTCGTAAGAACCCACGGGGCAGAGACGGGCGAAGCTCTCGTAGTCCTTCACACTGGCGTACCGATGCTCCCGCCCCCACTCCGTGTCGCGGGCAAGACTGACGAGCCTCATGAGCACACCCCGTTGCAGAGCTTCCGCCCCGGTGGCGTAACGCTCCACACGCCCGAGGCTGCTCCTGAGCAGCATGCGCACTATATTTGTGGTGGAGGCACTCATCCTTCGCTCCTTCTTGTCAACGTAAGCGCGAAGTTACAGATTAATTCACTTTGAGGCAAGAAAGCCTAAGGGCTATGGCAAGCGAGAGGGCAAGCACGAGGAGGAGGGCGACGAGCAGCAGGCGCTTGGGGGTAAGAAGCTTTGGGGACGAAGGCTGTGCCTCGGGGCTGCAAAGCTCCTCGAAAGTCATGTCGTGCCACACCTCGCCCACGTCCGCCAGCAGGACTCCCTCCTCGTTCCGCCAACCCTCGAAGCCCTCCTCGGGCATCGAGAGCAGACCGTCGGCGAGCATGTCCTCCGTCAGGCGCTCCCCTTTGCGGCAGGCTACAGTCACGCCGCTCAGGCTGTGCTTGAACCAGAGCAGGCAATACTCGTCGGGGTGCTGCCAGTAGTCTCGGAGGAAGGCGTACCTCCTTGCCATGAAGTCGTCGAGGTAAGCCTTGTTCCCCTCCAGCGTGCCGAAGTCGTAGCCCTCAGCCTTAAGCTTGCTGTCGCCGTCCCAGGCGGGCGGAGCGTTGCGCCACCTGAGGGCGTTCATTCTCCAGTCTTCCCCTACGAGGCGGCAGAGGCTGTCGGTCAGGGCGGGGAAGGAGGCGGAGAGCAAGTCCTCGTACTCGCTTAGCATATCCAAGAGCCCTTGCCTGAAGTCGTCCCTCTCGAAGAGGGCGTTGTACCAGGGGAAGGTGCGCACCACCGTGTTGTAGGAGAGGTCGGGGTAATACCACGTGCCGAAGGAGAGGTCGTAGTCCCAGGCGCAGGCTGCCGCTATCCTCCCCTCGCTGTCTATGGTGAAGTACTGGCTGAAGGAGAGGTCTCCGTTGGTGCACACCTCGTCCACGAAGCACTTGCGCAGCAGGCTCCCTACGTCTATGTACCGCTCCAGCCCCTCGCAGCTTACAGTGTCAGAGTAGAGAGCCTCCTCGAAGGCTTCCACCGCCCTCAGGATGCTGTCCCTGTCGCCGAGCCTTCGCCTAAGGCAGAAGCCTCGAGGGGTCGTAGCGTCGTGCTGCCTCTCCTCCCTCGTGCGCTCGAAGACGCAGGCTATCTCCCCCCCCCCCTGCCCCAGGCAGGCATCCTTCGTCGCAAGGTTATAGAGCCCTTGGTACTCCCCGTTGACGTACAGCGACACGAACTCGGGGCGACACGTGTAGGGTATGCCCACCGTGTTAGCCACGTGGAAGCAGATGGCGTTGTGCAGCTGGCTCTCGTCGGCGTAGTTGGCGAGCAGGCACCACTGCCTCGCGCTGTCCCCGTCGAGGGTGAGGCTCACTCTGTGGGAGAAGTTAAGGTTGAAGGGTCGCTTGGCGCAGGCGAACGTGCTGTTGCCCCTGCCCCGCAGGGAGCACACGCCCGTGAACGTTTCCTCCCCCTCAGGGCTCACCGCCACGACTTCTGCCCGAGCCTTGTTCTCCTTGGAGGCAAGCACCTTCTTCAGCGCCCTCTCCTCAGTCTCAACGAAGATGGTGGGCAGGCCCCGCCCCACGAGACACCCTGGGGGTGAGAGTGTCAGGGGAGGGGAGAGGG
>JAJPYQ010000040.1 GCA_021204865.1 Prevotellaceae bacterium | reverse complement strand
GCTAGCGTTCATCCTGAGCCAGGATCAAACTCTTCATTGTACTTCTCTTGTTTCTTTTCAGGCGGCGTGATGTCCGCCGCCCATGTGTTCCGAATTACCGCGCCTTTTGGACAACAGAATAACTGAAGTCCAGACGCGTCGCTTCTTCCTTCACCTGTCTTTGTCTATGGAAATCTGTCAATGAACTCTTTTGTGCAGACCCCTCTTCGGGGAAAGCGAACGCAAAGGTACGTCGACATTAGCAAACCGCCAAATTTTAGGCGGACTTTTTTTATGCCCCACGGGAATATTTCCCTGAGCGCCTATATATATAAGGTATAAGAGGGAGAAAGGCTGGCAGCTACTCTCCCTGCAGCGTGGCGATGATGTATTCAGAGCACGTGCCTATGCGGAACTTCCCTCCCCAGATGCCCAAGCCAGAGCTTACGAAGAAGCGGGTATCGCCTATCTTATAAGCTCCGTGCGCCACGGTGTAGATGGCATCTGTCGCCAGCGATATGGGGAAGACCTGCCCGTGGTGAGTGTGTCCGCTCAGCTGGAAGTCAACGCCCTCCTCGGCAGAGCGCCCAATGTCCCAAGGCTGGTGGTCGAGCAGGACGATGTATTTCCCCTTGTCGGCTTTCTCCATCAGCTCCGCAAGGCTCTTGCGCCTCGGGTTCGTTCGGTCGTCCCTGCCCACTATGCAAAGCCCCTGCCACGTCGCCACGCTGTCCCTGAGAAGCGTTATGCCAGCCGCCTTGTAGAAAGCCTCAGCCTTCGTCTCGTCGCAGTAATACTCGTGGTTGCCCAGGCAAGCGAAGACGGGGGCCTCCAGCCTGCGAAGCTCAGCCGCCATATCCTCCTCGAAGAGCGGCTTCATGCTTCGGTCAACAAGGTCGCCAGCCAGCAGGATGACATCAGGATGCTCAGCGTTTATCATGTCCACCCACCCGCGGAGCTCCCCCCTGCGGATGTGATAGCCCAGGTGCAGGTCGCTCGCCATAAGCAGCCTCACCTCCTGCCCCACCCTTTTACGGGTGGTGAGCGAGAGGCTCTGCCTCACCTTGTGGTGGTAGTGGACATTGCCACAGACAAGCAACGCCCCTATCACGAGAAGCAGCCCCACCGTTGTCCATAGGTTGCTTCTGAGCAGCGAGGGCGGCACGATGTGCAGGAGGCGCAGCGCGTCGAGCAAGAGGAAGGCAAGCACGCAATAGAGCATCACGATGAGGCTGCTCGTGCCCGTTCTGTAGACGGCAGTGGCAAGAGGCATAGGCAGCTTGTCCAGCACCCTGCCAACGCTGAGGAAAAGCATGCAGAAACACAAGAAGAAGAGGGCTAAGACCACAGCCCTCCACACCTGAGGGAGCGGCAGAAGGCACCACACGTGCCAAAGCGCATAGGCGAGAGCCAGCAGGGGAATTAAGAGAAAGAGAAGTCTCCACATAGTCTATATCGCTCAGAGTAACAGCTCATAATCCACCACATCGAGCCATCTCCCGAACTTCCGCCCCACCTTTGGGAAGAGGCTCACCTGCTTGAAGCCCAGCCGTCGGTGCAAGGCGTCGCTCGCCACGTTGCCCCCCGTCACACAAGAGACAAGAGCCTTGCAGCCAGCTGCGCGGCACTCCTCTATCAGTCTCTCCATCAGCCGCCTGCCTATCCCCTTGCGCATCTGGTCGGGAGCAAGGTAGACAGTAGCCTCCCAGGTGTGCTTGTACGCCGCCCTTTCCTTCCACAGATGGGCGTAGCAGTAGCCCCGCAGCATCCCATCCTCGCAGTCCACAAAGCAAGGGTAAGAAGCCGCTATCTCCCCAAGCCTCTCCAGCATCTGCTCCACGGTGAGCGCCTCTGTCTCGAAGGAGATGTCGGTCTTGAGCACGTAGTGGTTGTATATCTCCGTCATGGCAGGCGCGTCGCCTGGTCTGAAAGCCCTTATCATCATTGCCCTGTTTGCGGGCGCAAGTTACGAAAAAATCCTCAAAACACCGCCTCCCCTCGCCCTAAAGCACAGCAAGCCCAGGGGCAAAAACAGCAAGCCTACTCTTGCTTTTTGCCTTGGCAAGCATTAAATTCGCGCAAAAATACTGATAGACAGATGAGCGGGCAGGACAACACCGAGGCAAGCGAGAAGCGCAGCCTTAACTTCATAGAGCAGAAGATTGAGCGGGACCTTCAGGAAGGCAAGAACGCAGGCAGGGTGCAGACACGCTTCCCCCCCGAGCCCAACGGCTACCTGCACATCGGGCACGCCAAGGCCATAGCCCTGGACTTCGGCATGGCAAGGCAGTACGGGGGCAAGTGCAACCTCCGCTTCGACGACACCAACCCCACCAAGGAGGAGACAGAGTACATCGAGAGCATAGAGCAGGACATCAGGTGGCTGGGCTTCCAGTGGGACAACATCTACTACGCCAGCGACTATTTCCAGGAGCTCTGGGACTTCGCCGTGTGGCTCATCCGCCAGGGCAGGGCATACGTTGACGAGCAGAGCGCTGAGCAGATA
This sequence comes from Prevotellaceae bacterium, assembly GCA_021204865.1. Lineage (GTDB taxonomy): Bacteria > Bacteroidota > Bacteroidia > Bacteroidales > Bacteroidaceae > Physcousia. The sequence continues at coordinate 2,679 of JAJPYQ010000040.1, read as the reverse complement.
GCCCAGCAGAAGGGGACTACCACCTCGCCAGGGCAGAACAGCCCCTTCCGCGACCGCCCCGTTGAGGAGAACCTCCGCCTGTTCGAGTATATGAACAGCGGCAAGGCGCAGCCCGGCACCCTGGTGCTAAGGGCGAAGATAGACATGGCTCACCCCAACATGCTCTTCCGCGACCCTCTCATCTACCGCATTATGAACATCCCCCACATCCGCACGGGAGCGAGGTGGAACGCCTACCCCATGTACGACTTCACGCACGGGCAGAGCGACTACCTCGAGGGCGTCACCCACTCGCTCTGCACCCTTGAGTTCGTGGAGCACAGGCCTCTGTACGACCTCTTCGTAGACTGGATTAAGGAGTACAAGGGTGAGGCTGACAACCTTCAGGACAACCGCCCGAGGCAGACGGAGTTCAACAAGCTGAACCTCTCCTACACCCTCATGTCCAAGCGCAACCTGCTGTCTCTCGTCAAGGAGGGGCTTGTCAGCGGCTGGGACGACCCCCGCATGCCCACCCTCTGTGGCTTCCGCCGCCGTGGCTACAGCCCAGAGAGCATAGTCAAGTTCATAGACAAGATTGGCTACACCACCTACGACGCACTCAACGAGATGGCTCTGCTGGAGAGCGCAGTAAGGGAAGACCTCAACCTGCGCGCAATCCGCGTGAGCGCAGTGCTCGACCCTGTCAAGGTGGTCATCACCAACTATCCCGAGGGGCAGGAGGAGGAGCTCACAGCCGTGAACAACCCCGAGAACGAGGCGGACGGCACTCACACGCAGACCTTCAGCCGTGAGCTGTGGATAGAGAGGGACGACTTCCAGGAGGTGGCAGAGAAGAAGTTCATGCGCCTCGCCCCCGGCAGGGAGGTAAGGCTGAAGAACGCGTATATAATAAAGTGCGACGAGGCTCATCCCTGCGACAAGGACGCAGAGGGCAACGTCACCACCATATATTGCACTTACGACCCTCTCTCGCGCAGCGGCTTGCCTGGGGCCGACCGCAAGATAAAGGGCAAGACCCTCCACTGGCTCAGCTGCCGCCACGCCGTGGGGGCTGAGGTCAGGCTTTACGACCGCCTCTGGTCCGTGGAGAACCCAAGGGACGAGATGGCAGCCATCCGCGAGGCCAGGCAATGCGACACCGTGGAGGCCATGAGGCAGATCATCAACCCCGGGAGCCTACGGGTGCTGCGGGGCTGCTACGTGGAGCCCTTCGCCGCCTCGCTGCCCGCACTGAGCTACCTCCAGTTCCAAAGGATAGGCTACTTCAACGTCGACCCCGACGCCACGCCCGCTCATCCCGTCTTCAACAAGACCGTGGGCCTCAAGGACAGCTGGCAGAAGCAGAGAGGCTGACCAGCCAGCGAGCAAGAGACAATCAGCTTAGCACGAAAAAGGAAAGAAGGATATGGTAAAGTTCTTGATAGCGTGGGCGGTTTTCCTCGCCTTTGTCTACGGCATTATGGCTCTCGAGGCCTTCGCCTACGGCAAGAGGCACAGGAGATTCTTCATCAACTTCTTCAAATCCCTCACCGAGGAAGAGTAACCCGTTTGTAAAGGCAACGTCAGCAAAGCAAGAACACCCTTACGACAAACAGCAAAGGGCAGACCTGCTGTGGCGATACGCAAATTTTATTGTTTCCTTTCACGACACAACACCGCGCTCTCACTTCAGTTGGGCGACAGCCTCCTGGAACTCACGGCAAGGCTTGAAGGAGGGGATATTGTGCGCGGGAACTATCAGAGACGTGTTGCGGGCGATGTTGCGGGCAGTCTTCTCCGCCCTGCGCTTCAGCCCGAACGTGCCGAAACCCCGCAGGTAAACAGTGTCACCCTCTATGACGGCGTCCTTGATTGTCCTCATCATAGCCTCAACAACCACCGACGCTGTAGGCTGGTCAACACCAGTCTCTTTGGCAATAGCCTTGACCAATTCAATCTTTGTCATATTCTTTTAAGAGCGTTTTATGTGCAATAGCGACGCGAATTTAGTGAGTTAATCTTTAACCACCAAACTTCCTGTAAAATTATTTAGTGGTAAAGATTACGCAAATGCACACGAAAGACTGCCATGCTTGGCTGGCAAAATGGCGGGATAATGTCAATATCGCCTATATATTAAGCAGTTAAGAGTACGGAACAGTATGTGTTTTCCAGGCGGGGGGAAACACGGGTTTCACGGCCGCCTGCTATATAACATAAAAAAGAGGAGGGCGCAAACAAGCGGAGCCCCGCCCTTTGGGGGGTTCTCTTTCAGGGGCGATGGCAAACCACTCTGGCGGCTTGTGGCAGGATGTCTGGGCGCGGGAGTGTACACTTCGGGCGGCTGGACGACTCGACCCGTGCGGTCGAGGGAAAAACATCGGCGGTTTTAGGCTAAAACATCGGCGGTTTTGGAGCAAAAGAATGCGCGGTCGAGAGGAAAAGTCGGCGCGGTCGAGGGCGAAGATGCCGTGAGAAGATGGCGAGGAAGACCAGTTTCTTGACAAGCCACGCTATGGCTTCTACTCCCTGCACGTGGAGGATGATGACGAGCCCGTGCAGGACGAGCTGCCCTTCGGCCTGACCGAAGTGGAGCAGGAAGAAAGTTCAGACGATGACAACGACCACCAAAACCCCTGCAGCGATGACTATCTGCCCTACTGAACTGCAGAGTACCAGAGTACCATACATATATAA
>JAJPYQ010000083.1:2919-5197 GCA_021204865.1 Prevotellaceae bacterium | reverse complement strand
ACAATGCGCGGTCGAGGGAAAAAGTCGGTGCGGTCGAGGGAAAAAGAATGCGCGGTTGAGGGGCATCGCCTCGTGCGGATAGCCCCGAAGGGGCTGCCATATGCAACCCCTTCGGGGTTATTCGTGGCGCAATCCCCATACTGTCCCTCAGGAACCCCTCCGGGGTTCAAACGTGGCGGGCCTTCCGCCTGCCCCTCACCCGTCCGTCCTCACCTGTATCACTTGCTGGAGGTTGGTGGTGTACTGCCGTGTGATGTGCTCGCTCTTTAGCCTCCAGCCCTTGCCTCCTTGTATGGCGGTGTGGATGGTGTGGTGCCCGTTGCGCTTGTTAATCTCGTCTATGGCACGGGCGAGGCGTTCCTGCCTCTCCCTGTCCCGCAGGTCGAAGAGGTTGCCCTGCACTGCCTGGTCGGGGCAGGTGTTCCAGGCTATCACGCCCGCCCTCTTGTAGAGTGAGCCCTTGCGGAAGCTGTGCCTTATCACGCTGACGGAGGCGGAGACGAGCTCCCGCAGGTCGTTGGAGGGGGTGAGGAGCTGCACCGTCTCGTTGATGACGTGCGGCTCGAGGTCTGTGCGGAAGCGGCTGGTCTGCGCGAACACCGTGAGCGACTGGCAGAGGGTGTGCCCCTCCCTCAGCTTGCGGCTCACCGAGGCGGCGAAGTTGCTGACAGCCTCTTCCAGCCTGTGCTGCTCGCCTATGCCCTGGTCGGGGAAGCTGCGGCTGGTGCACACGCTCTGCCTCTGCGGAAGCTCGTCAACGTCTATGCAGCTCTCCCCCCGCAGCTCCTTCCACGTGCGCACGCCCACCACGGTGAGCCTCCTCCTGACCCACTCCTCGCTCCGCTCGGTCAGGTCGAGGGCTGTCTCCACGCCCTCGTAGCGGAGCCTCTGGGCGTTCCTCCTGCCTATGCCCCACACGTCGCCTATGTCGAGCAGGCGCAGAGCCTTCACACGCTTCTCCTCGCTGTCTATCAGGCACACGCTGTGGTAGCCCTTGTACTTCTTGCCGAACTTGCTGGCGGCCTTGGCGAGGGTCTTCGTCGTGGCTATGCCGACGGTCACGGGTATGCCCGTTCCTCTCTCCACCTTGTCCACCATCCCTCGGGCGAGGGGCAGGGGGTCGGCTATCCCGTCAAGGTCTACGAAGCACTCGTCTATGCTGTACTGCGTGATGCCCGGTGTCATCTCCGCGAGCAGGCTCATCACACGGCTCGACATGTCACCGTATAATATATAGTTGCTGCTCAGCACCGCCACCTTCTCCCTCTCCACCAGCTCCCTCACCTGGAACAGCGGGTCGCCCATCCTGAGCCCCAGAGCCTTCGCCTCGTTGCTGCGGGCTATCACGCAGCCGTCGTTGTTGGACAGCACCACGACGGGCTTCCCCCTGAGCCCCGGGTTGAACACCCGCTCGCAGGAGACGTAGAAGTTGTTGCAGTCCACCAGCCCAACCATGCCTTCTCCCTATTGCCTGCGCAGCTGGCTCTTTATGTTGTAGGTGACCACGCCCCAGATGATGAAGTGGTTCTCCCGGGTCACGCGGATTGGCTGGTACTTGCTGTTGGCGGGCATAAGCCAGAGGCAGTCGGCCCGCTCGTCGCGGTGAAGGGTCTTGAGCGTGAACTCCCCGTCGATGTAAGCCACCACGATGTTCCCCTCCCTCGGCTCGAGCGACTTGTCCACCACCAGCAGGTCGCCGTCGCCTATCCCCTTGTCCCTCATCGAGTCGCCCACGGCGCGGGCGTAGAACGTCGTGGCGGGGTGGCGCACCAGCTCGCGGTTCAGGTCGATGCTCTCGTGCAGGTAGTCCTGCGCCGGGGAGGGGAAGCCTGCCCTTATCCCCTCGTCGGCGAAGTCGAGGGGCAGCTCGCTCTCCGTCTGCGCGGAGTAGATTGTAAGTCTCGTCTCTTCCATATACAGGCGCAAAGTTAGCGAAAACCTGCCAAAGGTCACTACTGACCCTCCGCCACGCCTCACTACTGACCCTTTGCCACGCCTGAGGGGGCTTTCCCGCCCTCGCGTAGAAGAAAACGGCAAGAATATTTGCCTTATACCGCAAGACTTGCTATCTTTGCCTCGCAGACAACACTTATTATTAACTTCATTAAAACTATCCTTATGAGAAAACATCTACATTCAATTCTCGCCCTTGCTGCCCTTATGCTCCTATTGGGGGGGGGGGGTAAGGAAATGGCGGTGGGGGTGGGGCTTTCGTTTATAATGGTGCGGCCATAGTTTGGCGGGGGGTTAAACAAATGGCCGAGCCAGCAGGCCGTGG
>JAJPYQ010000083.1:0-2909 GCA_021204865.1 Prevotellaceae bacterium | reverse complement strand
CCCCCCCCCCCCCCCCCCCCCCCCCCCCCCCCCCCCCCCCCCCCCCCCCCCCCCAGGCAATGGCCGAAGGGCTGGACACTTCCAATATGAAGGTGTCTGCCATCTCTTCCGATCTCGCCACCTCTATCGACACTCAGAAGTGGTACCTGCTGGAGCAGAAGCGCACCAGCGAGTCAGTGTGGACTCCTATCTACGACGAAGGTGAAGGTGAGACAGTCGACCGTGCATCCACAGCCGACGCTATTATGGCTTGGGGCGACGGCGTGGTAGGCTCCTATGGCTCTGACCTTGCCAAGTATCTGCTCCACTTTGTGGAGACATCAGGCGCTACTCCGTTATACTCAAGCAGCACTGTCTACTACCTGCAGTTCGCCACGGGCAACTACTTCGCATCCGCTGAGTATGGACAGCAGACTTATGTTTCCACTACTTCTTCCTTGGAAAGCGCAGGTCTGTGGGATGTTGCCACCATTGGAGAGAACGCTGGCCACTGGGCTATCTATGCGAACAACACGGGCTACGCACTGAACAATGACGGCGCAGGCAAGGGCGTTGACACTTGGGCAACTGGAGAGGTTACCACCACTGGCGGCAACGACGACTGGGAGCTCTACGAGGTTACCCTCGAGGATATGACTGAGAGTGATTACAACCTTGCAGAGTTGACAGAGCTAATAGAGGAGGCTCAGGCTACCTATGACGCTAACGACGCAGTGGGGGTTGCCCTCATCACCTCCGCAGACCAGCTCTCGTCTAACCTGACACAGGATGGCGACGGTGACGGACTGCCCGCACTGATTGACGGTGACGCTTCCACATACTGGCAGTCGACATGGTCTGGAGTTACCGTTACAGACGGTGACGCTTACATAGAGATAGCCTTGCCTGAGGACTACACGGGAGGCGATGTTGAGCTGAGCATAACACGCCGTAATCAGAACAACAACCAAATCTCAGAGATACTTGTTGTCTCCGTAGATGGGGAAACAGAGACAACGATCACCACTCTTGATATTCCGTTCGAGTCACCAGGCGAGACCGTGGCAGTAGACTTCACCATCCCCGAAGGCACTACAGTCATTCGCCTCTATGAGGAAGCGACGACAGCAGTGGATCTGACGAGTGGTCAGTATAATGCTGGTAACTGGCATCTTGCCGAGCTGCAGCTTTACGACCTCACTGTTGCCTCCGTTAACGAGCAGTACGCTGAGGAGGCAGCAGCCCTTGCCGCGGCTATTGAGGCAGCCCAGACAGCTCTTGAGGGTACAGTATCCGCAAGCGACATTGAGACCCTTCAGGCTGCCCTCGACGCCTACAACGCTGCTATAAGCGGAGAAGAGAGCGAGGAAGAGGGTGAGACCTTCACCATCCACTCCTGCGTGGCAGACATAGACCACTGGACAACCACTGGCAACAACGGCACGCACGAGCAGAACACTTGGAGCGTTGAGACTGACGAGTCCGGTATGGTTACCCCGTTCTGCCAGAACTGGGTATATGGCACTCTCCTTACTGACGCGACCATCAGCCACGAGCAGCTGACTGGCCTGGAAGCAGGCGACTACACCGTGTCCCTCGACATACGCATCTTCTCCGAGCAAGGAGCTGAGAGCATTAACACAGGCACCACCCTGACAGCCAACGAGGCAAGCGTTGACATCGCAGAGACAGGGACCTTCGAGACCTACGGCACTGAGACTGGCGTATACGGCACCTTCTCCCTGACCGCCACCGTCGGTGAAGAGGGAACGCTGGACATCGCCATCAACGTCTCCGACGCTAACTACAACTGGATTGCCTGGAAGAACCTCACCGTGACCAGCTCCATTGCGCCCACCCTCACCGCCGTGGAGGGAAAGATGAACGCCACCGTTCAGGAGACTATGGAGACTGCCCTCGCAGCCTACGAGTCTGACCCCTCGCAGGATACCTACGAGGCAGCCTTCGCGGCTATAGAGGCAGCAGAGACCTCAGCGGCTTACTACGCTGGCATAGCCGAGGTTGTGGATAGCCTCGACGAGGCTGGCGCAAATGTTTGGGAGGCCACAGAGGACGGTGCGGCTTACAGCGCCTGCACTCTCACCGACGAGGACGTGTCCGCCTCCCTCATAGCAGCCCAGAAGGCTCAGACCACCGATGGCTCTGACCTGACCTACACCATCCTGAACGACGGCACATGGGCTGCCGCACAGGGCAACGGCCCCGGTCTTTGCCCGAGCCGCGATACCGCCCACGAGACTTACAACACTGCTGACTACGCTGAGGGCGACATACTCTCTTGCACTATCAGCGGCTTGCAGCCAGGCACGTACGAGATCTCGTTCTACGCCCAGTCTAACGCTGCCAACATCGAAGGCTTGACCTATGGCGACGACATCGCCGAGGCTTACGCTAACGACACTGTCAAAGCCATCGCCGTGGGCACAGCCACCTCTTGTGTGTACACAGAAGATGACATCGTGACGCTCACGGTTACTGTCGACTCAATCGGCACTCTGACCTACGGCGTGCTGAACATAGCAGCCGGCGGCAACTGGGTGACCATGGAGCCTGTCAGCCTTACCTATCTGTCTCCTGTCGCTACCGCAATAGAGGGCTTGAAGGCAGAAGCCTCTGCCAACAGCGAGGCCGTCTACACCCTGCAGGGCATCCGCGTAAGCAAGCCAACAAAGGGCATCTACATCAAGGGCGGCAAGAAGATCGTCGTGAAGTGACCTCCCGCCTCACTTGACTTTATAAGGAAGCCCCGGGTAACGAAGCCCGGGGCTTCCTCTTTCACTCCCCGCAAGTCCCCGCCCCCCGCCCGCGCCGACGTTTTACCGCGACCTTGATATTTTAAAAATATACGAGACCAAGAGAAACATGAGCATAAAGTAAGAAGAAAAAAGAGTGAAAAAAAAAAAGATGGG
>JAJPYQ010000015.1:51907-91190 GCA_021204865.1 Prevotellaceae bacterium | reverse complement strand
CACTTGGACGGACAGCATCGCCCCCGCCGCCCCCTCCCGCTTCGAGCAGCGAGACCTCGACGCTCAGATGACGGAGCTGCGATGGGACACGTGCGCGGACAACCTCTGCCCCGAGGGCGTGCGCTACAACGTCTACGCCAGCCCCGCCTCGCCCGTGGACGTGACGAAGGCTGAGAACCTCGTTGCCTCCTGCCTCCCCGAGCCTTGCTTCACCTTCAACCGCCGCCTCGGGCTAAGCCTCGCCGTCACTGCCCTCGACCGCTGCGGCAACGAGAGCGCACCCTTGCAGATACGCCTCGCCCCAAGCGCCCCAGCCTCTGCGCCCCAGCCGCATTACCTTCCCACCGACGGCACAACGCTCCCTCTCCCCTCCTCCATCGAGGCAGAGCAGTACACCGTAACCGACCTCGCGGGCAGACCCTTGCTCACGGGCCGATGGCAAGAGCGGGCAGACATCAGCAGCCTCGAGCGAGGGGTCTACCGCCTTTGCGCCCTCCCCCGCAAGGGCTCGCCCCGCATCGTCGCAGAATTCCGCAAGTAAGACAGGCAACACGTAGCCCTACGTCTTACAAATCGTAGCCCTACGTTCCGCGAAGCGTCGTACGAGGCGTTGCGATTGTCGCTCGCAGACACAGAAAAAGCCCACCGCCACAGCCGTAATCCCCTCCCTTTGCTTAACTTTGCACGACGAACGCCAAGAAAGACAGCGATGGACGGGCTTGCAATAAAGGAAATCCTAAGCGGCGGGCAGAGGGCTAATATGCGCTTCTTCGGCCCGCACTGCCTCGACAGCGAGGGCAACCCCATGAGCTTCGGGCAACAGATGGCGGTGGTGTCGCACTACCTGCACAACCGCTGCCACGCCTCGGGGCGCACCTACCAGCAGAAGGCTCTCGGCTTGATGAAGGACATGGGGCGAAGCCTTAGCGACGGGAGCGAGGACTGGCTCGCCAGCGACACGGCTGCGCAGACGGACTTCTTCAGGGAGTTCCTCGACGTGCCCTTCAAGAGCCCCGCAGACCCGCAGTTCACCTTCATCGACCTCTTCGCAGGCATCGGAGGCTTCCGCCTTGCGATGCAGAGCCTTGGAGGCAGGTGCGTCTTCTCCTCCGAGTGGGACGAGCAGGCGCAGCGCACCTATCTGCTCAACTACGGGGAAGTGCCCTTCGGCGACATCACGAAGGAGGAGACCAAGAGCTACATCCCCGACGGCTTCGACCTGCTGTGCGCCGGTTTCCCCTGCCAAGCGTTCTCGCTGGCGGGAAGGAGGATGGGCTTCGAGGAGACGAGGGGCACGCTCTTCTTCGACGTGGCGGAGATAATAAGGCGCAAGCGTCCGAGGGCTTTCTTCCTCGAGAACGTGAAGGGGCTGCTCATACACGACCGTGGCAGAACCATCAGCACCATCCTCAACGTGCTTCGCAACGACCTCGACTACTACGTGCCAGAGCCCGAGATAGTGAACGCTATGCACTTCGGCGTGCCGCAGCACCGGGAGAGAGTGTACATAGTGGGCTTCCGCAAAGACCAAGGCGTGAGGGACTTCACCTACCCCAAGCCCACCGACACGACCAAGACCTTCGCCGACGTGAAGGAGCAAAGCCCCGTCTCCGCCCGCTACTACCTCTCGACACAGTACATCAAGACGCTCGTGCGCCACAAAGAGCGGCACGCTGCCCTCGGGCACGGCTTCGGCTACGAGATAATAAGCGACAACAGCGTGGCTAACGCCATCGTCGTCGGGGGAATGGGAAGGGAGAGGAACCTCGTCGTTGACCGCCGCCTCACCGACTTCACGCCCGAGACACGCATCTCGGGCGAGGTGAACAGGGAGGGAATACGCAAGATGACCCCGCGGGAGTGGGCTCGCCTGCAGGGCTTCCCCGAAGAGTTCATTATCCAAGTGTCCGACACAGCAGCCTACAAGCAGTTCGGCAACTCGGTGGCAGTGCCTGCCATCAAGGCGACCGCCGAGGAGATACTGAAGAGGCTGCCCAAGAGAAGCAAGAAATACAGCAAGGCATGATAACAGGCAACAAAGGCGAGTGGAGCGAGCTTTACGTCCTTTTCAAGCTGCTCGGAGAGAAGGAGCTGCACTCAGGCGACGGCGACCTTAACAGGCTGGACACCTTCTTCCCCGTCATAAGGATAATACGCGACGAGCTGGAAAGGAAGATGCGCTACTCCATCGAGGAGGGCGGCAAGCTTGTGGTGGTGACGGAGGACGGCAACGAGGTGGCGCGGCTTGGCACTGACGAGTTCCTCCGTAAAGCCTCGGAGCTGTTCAGCCACATACAGGCAGGAGGCAACACGGCGGGGGCGTTCGCCATAAGCGAGATAGAGCCGTTCCTCAGGAAGATACACTGTCAGAAGATAAAGGCAAAGTCGCAGGACAAGGCGGACATCCACATAGTCATTCACGACTACCACACGGGCACGCAGCCAGACTTCGGCTTCAGCATCAAGTCGAAAGCCGGCTCAGCCTCCACCCTTCTCAATGCCTCGAAGGCAACGACAGTCAGGTACTGGCTCGACGGGGAGATGGACGAGGCAAAGGCTGAAGCCATCAACAGCATAAGCGGCAACGGGAAGATGCTGAGACTTGTGCAAGCCATAGCCGAAAGCGGCTGCGCCTTGCGCTTCGACTGCACCCTTAACCCCACATTCGACGGCAACCTCAGGATGGTGGACAGCAATATGCCCGAGATCATCGGCTGGATGCTGGCTGACTGCTACCGCAACAAGGACATGGATATATGGCACGCCATCGAGCGCATAAGCGAGGCTAACCCGCAGCAGTACTGCCTCAAGGGCGGGCATCGTATGTACGAGTACAAGATGAAGGGGCTTATGGTGGCGGTGGCCTTAGGCATGCTTCCCGCAACGACTTGGCAAGGACGCTACGAGGCGACTGGCGGCTACCTTGTGGTCAAGGGCGACGGCGACGTGGTCTGCTTCCATATCTATGACCGCAACCTGCTCGAAGACTACCTCGTGCGTAACACGAAGTTCGAGACGCCCGACGTGAAGCGTTATGACATGGGCAGGGTCTACCCCAAGGACGGGCGCTACTACCTCAACCTCGTGGTTCAGATAAGGTTCAAGTAACCGCTCTGGCTGGTAGCGGCTACCCTTTGCGAAGCGTTCGACGAAGGCCTTGCAACTCGTTCGACGGACCGATTCCAACTCGTCCGACGGACCGATTCCAACTCGTCCGACGGAGAAGTTGGAACTTGTCCAATACACAAGTTGGAACCTCTTCAATACACAAGTTGGAACTCGTTCAATGAAGGCTTTGCGAAGCCTTAGGCTACTTCACCACAAGCGCGCGGGCTATGCGGTCGGCAAGGTTGGCGTAATGTGCCTTGGAGCGAGCGTCGCCGCCTCGGTAAGCCTCCGCCTTCCTCTGGATGTCCTTAAGCGCAAGCAGCACCGCGCCCCGCACTGCGCCCGAGCGGCTCTGGAACGCTGAGATGAGATTGTCCACGACTGCCTGCTGAAGCGCCTCACGGTAGGGCGTGACCGCCTGCCCGCTCTGCGCCTCCGTGAAGCAGTAGCCCACGAGGTCGGGCAGGTAAGCCTCCGCCGGGTAGAGGCGGTTCAAGCCGTCTATCTTCCACACGAGCGTGGAGGCGGCCTGCTTGGCTATTGAGAGCGAGAAGCCCTGCGGGTCGGCGTAGAGGCTCTTGACGTAAGAGGGCTGCCGCAGCCACGTCGGCTCGGTGAGCTCGTTCTCGTTGAGGAAGGCGAGGGCAGCCTTCTGCCTCTCCAAGGGCGTGGGCTGGTAGAGCGTGCCGCCCTGCTCACGTGTGCGCCAGTCAGTGTACGTGCCGCCGATGTAGTTGCCAACGTGCCCCATGTAGCGCAGGTACTGCTGCGCCACCTGGTTAGCCATCTCGAAGAGGTTCTCGTCGTAGAGATCCTTGTCGTCCTTTGTCCACTTCTCCAGCTGCGTGTACTCACGCTTGAGGTTGCGCAGCCCATACTCGCTCGCCTTTATGGCGTCGTCGCCAAGGTCTTCCGTCTGACGGCGTGGGTCCATCTTAACGCCCTCGCCGTCGCCCCACCAAAGGCGGCGGTTCTTCTGCGCCTCGAGCGTCATCGGCTCGAGCATACGCCTGTCCTCCTCAGGCGACGAGGCACCGAACATCGGCTTGTAGCCCCACTCGATAGCCCACTTGTCGTAGTCGCCAATGCGGGGGAGCAGGTCTGCGGGCGAGAGACCGTCCTCGGGCTGCGCAACGTAGTTGAAGCGGGCGTAGTCCATAATGCTTGGCGTGTGTCCGTGCTGCTCCACCCACGTCTTGCTCCTGAGGGAGTCGACAGGCACGGTGCTTGAGCTGCCGAAGTTGTGCCTGAGCCCAAGCGTGTGCCCCACCTCGTGACTGGCAACGAAGCGAATGAGCTGCCCCATAAGCTCGTCGCTGAAGTGCATCTTGCGCGCCGCCTCGTCGATGCTGCTCGCCTGCACGAAGTACCAGTCGTGCAGGAGCTGCATGATGTTGTGATACCAGCCGATGTGGCTCTCCAGTATCTCGCCCGTCCGAGGGTCGGAGACGTGCGGGCCGTAGGCATTCTGCGTCTCGGAGGCGAGATAGCGGATGACGCTGTAGCGAGCGTCCTCCATGCTCATCGTCGAGTCGTTGCCCTCGGGCCACTCGAGGGCGTAGATGGCGTTCTTGAAGCCCGCCTGCTCGAAGGCAGCCTGCCAGTCGTTCACGCCCTGGATAAGGTACTTGCGCCACTGCTTCGGCGTGGCGGGGTCAATGTAGAAGACGATGGGCTTCTGCGGCTCCACCAGCTCGCCCGCCATCATCTTGCCAATGTCCTCGGGCCGAGGCTCAAGCCTCCAGCGGGTGATGTACTTAGTGTTCCAGCCGATGCGCTGCTGCTCGTCGCTGTATCGGTGGAAGACCTCGGCGAAGTATCCCACACGCAGGTCGAACAGGCGGGGCTGCATAGGCTCTTCGGGCAGCAGGATGAAGCTGATGTTAAGGGTAAACGTCATACGCCCTGTCACCCGTACCGCCCACGTGTCCTTGGAGCTGTAGTAGGTCTTCACAAGGCGCACCTCGGTGTTCGTTGGGAAGCTCTTTATGTCCTCGATGTAACTGTCGTCCCTTATCATCTGCCCAAGCCCGAAGCTCTTCTTGTCGTCTTGGGAGAAGCACAACGGGTTGTCGTCGTTGAAGAACCCCGTGGCGTTGAACTTAAGCCTGCCGTCCTTGTGCTCCTCCACCTTGAACGAGCCGATGATAGGGTTCTCGTTGCTGCGTGTCACCGCACGGCTTATCGCCTCCGTCGTGTCGGCTTGGTTCACGAAGAGGCGTATGCGCAGGAGCAGCGTGCCGTCGGGGTTAAGCTGGAAGTACACCACGTTGTCGTCCGACTCCTCGCCGCCGTACTTGCCGCTCTCGGCAGGCGTGGTGATATAACGGGTGGTGGTGAGCAGGTCTTTGCCCAGCAGGGAGTCCGACATCTCGAAGAACCATTCGTTGTTCTTCTTCGTTACGTGGAACAGCCCCGGGCGGTCAACGTCGGGCTTCTGCTCCTCTTCCTGCTTCTGCTTGGCGGCAGCCTCGGCGGCAGCCTTCTCTCTTTTCTTCGCTTTCTTGCTCTTCGCCTCCAGGGGCACAGCCACGAGGGCGAGGCAAACCATAAGGGTTAATAGCTTCTTCATATCGGGGTCTTTGATTAGTTATGCCATTTATTATATAACAACCACACTGGTCGTTTCATTACGCCCTGCGGGCGGTTTAACATTCTCTGCCATAAAAGGGAGCGGTTCTTAGCGAAAGAGCCGCTCCCTTCTTGCTGTCTTTCCCTCAAGTCTCCGCAGCTAAAACTCAGCGTTCTTCGGGGTGCGGGGGAAAGGTATCACGTCCCTTATGTTCTGCATACCCGTGACGAAGAGGATGAGACGCTCGAAGCCAAGCCCGAAGCCAGCGTGCGGACAAGTGCCGAAGCGGCGGGTGTCGAGATACCACCACATATCCTTCATCGGTATGTGGCGCTCCTTTATCTCGTTCATCAGCTTGTCGTAGTGCTCCTCACGCACCGAGCCGCCAATGATCTCGCCTATCTGCGGGAAGAGGACATCCGTGCCCTGCACCGTCTGCTCCATCTCCTTGCCCTCGTAGACGGGCAGCTCCTCGTCGATCTTCATATAGAACGACTTAATCTTCTTCGGGTAGTGCGTCATTATCACCGGCTTGCGGAAGTGCTCCTCCACGAGGTAACGCTCGTGCTCGCTGGCGAGGTCGTCACCCCACTCGCAGGGGAACTCGAACTTCTTCTTGCCCGAGCGGAGTGCCTCCTGAAGTATCTCGATGCCCTCAGTGTAAGGCAGGCGCACGAACGTCTCGCCCAAGACACCCTGCAAGCGCTCCAGCAAGCCCTTGTCCACCATCTTGTTGAGGAACTCAAGGTCGTCGCCGCAGTTGTCCAACGCCCAGCGCACGCAATACTTAATGAAGTCTTCCTCAAGATCCATCAGGTCGTCGAGGTCCATAAAGGCTATCTCCGGCTCAATCATCCAGAACTCAGCGAGATGGCGTGGCGTGTTGCTGTTCTCTGCACGGAACGTCGGGCCGAACGTGTATATAGCCCCCAGTGCGGTAGCCCCAAGCTCTCCCTCCAGCTGTCCGCTGACGGTGAGCGAGGTCTGCTTGCCGAAGAAGTCGTCGTCGTAGATGATGCTGCCCTGCTCGTTCTTCTTGAGGTCGTAGAGGTTCTTGGTCGTCACCTGGAACATCTGACCCGCGCCCTCGCAGTCGCTGGCGGTGATGAGCGGGGTGTTGAAGTAGAAGTAGCCGTGCTGGTGGAAGTAGGTGTGGATAGCCATTGCCATATTGTGGCGAATGCGCATCACCGCCCCGAAAGTGTTGGTGCGAAGACGCATGTGAGCGTGCTGCCGCATGTACTCGAACGACTGCCCTTTCTTCTGCATCGGGTAGTCCGCGTCGCAAGTGCCAAGCACCTCAATGCCGACGGCCTGTATCTCGCTCGCCTGCCCCGCGGCGGGACTTTCCACAAGCTTGCCCTCGACGGAGAGGCACGCCCCCGTGGTAATCAGCTTAAGCATAGCGGGGTCGAACTTAGCGTCATCGCCCACAATCTGCACGTTCTTTATAGTGCTTCCGTCGTTCAGCGCTATGAAGAAGATGCCTTTGCTCGCCCGCTTCGAGCGAACCCACCCCATCACCGTGATGTCGGTCCCGTAGTCGGTTCGCTGAAGGGCATCAATGATTTTCGTACGCCTAATCATCAGCTTTTGTATTATATGTTTTACTTCTACTCGAATGCGCCCATACGGAGCATCGACACCTCCTTCTCGGTGAGGTAACGCCAGTCGCCCCGGCGCACGTTCTTCTTTGTCAAGCCCGCAAAGTATACGCGGTCGAGCTTCAGAATGCGGTAGCCAAGATGCTCGAAGATACGGCGCACGATGCGGTTTCGCCCCGAGTGCAGCTCGATGCCCACCTGCTTCTTGTCCGTCTCGCTGGCATACTCCACAGCGTCCGCCTTAACGACACCGTCCTCAAGCTGTATGCCCTCCATAATCTGCCGCATATCGGCTGAGGCGACGTTCTTGTCGGTGAAGACGTGGTAAATCTTCTTCTTGTTGAACTGCGGGTGCGTGAGTTTGCTCGAAAGCTCGCCGTCGTTGGTCAGAAGAAGCACGCCAGTGGTGTTGCGGTCGAGCCTGCCCACAGGGTAGATGCGCTCGGTGCAAGCCCCACGGACATAGTCCATCACGGTCTTGCGGTTCTTGGGGTCGTCGCTCGTCGTCACACAATCCTTGGGCTTGTTCAGCAGGACGTACACTTTTTTCTCCATCTTCACGGGCTGGTCGTGGAAGCGTACCTCGTCCGTGCGCAGCACTTTCGTGCCAAGCTCCGTGACGACTTGCCCGTTCACCGACACGACACCCGCCTGTATGAAGGTGTCCGCCTCTCTGCGACTGCACACTCCCGCGTTGGCCAGGAACTTGTTCAGGCGCACCGGCTCGTTGGGGTCGTAGTGAATCTCTTTGTATTCTATGCGCTTTTTATGGCTGAACCTTGCCTCCGGGTCGTAACCATTGGGACGTGGCTTATAAGGTCTGCGCTGCTGCTGACCGTAGCCTTGTCCTCCGCCCTGATGTGGCTGGTAGCCTTGACGCTGTTGATATCCGCCTTGACGTGGCTGGTAACCGCCTTGACGTGGCTGGTATCCTTGCCGTTGTTGATAGCCGCCCTGACGGGGCTGATAGCCTTCTCGTGGCTGATAGCCGCCCTCGCGAGGCTGATAACCGCCCTGTTGACGTGGCTGATAGCCGCCTTCCCTTGGCTGGTAACCGCCTTCTCGTGGCTGATAGCCGCCTTGTTGACGGGGCTGGTAGCCGCCTTGACGAGGCTGATAACCACCTTGCCTGGGCTGATAACCTCCCTCACCACGTGGCTGATAACCGCCTTGCCTGGGCTGATAGCCGCCCTCTCTTGGCTGATAACCGCCTTGCTGACGGGGCTGATAACCGCCCTCTCTTGGCTGATAACCGCCTTGGCGTGGCTGGTATCCTCCCTCACGTGGCTGGTATCCTCCCTCTCTTTGTTGATAATTTCCACGGGGCTGGTAACCATTACCCTCACGTGGCTGATAACCGCGGCTCGCTACGCTCTCGAAAGTGGAACGCTGTATGCGTGGCCGTTTCCTTGGGGCTGCCGCCCCTTCTGCTTGGGGATTAGAACCCTCGCGGTCTTTCTCTCCCTCGTTCTCGTCGGAGAATTGTTTCTTCCAACCTTCTTCTTCTGCGCTCATAATGTTTGTGTTCCTTGTGCTAAAAATGTAAATAATAAAGTGGCACTCACTACATTCCCGTGTAAGTGTGCGGAGTTATGCTTCGCAGCTCCTCCTTCACGCTTTCGCTCACGTTCAATGTCTCGATGAAATTCTTGATTGTCTCCTTGCTTATGCCCGCCCCGGTGCGTGTCAACGCCTTCAGTGTCTCGTAGGGGTTGGGGTATGCCTCGCGGCGCAAGATTGTCTGTATTGCCTCGGCGCAAACCGCCCAACAGTTGTCAAGGTCTCTGTTGATTGCCTCCTGGTTAAGGACGAGTTTGCGCAGGCCTTTCAGTGTGCTTTGTATGCTTATGAGAATATGGCCGAGAGGCGTGCCGACATTTCTGAGAACTGTGCTGTCTGTCAGGTCGCGCTGCAGGCGGCTTATGGGCAATTTTATGCTGAGATGCGAGAGAATCGCATTGGCAATGCCAAGATTTCCCTCGGAATTCTCGAAATCTATGGGGTTCACCTTGTGGGGCATTGCGCTGCTTCCCACCTCGCCAGCCTTGACTTTCTGGCGGAAATACTCCATCGAGACGTATTGCCAGAAGTCTCGGTCCATATCTATTATTATCGTGTTGATGCGCTTCAGTGCGTCGAAGAGCGCGCCCAGCGAGTCGTAGTTGCTTATCTGCGTGGTGTATTCCTCGCGCTCCAGCCCGAGCTTCTCCCTGACAAAGCTTGTTCCGAACTTTCGCCAGTCGATGTCAGGGTATGCCACATGGTGGGCGTTGAAGTTGCCTGTCGCGCCGCCGAACTTGGCCGTTATGGGGCAGGCCTTAAGCATCTCCAGCTGGCGCTGAAGGCGATAGGCGAACACACGCACTTCCTTGCCGAGCCGCGTGGGACTGGCCGGCTGTCCGTGGGTCTTCGCCAGCATTGGCACGTCCTTCCACTCCTCTGCGTACGCCGAGACTTGAGCTATAAGTTCCTCGAGCATCGGGTAGTATGCGGCCTCGAGCGCTTCCTTTATGGAGAGGGGTATGCTGGTGTTGTTGATGTCTTGGCTTGTGAGGCCGAAATGTACAAACTCCTTGTACGGCTCAAGCCCGCCAATATGGTCGAATTTCTCCTTTATGAAGTACTCCACCGCCTTCACGTCGTGATTCGTCACCGCCTCGATTTCCTTTATCCTCGCGGCGTCCACTTCTGTGAACTTGCGGTAGATGTCTCTCAGCGCTTGCTTGCTCACCCTCATCTCTCGCAACTGCGGGAGGGGCAGCTCGCACAAAGCGATGAAATACTCCACCTCGACACGGACGCGGTAATACATCAAGGCGCACTCCGAGAAGTAGGAAGCCAACGCCTCCGTCTTCCCTCTGTAACGTCCATCAATGGGGGAAATCGCAGTCAACTCGCTCAACTTCATAAGGCAACGCGCTAATATGGGTGCAAAGTTATGAAAAAAGAAAGCTTACGCCCCTATTTTTACACCTTTTATTATTCTGTTTCTCCCTCGAACGAACCGCAAGCCTCTCGGCAAATCTCTTAAGACTTTTGCCCTGAAGACCGCTATTCTTTCGCCAAATCTCTTAAGACTTTTGCCCTGAAGACCGCTATTCTTTCGCCAAATCTCTTAAGCTTTTCGCCCCGCGAGACGCATGGAAAAATATAAGTCCCCACGGCCTTATCCGCAGGGACTTATGGCGCAAACCTCGATGTTTGCCTTGGTGGGCGTTGACGGATTCGAACCGCCGACCCTCTGCTTGTAGGGCAGATGCTCTGAACCAGCTGCGCTAAACGCCCCGAAGACGGGGACGCTGCCCCGTTCTTGCGTTTGCAAAGGTAAGCCATTATTCCGCAACCGCCAAACATTCCAGGCAAAAAATCCCTCAAGCCCAGCGACAGCTCGCTCAATGCCGCCGCGGCCTGGATGAAAAGAATGTGCATCCGAGAGGAGAAGTCGGTGCGGACGAGAGGAAAAGAATGCGCGGTCTTGTTGCATCGTATTGTACGGTTAGTGAGAACCCCCAGAGGGGGTTCAATACGAGTAGCCGTGGGTTGGACAACCCACGGTTGGTCGGCACGACCAAGTTGAGTGCTGGAGGTACTCAACCTTATTTGCCTGCGCTCGATGGTAACGTCGAGTGGCTTCGCCACTCTTATAAGCGCTTTTATAGGTTGCGGAGCAACCTCCGGCACTCTTGTGGCTATCGCCTTGTTCCGAGGGTATCGCTACGCTTAACCCTCGGCTACTCTTCTGAAACGACCAAAAGCGAGAGACAAAGCAAGCTTGCTTGCTTTTCCGAGCGCAGGGGAGTTCGCTGCAAGCCAACCCCCGCTGGGGGTTTTAATGGCAAACCTTGCGGTCGAGAGAAAAAGTCGGTGCGGTCGAGGCTAAAACTTCGGGGGTTTTGGAGCAAAACTTCGGGGGTTTTGGAGCAAAAGAATGCGCGGTCGAGGGAAAAAGTCGGCGCGGTTTTTCAAAAAAGAATGCGCGGTCGATTTCGTTTTTCCCCAAGGACATGAAACAAGCACCTTGGCAACCCGTCTCCAGACGGGCATTAAGCGCCCGCGCGACCAGCCACGCTCCGCCCTCCCCGCCGCAAGGACACAAAAAAGGGATGCCTCGCCATTGGCGAGGCACCCCTTAATTATGAAGAGATTTCTGCTTACTTCAGAGAAACGATAACTCGACGGTTGTACGGGTACGGCTCGAGGTCGGCAACGCCACCCTGACCAGATGCCTCGATCTTGTCGCGGTCTACGCCCATCTCAACGAGCTCGTTAACAACGGTCTCAGCACGACGCTCGGACAGAGCCTGGTTGTATTCAACAGAACCTGTTGCGCTGTCGCAGTAACCAGTAACAACGACGGTCTTGCCGTTAGCCTTTGCGTATTCAGCCAGCTCCTTGACATTAACCAGATCCTTGCGGGAAGCAATCTCGCTCTTGTTGATGTTGAAGAATACGGATACGCTGGTGGTGGCGAACTCAGTGACGGTCTTAACCACTTCCTTCGGCTTCTCGGCCAGCTTCTTCTTCAGGTCAGCGTTCTCAGCCTCGAGAGCTGCGATGGTAGCGTTCAGGGCATCAATCTGAGCCTTGTGGTTAGCAAGGATGGCATCCATATCGGGAGCCTTGTCCCAACCCACCTTACCGAGGTTAACGCCAATGCCTGCGCTGAAGCCGATGATGTTGTCACGGTCAACGATCTTATGCTGGTAATGCTCCTGCTCAACGCCATCAAAGTTGGAATCAGCCATACGCGCGTAAACATCCAAGTTGATGTGGAAGCGCTTCGTTATGTTCCAAGTGTTGAATACACCAACCTCGAACAGAGGAGCAATAGCATCATAGTCGTTGTTACGGATGAAGCCAGCACCGCCATAAATGCTGATCTCCCACCAGCGCTGCTTGTAACCGCCGAAGAGGTTAGTCAGGTTCAACATCGGCTGAACACTCATACTCCACTGGTTGAATGTAGGATTCTCAGGACCAGTAACGCTGTTAACCTGAGTTCCCCAAGCGCCTTGTCCCTTAACACGAAGACCGAAGCCCGGAGTTACCCACTTACCGAGGCTAATCTCAAAGCCCCAAGAGCGGCGGCCTGTCCAGAACGGATCCTTATTCAAGCCCTGTCCGTGTTCCTGATCAGAGTAGAATGCGAGGTGCGAAACACCTGCATCGATGAACCAATTGTCCCAGAAGCTGTTGGCGATATACCCGTGCTTCAAGGTCGGATAGCTTTCCTCAGTCTGCGCCATCATAGCAGCAGAAAATCCGCAGAAAGCCAGCAACATGATAAACTTTTTCATAGTTTCACTATTTTAAAAACGATTAATAAACTATCTCTCGCAGTTATAACTTGCCATTACGCACTGCAAAGATAACAAAAGAAATATCACGCAAACCAAATTTTAGGGCGAAAAAGTGAAAAAACTTAAGTTTTTCGCCCGAAATGGCTCAATTGAACAGATTTTCAATGCTTTTCTGCTCCAAAAACACTGCTATCTTGCTACCGTCGGGCGCAAGGGTGACATCGCCCGTGTTGAATAGCTCCGCCACCAAAGTCTCCATCTCATCCTGCGAGAGTTCCTGGCCCACAGCTATTGACGCACCGCGTGCCATTATCAAAGCAAGGCGACTCTGCAGCTTTTCCTCAACGCTCTGCCCGCCTTCCCTCAAGTCATTCAGGATCTCGTCGAAGAGATTCTGGGGGTCGGCAGCGTCTAAGTTGGACGGAAGCCCAAGAACGGAGAAGCTGCCGTCGCCAAGCGGGGACAGATCAAAGCCTACGGCGGCGAGCTCGTCTTGTATCTCCTCGAAGAGTGAAGCGTCGGAACTGGAGAATTTCACCAAGGCCGGGAAAAGCAACCGCTGGGTTGTGGCGTTCCCTTGGGCGAGTTGTTTCCTATACCTATTATATAATATGCGCAGGTGCGCACAATGTTGGTCGACTATCATCAGCCCGTCGCGCGTCTCAGTCAGTATGTACTGCCCGCGATATTGGTAATGACGGGAGCTTCGTTCCACAATCTCTCCCCCCATCGTCTCGTCGATGGGCAGCGAGGGATGCTTGGGCCCGGCAGAAAGCTGGAGGTCAGCATATAGCGTCTCCCAATTCGCGGGGACACGGTCAGGCTGAACAGTGCCGCCCTCAAAGGGGTTATACGATGAGTTCACACGGGTTTGCGGCATTGTCCTCGTGGCTTGATGCGAAGGAGAATACACGGGAATGTCGTCGGGAGTGCCTTCTCTGTCGAACTCTATAATGGGAACGGCGTTGAAGCGCCCTAACGTCTCTCGCACGGCGGCAGTGATAATCTGCCAGATGGCCTGCTCGTTCTCGAACTTTATCTCCGTCTTCGTGGGGTGGATGTTCACGTCTATCGTCGAGGGGTCGGTTTGCAGATACAAGAAGAAAGGCACTTGCTCGGTGGGCGGTATCAAGCCTTCGAAGGAGATCTGCACGGCTTTCTGGAAATACGGGTGGCGCATATAGCGGCCGTTGACGAAGAAATACTGGTGCGCACCCTTCTTCCTCGCAGAGTCGGGGCGGCCGACGAAGCCGGTTATATTGCACAACGAGGTCTCAACATCAATGCCGAGCAGAGCGTCTCCGAATTTATGTCCGAAAACATCCGCTATGCGCTGGCGAAGAGATGCGGGCTGGTAGTTGTTCTGCAACTGCCCGTTGTGGGAGAACGTGAAATGAATGTCGGGATTAACGAGGGCCACCCGCTCAAACTCTTGTATGATGTTGGAAAGCTCAGTCTGGTTGCTCTTCAGGAACCTGCGGCGCGCGGGCACGTTGAAGAAGAGATTTTGCACAAGGAAGTTGCAACCTTGCTGGCAAGCGTCAGTCTCTTGCGAGACGACCCGCCCGCCCTCGATTATCAGACAAGTGCCAAGCTCAGCGTCGGCCAGGCGGGTTCGCAGAGTTACCTGCGAGACGGCGGCGATGCTTGGCAAGGCTTCTCCGCGGAAACCCATAGTGCTGAGAGCAAAGAGGTCGGCTGCTTCCCTTATCTTGCTTGTGGCGTGGCGCTCGAAAGCCAGTCTCGCGTCCGTCTCGCTCATCCCTTTCCCGTCGTCGACAACCTGTATGCTCGTCTTGCCGGCATCCACTACTAACACGTCAATACGTGTGGCTCCCGCGTCGACGGCATTCTCTGTCAGCTCCTTTATCACGGAGGCGGGTCGCTGAATCACCTCGCCCGCGGCTATCTGGTTAGCCACAGTGTCTGGCAGGAGATGTATGATGTCTGCCATCGACTTAGAAGAGAATCTTGCCCGTCATTATATAACGCCAAGCCAGGACAAGCAGGAAAAGAACGATGATCACCACGGGCAGCGTGAGTTTTCTCCCGCTCTCGCTGGCTTTTTGCGCCCTGGGCGTGAACTTGGAAAATTTGCCTTTGAACGTGTCGGGCGCTATCTCGCCCTTCGGCAACTCGCCCATCTCTGCCTTTGCCTCGCGCACGATTTTGTCCAGTCTGTCCTTGCGCTCACTCGTGTAGATGCTCACCCGGTTGAACTTCCTCGGCTGGCGTGTCTTGAACATTCCCATTTTTATTCTTTTTGTTTTTCACGTCTTCTAATTTCTGCTTAGGCGGCTCGTGCTTCACACTCTCCTTAAGCTCCGTGCCTGCTCGCTTGGGCCGCCAGTTGAAGATGTCATCCTTGTTGAGCGGACGCACATAGTCGAACCACACGAAGTTCTCTAAATATAGGGTCTTGGGCGGTATGAGAAAAAGCGGATACATAGTGCCTGTGGCGGCTGGCATCCATATCTTCTGCACTTTTCTCTCCACGAGCCACATCCTCATCTCGCTGCTCTCAGTGTGATTCATTCCTATCATCAGCGAATCATCATCGAAGGGGTAGTAATTCACAAACACGTTTCTGTCAGCCACCATAAGATATGGGTCGCCGTCCTCCATGTAAGTGTGCATTTCCTTGCTGGCAATCTGGTTATAATGCACAGAGTCGAGCCGCTCCACCGACAGTGCTTGGTTGATGACATATATGCTGTCGATGGTTGAGTCGTTGCGCCATGCCTTAATCTCCTCGCCAAGCACCTGCTGACCCTCCTGCCACATTATAGGGTCTTTGTACATCGTGGTGCAACTGTCCCGCCCGTCGTAGACAATCGAGTCGCATACGGCCTGAATATCTGTGCGATAAGCTCTCACATGATGGTAACCGTGAAGCATACGAAACATACTGTCGGTGTCAATGTTATGGGTGACGAGGAAGAAGGAGTCGGCGTGGGCGTAGAAGGTGTCCGCCTCGGAATAATCCATAAGCACGGCGCTGTCAGCAGCCTCTGTGTAGCCTATGGAGTCGTTGTACATTATATAATTGCCCACGAACTTGTTGCGGTTCAGCGTGTCTGTGTAGATCGCATGGCCGAAAGCCTTGCCTATCTGCTCCTCACCGCTCCAGCAAATGCTGTCGCCTATAAGGTTTTTGTAGCCGTTCTGCAATATCGAGCGGTTAAGCATATACGAGTCGTCGGTCTCGGTATTGTAGTAACCGTTCTCCGTGTACACGTGGTTCGCCCCGTTGTCTATGTTGCTCGGGCCAGTGACATGGGCTACGCTCGTCACAGTGTTGTAGTGTAGCGTGTCGCTCACCACTGTCGTTCGGGTCGGCTCTGGGGGCGCTGGCGTCACAAGCTCAACGTTGTAGTTGAAAACCGCCTCACGTGTCACAGGACTGTATTCTCCCCAATCGCTGGTAAGCTGACTGTTCTGTGTCAAAAGTCTGCCGCCTTCGAAGTAATAACCAAGCGAGAAAAGACGGTCGTAATCCATAGAATCTGTGTAAATCACCACGTCTCTGTGCGTCAGCACCACATTGTAGCGCATCCTTGCCATCTGCTCCAGCCCGTTGTAATACATGACATCTCCAGTCAAGGTTAGCGTGTCACCTTGGAGAAGCCGCACGTTTCCGTAAGCGTCGAAGGAGTTCGTTTCCTGATAGAAAAGGGCACTGTCGCAAAACATCAGCGTGCCATCATGCTCGAAACGCACGTCGCCAACAAGAAACTGTGCCGTGGCGTGCTTCCTTTGATTATAATAAAGTTGGTCGGCGTGCAAGAGATTCACCCTCGTGTCGGACTGCTCCCGCTCCTCTCCTGCCGTTTGCCCTAAGCTGTCCTCGCTTGTTGCCGCCGGATTACTGCCTGCCGTCTCCTCAGTCGTGCCGCGCAAGGGTCCAAGAGCCATCGCGGAAGCCGTAAAGGCGAGCAGACATAAGGCTACGATCCGGCTGAGTTTATGCGACATTTACTTTATCCAACCGGGGTACTCAAAATCGCAATCCCTCCAGTTCTCGTTTATCCTGACGTAGGTTGTCTTCTGCTTTTCCTTTATCCAGTTAACGAGAAGTTCCTCTTTCTTCTTGTTCAGCACTATGTCTTGCAGCACTTGGAAGTCCTCCGCCACGCTTGCGCGGTGCGCCTTTATCCTGCTCTTCAGCTTCACGATAGCGCACACAGTCTTCATATTAGTGTATATCATCTTGAAGGCATGCGATATCTCGCCCACCTCCATCCCGTCGACTATGCGAGCCAAGTCGGAGGAAAGTTCCGATAACTCGCTCATCTCGAACCGCGAGGTTCGTATACGCTGCCCGTCATCGTCCACTTTCACGTTGGTCAGCAGTCCGTGGTTACTCTTCGTGTCCTTGTCGTCACTGATGTAAGTAGCCGCTTCCTCAAAGGTGAACTTCTCCTCTCTTATGTCGTCGGCTATGGAGTCAAGTCTTGCCAAAGCTGCGTCGATGTCTTCCTGAGCCACCTTGGGAGTGCGCAATATGTGGCGCACCTTTATCTTGTCGCCTCGCTTGTCTATCAACTGAATTATGTGGAAACCGTACTCCGACTCCACTACTTTTGAGATTTTGTTCGGGTCGGTGAGACTGAAAGCCACGTTGGCAAAGGCGGGGTCCAACATACCTCTGCCCACATAATCAAGCTCGCCACCTTGCCGGGCTGAGCCGGGGTCCTCGCTGTAGAGTATGGCAAGCGTGGAGAACGACATGCCTTCGTTCGTCACTCTTTCAGCATAGCCTCGCAGCTCGTCCTTAACACGGTCTATCTCTTCTTGCGGTATGTTGGGGTGTTGAACAACCAGCTCCACTTCCACCTGCGCGGGTATCAAAGGCAAGGAGTCCTCAGGCATATCTCTGAAATAACGCCTGACTTCTGCCGGGTTAACCTTAACGTTCTCAGTCAACTTCTCGCGCATTTGGTTCACAATCATCTCGTCTTTGTAGCGGGTGAACAGCTCCTCGCGTATCTGCGAGATGGGCATTCCCATATATTCTTCCAGCTTTTCCTTGCTGCCTGCCGTCATCACCCAGTCGTTTATGCGCTCTTCCACAGAAGAATTAACCTGTGTGTCAGAGACTTCTATGCTGTCGATGGCAGCCTGATGCAGGAAAAGTTTCTGGATTGCCAGCCTTTCGGGGATGACGCAATATGGGTTGCCATGTATCTGCGACCAAGAAGGGTCGCGCCGCATACCCTCAACATCGCTTTTCAGTATAGCCTCATCGCCCACCACCCATATAACTTCGTCAACAACGTTATCCAGTGTCTGGGCGGAGGCGCAGAGACAAGCGCAAAGCAAAGCTCCAAAGAACAAAGTTCTTCTCATCGTCTTTAGGCCGGGTCAATGCTTGTTCACTGTCTCGAGAACATCCTTGTAAACCTCAACCTCATAGCGTTTACGCAGCTCCTCGGCAAACTGCTTGTCGCATTCCATCTGGTAGTCAGACACCACAGAGCCAGCGACATCCGTCCACTTCTGCGGACTCTTCTTCAATGTCCTGCCCACAGCGCCCGAATAAGGGAAGCCTTTGCGCGGTCTCGCCTTGCCAGTGTTTACCTTAAACACAAGCGAGTCCACAAAAGCGTTGTCACCTTGGGCAAAAAGTTTCATCTCCATCCGAACCGCAACAGAGTCCGTGTTCATTGCCTCCTTCACGGTCTGCGTCCACTGGCTCTCGTCAACGCCCTTCAACAATTTCTTCACGGCACCGACATCCTCCTTGTTTGCCGTATGGTAAACCATTCCGTAGAAGTGGGGCTTGTCCCATGCGTAACGCTTCTTGTTCTTCTTGAAATAACTCTGCAAGGCTGCCGTGTCGCTTGCCGCAGGGTCCCATACTTGTTGCTTGCATATCTCGTAGAGAAGCAAGCCGTCGTGGTATTCCTGCACCAAATATCTTAAGTCCGTGTCCTCGGCACATAGGCGCTCGCACTCCCTGTCCAGCACCTCGTCCGCAGTGATGCCGCCCTCGCTCGCCAACGTGTCCACCACAGCCAACGCCAAACGCTCACGCAACCCGCGGGCTTCCAGGAAACGAAGTATCTGCGAACGCAATGTGTCGTACGGCTCAAGATCCTTCTGGTCGTTAAGGCGCACTATGTGATAACCCGCCGCTGTCTGTATGGGCTCTGAGACCTCACCTTTCCGCAAGGCGTACATTGTCTGCTCGAACTCAGGCAACAACTGACCGGGACCGAACCATGTCAATGCACCTCCTCGTGGAGCTGTCTGCGGGTCTTCGGAGAATTTCTTCGCCAACTCTTCAAAGTCCTCACCCGCCTGCAACGCTCCGTAAATGCTGTCTATGCGCATTTTCTGCCTCGCCTGAACCGAGTCTGCACTATTCTGCGGCACACGGAGGAAGATATGGGCGGGAAGCCTTAGGTCGTGCCCGTTCAACTGCTTCAACATTCTGTCGTAATAAGCGAGCGCCTCTTGTTCTTCGGCTTCGGCAGACACGAGCAGGGGACGTATCTGCTGGTCGCGGTACGTGCGGAACTCGTCCCTGAAACTCGTGAGAGTGTCGAAGTGCGCGTCCTCAGCCGCCTTCACCTTCAGCTTGTAGTTGATGAACAGCTCTACGTACTCGGCTACTCCAGCCGCATCGTAGGCGGAGTCTTGATTGTTCTTGTTGTAGTTGTACTCAAACTCCGAGCGTGTGACAGGCTTGCCTGCTATACGCATCACCACGGGGTCGTCCTCCTGAGCCATAGCCGTGCCGAACAAAGCCGCCAGGCTTACGCTTAATAATAGCTTTCTCATTTGTATTCTTGTTTTATTCCGAGCGACTGTAGTTCGGAGCCTCACTGGTTATGGTCACGTCGTGCGGATGGCTCTCCAGCACTCCAGCGTTAGTGATCCTCACGAACTTAGCCTCGTGCAATCTCTTTATCGTCGCGGCACCGCAATAGCCCATACCGCTTCTCAGACCGCCACATAGCTGGTACATCACTTCCTGCACACTGCCCTTATACGGCACACGGGCGGCGATGCCCTCTGGCACAAGCTTCTTGACGTCGCTCACATTGCTTTGGAAATACCTGTCCTTCGAGCCGCATTCCATCGCCTCCAGTGAACCCATCCCGCGGTAGCTCTTGAACTTGCGCCCGTTGTATATGATGGTGTCGCCAGGCGACTCCTCTGTGCCTGCGACTAATGAGCCTATCATAACACTATAACCGCCCGCAGCCAACGCCTTTACCACATCGCCCGAGTAACGCAAGCCTCCGTCAGCTATCAACGGGATGTCTGTGCCCCTCAGGGCACATGCCACATCGTAGACCGCACTCAACTGCGGGACACCTACACCAGCTACCACACGCGTGGTGCAGATGCTGCCAGGCCCTATGCCTACCTTAACGCCGTCCGCCCCAGCGTCTGCCAGCATCTTGGCTGCCTCGCCCGTGGCCACGTTGCCTACTATTATGTCAACCTCTGGGAAGGCTTTCTTGGCCTCTTTAAGCTTCTCGATGACATACTTTGAATGCCCGTGGGCAGTGTCAATGACAATGGCGTCAACGTCTGCCTCAACGAGTGCAGCGACACGATCCAGTGTGTCAGCGGTAACCCCAACTCCTGCCGCCACACGAAGCCTGCCCTTCGAGTCCTTGCAAGCCATCGGCTTGTCCTTTGCCTTAGTTATGTCCTTGTAGGTGATAAGACCTATCAGGCGGTCGTTCTCGTCAAGGACGGGCAACTTCTCAATCTTCTTCTCCTGAAGTATCTTAGCCGCGGCGACGAGGTCTGTCTGCACGCGGGTGGTCACAAGGTTCTCCTTAGTCATCACCTCGTCGATGGAGCGGTTGAGGTTCAGCTCGAAGCGCAGGTCTCTGTTCGTGACGATGCCAACGAGATGGCGCTCGTCGTCCACAACGGGAATGCCTCCGATGTGGTACTCCGTCATTATCTTCAGAGCGTCAGCAACAGTTTTGCCTCGCTTGATGGTGACAGGGTCATATATCATCCCGTTCTCCGCACGCTTCACTATAGCCACCTGCCGCGCCTGCTCCTCTATCGACATGTTCTTGTGTATCACCCCGATGCCGCCCTCTCTGGCTATCGCTATCGCCATTGGGGCTTCCGTCACTGTGTCCATCGCCGCTGTCACGAAGGGAATCTTAAGCTCTATGTTTCTGGAAAGCTTTGTGCTGAGGTCAACCTTGCGTGGCAATACCTCCGAGTATGCCGGCACCAGCAGCACATCGTCGTACGTCAGCCCGTCCATCACAATCTTGTCTTGAATGAATGATGCCATACCGTTTTGCTTATATTCTATGCAAAGTTACTAAAAAACGCTTGAGGTTGGCACTCGGATTGGCAGATTTCTCAGTTGGCAAGCTCGGAGATGAACTTTATGCGCACGAGCCTTATCTCCTCTTCCGTGTAGACAGCTCCGAACTCGTCGAGCGCCTCCTCAAGGCCGTCGGTCTCCGCCTCGCGGAAATACTCATAAATCTCCTGCACATCCTCCTGATCCATCCGCTCACGGATGTAATAGTCAATGTTTATCCTCGTGCCGCTGTTCACTATCGCCTCAATGTCCGTCAGCAGCTCGTCCAGCTCCACCCCGAGCGCGTCAGCGATGTCCTCCAGCATCATCTTGCGGTCCACCTTCCCGATTATGCTCACTTTCTCGTTCGCTGCGTTCGGGCGGTTTCGAATCCGACGGTTATCAGGGCGCTCAATCTCGTTCTCCTCGCAGTATTTCCCTATCAGCTCGCAGAACTCCTGCCCATAGCGTTTCGCCTTTCCCTCCCCCACGCCGGGGATGCTGAGCAGCTCGTCGAGCGTGACGGGATAGTATATCGCCATCGCCTCAAGCGAGGGGTCCTGGAACACCACATAGGGAGGCACATCGCTGCGTCTCGCCACACTCCTGCGCAAGCTCTTCAGCATCGCCATCAATGTCTCGTCAAGCACAGCGGGAGCCTCGGGAACCTCACCTGCAACCTGCGAGAAGTCACGGTCTTCCGTTATGAAAAACTCCTCAGGAGTGCGGAGAAACTTACGCCCCTTCGCCGTCAATGACACCACGCCATAGTTCTCCACATCGCTCTTCAGGTAACCCGCTATTATAGCCTGACGGAGCAGTGTGTTCCAAAAACGCCCGGTATGTCCGTCAACCACCTCACGAGCATCGATGTCGTCGTACCAATCCTCGGCTGACTGCTGGGGAGCGCCCATCAGTATCTCTATTATCTGCGTCACCTTTATGCAGTCACCCTCAGCGTCGACCACGCGCAAAGCCTTGAGCAGCTGCGCTCCCACCTCCTCGGTCTCGCTGGGATGCAGGCAATTGTCGCAATTCTTGCAGTTATCCTCATTGTACTCTTCCCCAAAATAATGCAACAACATTTTCCTTCGGCAAAGCGAGGTCTCAGCGTAAGCGGCAGTCTCCTGAAGCAATTGCCTCCCCACCTCATGCTCCGACTGCGGTTTGCCGTCGATGAACTTCTCCAGCTTGCGCAGATCCTTGCGCTGATAGAACGCCACGCACAAGCCCTCGCCTCCGTCTCTGCCAGCCCTGCCCGTCTCCTGATAATAGCCCTCAAGGCTCTTGGGGATGTCGTAATGTATGACGTATCGCACGTCAGGTTTATCGATGCCCATACCGAACGCTATGGTGGCGCAAATAACGTCAATACGCTCCATAATGAAGTCGTCCTGCGTAGCGCTGCGGGTCTGGGCGTCCATCTTTGCGTGATAGGGGCGTGCGTTTATGCCGTTAAGGCGCAGGAACTCGGCAAGCTCCTCCACTTTCCTGCGGCTCAGACAGTAGATTATCCCGCTCTTGCCTTGGTGCTGACGGATGAATTTCACAATGTCTCGGTCAACATCTTTCGTCTTCGGGCGCACCTCGTAGTAGAGATTAGGGCGGTTGAACGAGCTTTTGAACTCGGCGGCGCCAACGATGCCAAGGCTCTTGAGAATGTCCGCCCGCACCTTGTCCGTGGCGGTGGCGGTGAGAGCGATGACGGGAGCCTGCCCAATCTCGTCGATAATGGGGCGTATGCGGCGGTACTCCGGGCGGAAGTCATGCCCCCACTCGGATATGCAGTGTGCCTCGTCGATGGCGTAACAGGAGATTTTTATCGTCTGAAGGAACGCCACGTTCTCGGCTTTGGTGAGGCTCTCGGGGGCTACGTAAAGCAGCTTCGTGCGCCCGCTCTTCACGTCCTGCTTCACCTGCTCCACCTCGGGCTTCGAGAGGGAGGAGTTGAGGAAGTGCGCTATGCCGTCGTGTTCGCTCACCATCCTGATGGCATCCACCTGGTTCTTCATAAGGGCGATGAGGGGGGAGATGACGATGGCAGTGCCGGGCAGCAGCAGAGCGGGCAACTGGTAGCAGAGCGACTTGCCGCCGCCCGTTGGCATAAGCACGAAGGTGTCCCTGCCAGCAAGCACATTCCTTATTATTGCTTCCTGGTCGCCTTTGAACGTGTCGAAGCCGAAATATCTCTTCAGCTCCTTTGTGAGGTTAACGGTGGGCATAGTGCCTTTCCAAAGGGTTGCCACACAAAGGTACTGAAATAATGCTGAAAAAAGAAAGGCGTTGTATCTTTCTTGGGAATTATTTTTAGTTAAATAAACTAAATCCCCACAAGGACGATGGTAAAACGACTGGCGAGACGGTTCAATCGACCGCACCGAAACCGTGGGTTGCAACCCACGGCTATCCCTCTTCAACCCTCCGGGGTTGTATAGGAAGCGGGACGTTGGGGACACTCGCTTAAAGTCGGTTAGACTTCTCGAGCTGGTGGCTGATGTAGTCCTTGGTTACTGTGATGCGCTTCTTGTCGGAGGAGGGAGCGTCGAACTGAAGGTCGGTCATGACAGCCTCCATAATGGAGCGCAAGCCCCTCGCCCCGAGCTTGTACTCCACCGCCTTGTCCACTATGAAGTCGAGCGCTGAGGCGGAGAACTTAAGCTCCACGCCGTCCATGGCGAACAGCTTCACCTGCTGCCTGACGAGCGAGTTCTTAGGCTCGGTGAGTATGCGTGAGAGCGCCTTGCGGTCGAGCGGCTCAAGGTAAGTAAGCACGGGCAAGCGTCCTATTATCTCAGGTATCAGCCCGAACGACTTCAAGTCCTGCGGCAAGATGTACCTCATCATATTGCCACGGTCTATGCCACGGGTGTTCTGCACCGAGTTGTAGCCCACCACGTGCGTGTTCAGACGCTGCGCTATCTTCTGCTCAATGCCGTCGAACGCACCGCCGCAGATGAAAAGGATGTCACGTGTGTCGACGTGGATATAGTCCTGGTCGGGGTGCTTGCGTCCTCCCTTTGGCGGCACGTTCACGAGGCTGCCCTCCAGCAGCTTCAGCAAGCCCTGCTGCACACCCTCGCCGCTCACGTCACGCGTTATGCTTGGGTTGTCGCTCTTGCGGGCAATCTTGTCTATCTCGTCTATGAAGACGATGCCCTTCTGTGCCGCCTGAAGGTCGTAGTTCGCCACCTGAAGCAGGCGGCTCAGTATGCTCTCCACGTCCTCTCCCACGTAACCAGCCTCGGTGAACACGGTGGCGTCGACGATGGTGAAAGGCACTTTCAGAAGCTTGGCGATGGTGCGGGCGAGCAGGGTCTTGCCCGTTCCCGTCGCCCCGACGAGGATTATGTTGCTCTTCTCTATCTCCACCCCGTCCTCAGCTCCACGCTGCGAGAGGCGCTTGTAGTGATTGTAGACAGCCACCGAGAGGCACTTCTTCGCCTCGTCCTGCCCGATGACGTAATCATCGAGGAAAGCCTTGATCTCCTGCGGCTTAGGCACGCTCTCGAGGTCGCCCCACGGCTCTTCCTGCCCGCCCTGGCTCGTGATGTTACGCCTGACAATCTCGTAAGCCTGGTCTATGCAGTCGCTACAGATGCAGCCCGACCGCCCCGTGACGAGCAGCGGCACCTGCGTCTCAGTGCGTCCGCAGAACGAGCATACTTTCTTGGGCATACATTATATATATATGTATATTACAGCTGCTTCTTGCCGGAGAGCACACGGTCCACCATACCGTAGTCCTTCGCCTCCTCAGCGGTCATCCAGTAGTCGCGGTCGCTGTCCGCCCACACCTTGTCGAAGGTCTGGTGCGAGTGGTTGGCGATGATGGTGTAGAGCTCGTTCTTGAGCTTCTGTATCTCTCGTGCCGTTATCTCGATGTCGCTCGCCTGCCCTTGCGCGCCGCCCATCGGCTGGTGTATCATCACTCGGCTGTGGGTCAAGGCACTGCGCTTGCCCTCCTTGCCTGCCACGAGCAGGACGGCAGCCATCGAGGCAGCCATGCCGGTGCAGATAGTCGTCACGTCGCTCTGTATGAACTGCATCGTGTCGTAGATGCCAAGCCCTGCGTGCACGCTGCCGCCGGGGCTGTTCACGTAGATGCTTATGTCCTTGCCCGAGTCAACGCTGTCGAGGTAGAGCAGCTGCGCCTGCAGGGTGTTAGCCGTGTAGTCGTCGATGGCAGTGCCGAGGAAGATGATGCGGTCCATCATCAGGCGCGAGAACACGTCCATCTGCGTCACGTTAAGCTGCCTCTCCTCAAGGATGTAGGGGTTAAGGTACTGGTTCTGCATGCTTATCACGTCGTCAAGCACCATGCTGTTTACGCCGAGGTGCCTGGTTGCGTACTTACGGAAGTCGTCTGTCATAGTCGTAGTGTTATTCTTCAAACAATTTATGGAACTCCTCGAGGCTCACCGCCTTCTCGCTTAGCGTCACGGCAGAGAGGGCTGCGTCCCTTACCTTGCGCTCGATGGTGCGCTCGACGAGGCTCTCCCGCTGCTCCTTGTTCTGTAGCATACCCTCGGAGTACTTCTCAAGGATGTCGTCGGAGACGTTGCCCATGCCGTACTGGGCGAACTGGAGCCTCGTCATCTGCTTAGCCGTCTCCTTCACGTCGTCCGTCTCCACCTTTATGCCGAACTGCTCCACGAGCTGGTCGAGGGCGAGCTGCCACGTAAGCGCCTGCTTTGTCTTAGCGAACTCCTCGTCGGTCGTGTCCTTATCCTCTTCCTTATGGTTCGCCTTGATTATGCGCCTTAGCATCGTGTCTGAGAACTCAAGCGTGCCTATCCTCTGGAGCAGGTGCTCTCTGAGGTCGAGCATAAAGCGCTGCTCGCTCTGCGCCCTCAGCTCCGTCTCGAGGCTCTCCTTTATCCTTGCACGGAAGTCCGCCTCGCTCTGGCAAGCGTCCTTGCCGAAGACGTTGTCGAACAGCTCCTGCCCGAGGGGAGCGGGCTCGAAGCGTGTCATCTCCTTTATCTCGAAGCTGAAGTCGCCAGTCTTAAGGGCAGCCTCCTCCTTCGTTATCTTAAGCAGGCTCGACAGCTCCACCTCGCTGCCGCCGTAGGCAGCAGAGAGGTTAAGCGTCAGCGTCTCGCCCTTCTTCGCCCCCTCGAACTTAGCCTTCTCCGTCTCGCCCTTCATATAGTCGGGCAGCATAACAGCGTCCTCAACGGTTAAGCCGCCCTCCGTCAGCTCCGTCAGCGTGCCCTTGACCATGTCCTTGGGCTGGTACTCGTCCACCTGCTTGTACTCCCCCGCCCTGCCTTGGTACGTCTGCACCTGCTGGTCTACCATCTCCTCGCTCACCTCTATCCTGTAGAAGGCTACCTTGTCCTTAGAGCTTAGCTTAGCGTCGAACTCGGGGGCAAGAGCCACGTCGAAGACGAAGTCCACGCTCTCCTGCTCCTGCCAGTCGTCGGGGGGAAGCTTAGTCTCGCTGGGCAGCGGCTCGCCGAGCACTCCGAGCTTGCTCTCCTTTATGTAGGCGAAGAGCCTTTCGCCCACGAGGCTGTTCACCTGCTCGAGGGTCACCGCCTGCCCGTACAGCTTGCGGAGCAAGCCCACGGGCGCTTGCCCTGGTCGGAAGCCGGGCATACGGGACTTGCGCCTGAGCTCCCTCAGTTCCTTCTCCACCCTTTCGGCATAGTCAGCCTTCGTGACGGTCACGGTTATCTCTCCCGCCCCGTCGCCAGTCTTCTCAAATCTTGTATCCATTGTTGTTAGCTTCGTTTAGTCTTATCCTTTCGCCGCTATGGGCATTGGCTTGCAAAGGTAGTGATAATCTCCAAGATGGCGAAACTTCAGCCAGTTAATGTTACGTCAAGCAGGGATTAAGGCTTAGCCCAGTACTTGTCGTACCCGGCTGTCAAAGAGCGGTCCGAAACGCTCCGCCTCGCTTTGTGGGAGGCACAACTTAGCCGCAAGCTTACGCCAACCCCTAACTGCAACGGCCACCTCGCGGATAATTCGCTCTCCCTCATCAGGGCGCAGCAGATACTCATCGCAAGCGCCGAGCAGGGCACGGAGGTCGGCTTCGTTTGTAACAGGCGTGACGAGCAGGCTTTGGAATGGATTTAGCGTAGGGTTCATATCGTAAGCTGGGGAAAGCGTCCACCCCTTGCTTGTCAGCAGGAAGCCGTGGTTGCGGAAGTGGTCGTCGCTGTTGCCCACGCATATATTGAACGCCGCCCGTCGGAAGATTTCCCTCAGGTTGCGTTCCACCTCAGTGCAGCCTTGAATGATGAAGCCCACGATGTCGAGATAGCCGTGACCTGTCGAGGCGTTGTCACCGTCCCTCAACCCAAGCAGCGTCATAGCAGAAGCGAAGTGTATGCGCCTTGTGTTAGAGCGGTCGAAGCGCCGAGAGAGAAGTGTGTGATGCTTGCCTCCCAACGCCACTACCCTTGTGTCGGCAGCGCTCACCCCAGCCTCCCTTGCCAGTAGATGGCAGAAATGCTCCCACAGCGCCACATCATAGTCATCGCTGAGCGAGGGGAACTTTGCCACGCACAACGTCCCGTCGTCGTCCAAGACACTCGCCTTAGGTCTTGCCCCTCCCAGCGACGAGCCAGGGCGCAGAAGCTGCATTATCCACCGCTTCTCTGGGGTGCGGTTATCCGCCTCGCTTATCTCGAAGTTAAGGCTTGCGCAGGCGAGCTGCCTGAGGTCTGCCAAAGGCGGCACGCTAAGCCTGTCTTCCTGATTTATGTAGCCTCCGTTCTGGCTTATTTTGAAACGCAAAGCCCCCATCCGCGAGAAGTCGTCTATCGCTGTAAGATAGTCGAACGCTGAGAGCCTGCGCACGGGGCGCTTATCCTCTGCGGCGATAATCTGTTCCCTTCGGGCTATCAGCGTACGTCCCCAGCGGTCGGGCAGTGCGTCATCAAGGCAGCCAAAGAGCCCCCTGCCTTCTTTGTTGTACTGCGCCCCTGAATAGTTGCTAAGGTCTGCGCTAAGCAGCAGGTCTCCGTGCCGTCCGAGCCACGTGTCGCTGAAGCGGAAGCCATAGCTTTCCGCCCCTCGCAGCGTCTCGTATGTAAGCTCGCCCACGAGTTCCGCCTCGCTCAGCCAGTCGAAATCAGCATACACCAGCAGCCTCTCCATAGCCTTGCCTGTTCCGTTATGGCTTCTTCGAGGCACGCTCGCGCTGCCTCAGCCCAAGGTCCTGCAGCCGCCTCCCCATCTCGTCGTCCTTAGCAAGCAGAAGGATGTCTGTCTCAAGCTGCAGGGCATATAGCACCCTCAGGTAGATGCCGATGGCAACGGTGGGCGTTCCCTTCTCTATGCGCGCGAGCGTCAGCGTAGAGCACGTGGCGCGCTCTGCCACCTGCTGCGCTGTAAGGTTGCGCCTTAGGCGGGCAAGCCGTATCTGCTCTCCCACCAGACGCATCATCTCTGCAAGTCGTTGGGGCAGCCGTGTGCCCATAGTACGCTTAGTCATAACCGTCAACCTATCATTTAGTACGCAAAGTTATGGCTTTCTGTTTATTTAATGAGATGTTGCCCTATGAATTGTCAAGGGGATGCCAGAGGCTTAGGAGATGTTCGAGCGTGAGCCCCTCGAAGGAGGCGAGCGTCAGGTGGCAGAGCGGGGCTACGAGGCTCGGGGGGTTCGTCGTGGTCATCCCGACGGTGAAGATGCCGGCGCTTGTGCCTGCCTTTAGACCAGTGACAGCGTCCTCGAAGACGACGCACTCCCCCCTCTCGCAGCCCAGGCGGCGGGCAGCCTGAAGGTAGCAGTCGGGGTCGGGCTTGGAGGCGGCGAAGTCCTCGCTGGTGAGGACGCAGTCGAAGAGCGGCCTCAGGGCAGGGGTCTTGCGGTAGACGAGGGACATCTTCCCCAGGTCGGAGCTGGTTACGAGGGCGGTGAGCACGCCCTTAGCCCTTAGGCTGCGCAGGAACTGCTCCGCCCTGGGGTAGAGGCTGTAGCTCATCTGTGCCTCCCACTCATCGAGGGCTTGGCGGAGGCTCTGCCTCGTCGCTGGGTCGGGGAAGTAGGTGTCGAGTATCTGCGTAAGGGTGGTCCCCTTGATGCGCTGGGCGAGGTCGGGCACATCGGGGCGGTAGCGCCTCGCGGCCTCCTG
Source organism: Prevotellaceae bacterium (assembly GCA_021204865.1). Taxonomy (GTDB): domain Bacteria; phylum Bacteroidota; class Bacteroidia; order Bacteroidales; family Bacteroidaceae; genus Physcousia. The sequence goes on along the minus strand of JAJPYQ010000015.1, from coordinate 62,223 downwards.
CCAGAAGCGTGTGTATTGCTCCTCCGTCTCGATGAGCGTGCCGTCGAGGTCGAAGAGGGCGGCTCTAAGCGTAGCTTTTTTCATAACGCCTGCAAAGGTACGACAAAATCCCTAAGGGCAAGCGGCTGCGAAGCCTACGTTGAGGCTTCGCAGTCCCTTCATTGGACAAGTTCCAACTTGTGCATTGGACAAGTTCCAAGAGGTCCGACGGAGGAGTTCCAAGAGATCCGACGGAGGAGTTCCAAGAGGTCCGACGGACCAGTTCCAAGAGGTCCGACGGACCAGTTCCAAGATGTTAGGCGAACAAGTTTGGAAGCCTTCGTCGAACGTGTCCTAACCCTCGAGGAAGCGCCTTGCCCCGCGTGCGAGGTGGCGGAGGCAGCTAAGCAGCTCCTGCGACTCCTGCACTATGTTCAGCAGCACGCTCATCGGCTCTATCTGGGCGTCACGCTCCTGAATGCGGTCGATTATCTCCTTGCGGTGTAGCGAGAGGGCGGCCTGAAGCTTGGCGGCGTCCTGCCTTATGTCCTCCGCCATCGAGGTGTCCCCGCTCTCGAGCATCTTGCACCCCCTTTCGAGGAGCTTGCGTATCTCCCTGCGGTAGGGCAGGAACTGCTCTACGCACTCCATAGGCACGGGCGAGAAGTTGTTGCCAACGTGCTCACGGCAGGGGTCGACGGTGCGCTTCAGGGAGTATATCATCTGCGAGATGGCGTTGCTGGTGAGGAAGTACCACGTGTTCCTTTCCACTGCCAGTATCGGGTTCACACGCCTAAGGCCGAGTATCTGCCTCCTGCGCTGGCGCTTGAAGTCCTTGCGCTGCTCCTCGAGGTCGTTCGTTATGCGCCTGAGCCTTCGGTACTCTTCCCTGAAGAACGCCTTGACCAGCGTGTTGTACGTCTCTGCCACAGCCTCGAGCTGCTGCCTTGCGGTGAGGCGGACGTAGCCCGTCAGAAGCTGCCAGCTCTCGGCCTCGCTGCGTGTGCGCATCAGACGAGCCCAGAGCAGGTCGCCCTCAGAGGGCTTGCTCGTGGAGGAGTAGGCGAGGTTGCTACGGATGAGCAGGAAGAGGGCGAGCGCCACGGCAAGTATCATAGCGATGAAGTTGCCGAAGAAGAGCACGTTGGTCAGCAGGTAGCAGAGGATGAATGCCACGCCCGCCGTTATGAACCAGCCGCCTATGACGGAGAGCACGCCCGTGATGCGGAACACCGCCGACTCACGGCTCCAGGCACGGTCGGCAAGGCTTGAGCCCATAGCCACCATAAAGGTGACGTACGTCGTGGAGAGCGGCAGCTTAAGGGACGTGCCAAGGGCGACGAGCAGACTGGCGAGCACGAGGTTGACTATCGCCCTAATCTGGTCGAAGGCAGCGCCTTCGGGCATAACCGCCTCCTCGGTGTTGAAGCGGCTGTCCACCCACTTGGCTACGGGGCGTGGCACTGCCTGCGAGAGGAAGGAGGCGACGCTCGTTGTGGTGCGCACCAGCGTGCGAGCCACCGCGCTCGAGCCGAACATCTCGTCGCCCTCGTCCTGACGGCTAAGGTCAACGGAGGTCTTCACAACGCCCCTTGCCTTCTTGCTGAACACCAGCGAGAGCACCATAACCACGCCCGCCGCCACGAGGAAGAGCACGGGCGTGTGTGCGCTCTCCATCAGGCTGCCCATCATAAAGGACGAGGCATCCTGCCCGCCGCCCGACATGAAGTCTTGGTAAGCCTCAAGCCCGGTCAACGGCACGCCCACGAAGTTGACGAGGTCATTGCCGGCGAACGCCATAGCCAACGCCAGCGTGCCAAGCAGCACAACGCCCTTAAGCACCGGCACACGGAGGGCGCTCAGGAGGGTCATCACCACCGAGAAGCCCGCCACGCCGCCCACGAGCAGCTGCCACGTGTGCAGCCTGACGAACGCCATCAGCTGCGGGGTCATAAAGCTTGCGCCCTTAAGCCCGTTGATGAGCAGGAACCATATTATCACCGTCACCGACACGCCCGAGAGCACGCCCGTCTTCAGGGAGCCAAGCCACAGGTTGCCCATCCGTCCGCTTGCGTCCGTCGTCGTGCCGTTGACACGGTAGGTGAAGCTGAAGAGCAGCCTCGCAAGCCACTGCACCACCGCTCCCAGCACGAAGGCTATGGCAACGGAGAGGAAGATGCCCATTATCACCGACATCGCCTTCTCGGTGTTCAGCAGGTCGCCCAGCGAGAGCAGCGTGCCGTCGGGGGCTGCCGTGCGGCGTATTATCTTAAGCAAGGCGATGGCGAAGGAGCCTCCCAGCAGCTCGAACACCATGCTCACGGTCGTCGATGTGGGCATGCCGAGGGTGTTGAACACGTCGAGCAGCACCACGTCGGTGAGCATAACGGCAAGGAAGACGCACACCACGTCGTAGAAGGAGAAGTAGAGCGGGGTCATGATGCCGTGCCTTGCCACGTCCATCATGCCGTTGCTCATCGAAGCCCCGAGGAACACGCCGATGGCAGCCACAGCCGCGATGGTGCGGAAGCGAGCCACCTTCGCCCCGATGGCAGAGTTGAGGAAGTTAACAGCGTCGTTGCTCACGCCCACCACAAGGTCGAAGACCGCCAGCAGGATGAGGAACACCACAATGCCAAGAAAGAGTATGTTCATAAGTCTATATTGATTAATGCCTTCGTTAGAAGCGTATCGCAAGCTCCGCCACTATCTTGCTCTGCTCGCTCTCCTTCGCCCCTCCGTGGGGGTACCAGTAGCCTTCGTAGTTGAAGCGTATGTCCGTGGGGAAGTAGGGGTTGCGCACGCTCAACGTAACGCCAAGCGTCATGCGGTGGCGCTCGTAGTCGGTCGTCAAGAGCCTCGAGGGATTGTCCTCGCTGAAGCCCGCCGAGCCGTCCGAGTGGTCGCCCATATAGTCGTACCTGCCCATGTAGCTTATCGCCTCAAGGAAGCAGCTCTGCTTCTTCACGGGCATTCGGTATATCATCATAGCGTCCACGGAGGTGCAGGCGCTGAAGGAGGAGTGAGTGTACATCTTCCTCAGCCACTCCGCCTCCCAGTGCCAGCCCCGAAGCTCGTAGTAAGCCCCGAGGTCGACCGACGTGTAGTGCGCCCCGCGGTCGGCTATGGCGGTGTGCTGCACGCTGGGCATAATGACGAGCCCCTCGCAGGGGAAGAGCTGCAGGCGGGCGGAGTAGTCCCAGTCGCTGTGCCAAGCCGTCTTCTGGCTCGTCACGCTCGCCCCGTTGAACACGCCCGCGTCCAGCGTCGCCAGCTTCCTGCCGTCCTTGTTATTAAAGGTATACTCCAGGATGAGCCCCACGTCCCTCATGTCGCCCGTCTGCTTGGCTATGAAGCTGCGGTTGGCGAAGTACTGCGCCGAGGGGTTGCGGTGGGCGTCGACGCTGAAGGGAAGCCTCTGCTGCCCGATGGTGAGCTGGAGCGTCTTCCACGGGTTGATGCCCACCCAAGCGTCCTTCATCTTTATCTCCGTCTCGTCGCAGAAGTCCATCTCCAGCTTGTAGCTCGACCTTAAAGGCAGCCTTCCCTCCACGCTCACACGGGCGTTCCTTATCTCGAAGCGGCTCTTGTCCAGCTGGGGCTCGTACTCGTACTTGCCCCTCAGGATGCCGTGCAGCTGGGGCATGTACTCCGAGCGGTCGTCGGCGCGGCACACAGCCCAGCCGCCCAGCAAGAGAAGGACGAGGATGGCAATCCTTATCCAGTTAAACACACGTCGCACCCTCTCAGGGGTCAGTTCACCGTTGTAGTCAGTCATACTTGTAATGGTCGTCTATCTTCCAAGCGCAAAGTACGCCCAACACTGTTACCCAAACGTTGCGAACTTGTTACGATCTCGTTACAGTCGCCATCCCTCCTCACGAGCCTCGACCCCCAACGACTCAACGAGGGCTTCGAAATCGGTCCGTCGGAGCGATTCAAGTAGGTCCGTCGGAGCGATTGTCGCCGCTTCGTCGGACCGATAGCGAAGGGTTAAGTACACAGGTGGAGATGACGCTGCTTAAGGCGCACGAAAAAGGGCTCCCTGCCTGAGGGAGCCCTCAGCTTGTCGTTAAAGTAGTGATTAAGCTATTGGTTCTCCAGCCTGGGAGAAGAGGTCGCTCTGCCGCCTGCCCTTGAGGCTGTAGAAGACGCGGCTCTTGTCCTTTAGCCTCTCCACTTGCGGCATGCCCTCGAGGTGACGCTTCATCTTGGCGTCGCTCCACCCTAAGCCAGTCCTCTCGCGTAGGTCTCTCAGCGAGGCACGCTCTTGGGACTTGAGCACAGAGAGTATGCGGCGGTCGATGTCTTCAGCCTCCCTTTGCTCCTTCGTCTTAAGCTCCTCTGAGGGGACATCGACAGGCTCGCCCTCCATGCCCACCGCACGAGCGCCCCTCTGGGCAAGCAGCTTGTTGGCGTTGTCCTCCCCAGGCTCAGGCCAGCGCACGAACACCGCCCTGCCCTTCCGCAGCCCGTCCACAGCTCCAGCCCACGTTCCCCCTGTCTCGCCCGTCTCGGCAACGTATATCTCCGAGGCCATACCATATATTATAGGGTTCCTCGCCATCGCCAGCTCCACGCTCCAAGGGGCTGTGGGGGCGAAGGCGCTCAGCACGAGCAGGCGGCCATGGGCAACGTGCCTGAAGTATGCCTTGAAGCCTGAGGAGAAGGTCAGAATGCCCTGAGGCAGCACGATAATGCTCCTCCCTCCTGAGGCGAGCGTTGCGTCGAGGGCTTCCCTGTCCACCCCCTTGGCGAAGCCGCTCACCACCGTCTTGCCCTGCTTGGCGGAGCGCTTGGCGATGTTGCGGGTGAACAAGAGGGATAGCTCCCCTGCCTTGCGTGAGCCTACAATGGCGACGGATGGCTCTTCGAGCAGCTGCTTGTTGCCCTTGGAGAACAGCACCGTCGGGGCGCTGACGCCGAGGTTAGCCTTAAGCGTCCTCGGGTACTCAGGGCTGTCGACGGGCGTGATGTCGAAGCCCTGCGATAGCAAGTCCTCCACCAAGAAGGAGTGGCTCGCCAGCTGGCTGTGGGCTGCCTTGAAGAGCTCCTGCTCCGAAGCGGACAAGCCCAGCTCCCCCCATAGCGACCGCCGCTCGAAGAGCTCCACTATCGAGAGCCTCGGGCTGTGAACGTAGCACTTGGCGTAGAGGTCGTTCTTCCTCCTCGTCCTCACGCCTGGCATAAGAGCCAGTGCCACCCAGTAGGTAAGCTCCTGCCTTGTCATAGCGTCCCTCCCACCGTCTTCGCTATCACCATCGGCACTATCCACAGAGCGCCCCGCAGGGTGAGCAGCCTGCCTATCTCCTTAAGGGTAGCCCCGCTGTCGAAGATGTCGTCTATCAGGAGTATCCGCTTTCCCTTGACCGTCTCCTCGTCCACGTCGAAAGCGCCTCTTACGTTATCCTCCTTGTTAGGGACGTTCTGGAACGCCTTCTGCTCCTCGGTGACCCTCGTCTTCCTCAGTCTGTGCGAGACGGGGACACCTATCTCACCGCCGAGGCTTAGGGCGAAGTTACGCACAAGGTTGCCCGAGACGGTGGGCGGAACGTACACGACGAGGTCGAAGGGAATGCCCCGATACTTCTTCCTGAACACGGAGAGGGTCTTCTCAAGAAGGAAGGCGGGGAAGTCGCCTCCGTGCCCGTACTTGGAGCGGTGCAGGGCAGTGCCTACCTTCGAGACTCCGTAGTAGGAGGCGGCGTATCCGTCGGTGAGCCTCGAGGCACTCCTTAGGTGCGTCCTCTTAAGGTCTAAGATGACCGCCTTGTCCTCCTCGGAGAAGCCGTCGAGGAGAACCGTCTTGAAGAACGAAGCCACCACCTCATTGCCCCTCAGCACCTCCATAGTGCCAGGCTTGGACATCCTCACCCTTAAGTCCGTGCCTGCCCTGCCTGTGGTCTCGGAGAGGGGAAGCTCAGGGAAGAACGTCTCCTTGAACGCCTTGAGCTTGGCAGTAAGGCTTGCGTCACGCTCCGCGGTAAGCCTTCCAAGCCCCGTGTTGTCGCAGTTGCCGTACTCAGGCTGCTCTTCGCTGTCGAGGTATTGGCAGAGGAACTGCATCCTCGGGCTTCGGGTGTAGACATAGTCCACCATCCGCCTCAGGTCCTGCTGCTTGGCGGAGCGCAGTTCCTCGAACTTCGCCGTGTCCAGCTCCTTCGCCCCGAACTGATACTCGTACTGCCTCTCCTTGCCATACCTAACCTCCTTGACGATGCCCTGCTCAAGCAAGTCCGCCGTTATCACGTCCTCTTGGTTAGACTTAAGGTTAGCCCACTTGCGCATCTCCTCCTTCGTGAGCGGTCCCTCCTCAAGCAGCTTAATGACGGCGAGGTACTTGCTTACCGGCGGGCGGCTGCCGTCGATGAAGGAGAGCGGCAGTTCAAGGTCGGTGGCGTGGCCGTACTTGTCTTTCGCCTCGTTGTAGAACAGTATTATCCACGTGGGCTTGCCGTCCCTACCGCCCCTGCCTATCTCCTGGTAGTAGTGGATGGGGGAGGCCGGTATCTGCGTGTGTATGACGAAGCGTATGTCAGGCTTGTCTATCCCCATCCCGAGGGCGTTGGTGGAGACCACGCACTTGTATCGGTTCTCCATAAGCCCCTGCTCTATCTCCTTGCGAAGGGAAGCTCCGCTGCTGCCGCTATAGTCCACAGCGTTCACTCCCACCGACTTCAGCCACTTGGCATAGAACTCGGTGTTGACCCTCGTGCCTGTGTACACTAAGCCAGTGCCTGGCAGGTCGTTCAGGTAGGCGGCTAACCATATCAGCTTCTCGTTCTCGGAGCGCACGGTGATGACGTGCAGGAGGAAGTTAGGGCGGGCGAGGCTGCCCCTTATCGTCGTTAGCCTTCCTCCAATCTGCTCCTCTATGTCCTCCTGCACCCTGCGTGTGGCAGTGGCTGTCGTGGCGAGGACGGGCAGGGAGGCTGGCAGCAGCTGCACAAGGTCGATTATCCTCCTGAAGGAAGGGCGGAAGTCGTGTCCCCACGTTGAGACGGTGTGCGCCTCGTCTATCACCACCATCGAGAGCCTCATCCTTCGGGTAGCCTCAATCCACCGCTGGCTCTCCTGCCTCTCTGGGGCGACGTACAGTATCTTTATCTTCCCCTCGATGGCTCTACGCATCACGCTCGCCCTCTCCTGCACGGGCTGCTCGGAGTTAATGCAAGCCGCTGGGATGCCCCTCTCGCAAAGGCTGTCCACCTGGTCTCTCATCAGCGCAATCAGGGGCGAGAAGACCACGGTGACGCCAGGCAGGAGGGTGGCGGGGAACTGGTAGCAGAGGGACTTGCCGAAGCCCGTGCGCTCAATCATCAGTATTCGCTCCCCTCGGAACAGCCTCTCGATAGCCTCCCATTGCTCGTCGTAGAAGTGATCAAGGCCAAACGTCTGCTTCAGGATTGTCTCGGCTTCCGTGCGGCTCATCATGGCTTAAGTGCTGTGGCTTCTTGTGTTACACGTAGGCAAAGGTAAGGCTTTCCGCTGAGAAACGCAGCAAAAGCAAGGAATAAAGGGGAAGCCCCCTTGCTGCCCATAGGTATCGGTTCACTTAAGCGATTGCAGAGGAAGGGGGGGGGGCGAGCCTAACATGGCGAGAGCGACCCCGAACCTTCGGAAGCGGAACACGCCCAAGCCCCGACGAGCCCCTTCTAATCCTCCTTCTTCTTAGCCCTCGTCCTCGCTGGCATCACCATCGAGTGGTCGATGCTCATCCTCACTTTAAGCGCCTTCCTCAGCATGCGCTTCTTGGGGTAGAACACTATCCTCAGTGTCCTTAGCGTGCCGTCAACGCTGACGTCATCGGGGCTGCTCTCATACTTGCTTCGCACCTCGAGGCGGAACGTCCCCCGCTCCCCGAGGTCGACGCTCCTGCCCTGGCTCAGCCCCTCGGCCAGCACCTCGGCGAGGCTCGTGATGGCGTTTTTAATGTCGCCGCATGCCAAGGACGTTGCATCGACAATGGTGTCAAGCACCTCCTCCGTCTCCGTCCAATGTGTCGACTTGGGCTCGGCGTAGTACACCGTCTCCCCCCTTGTTAGTTACAAGGTTGCTCGTCGTGTACCTGATAATGAACTCTAAAGCTATTCACAGGAATGGGATTAGTACTACACATTCCGTATTCACAATACGCTCCGTGAATAATATCTGTAGTTGCACCTCATTCGTTGTTACCTAAAGACAAATAAAAGACTTTAAATCCATCTTCGTAGTAAGAACAAGAATTATCTTTATATTATTGCTTAACTACACACTTATTTACTAAATTTGTTGTGAGGTATTACTAATTCACCTCTTCTGACAACCCTGTCAGCAGACTTTTCTTGTGAGAAGTTTATATGTGAAGCCATATATTGTAATGTGCCGCAAATATCTAAAACATCGTACTCCCCTTAAATTGTTTTTTATTTGTATTTACTTGAACCCGATAAGATTACGTTTTTTCTTCCCCTCAAACTCGGCTCGGATGTTATCGAACTGAGCAAGTAGGGATGAAGATACGGAAGGCAGGTCGCTTTTGCACACGTTAAGGGCGGCTAGCATGGTTTGCATGTCTATTTTCTCCTTCTCTGCCTTCACGGAAAGTAGGGCCGCTTTATTAATCAGGAAGCAGATGTCCTTCGATACGTAACCATCTGTCTTCTTTGCGATCAAGACATAATCAATGTCATCAGTTGAGATGTCTTTCAGGTATAATTCCAACAGGGAAACACGCGATGGCTCGTCAGGAGCAGGAACATAGACCTTAATATCTAATCGCCCGCTTCGTAATGCCGCAGGGTCAATACCTTTCGGATTGTTGGTCGCTCCGACAACGATTATCTTGTTGTCTGCACAATTGTTGAGATGAGTAAGAAATTCGTTCACCTCGCCATACTCTGAGACATTCGTTTGTCGTGAACGGTCGGCAATCATTGCGTCTAACTCGTCAAGGAACAACACCGTCGGCGCATTCTTTTTCGCTTTCTCAAAGATAGCGGCAATCTTCTCCTGCCCGCCGTGAATATAAGGAGAGGCAACATCCGAGCAACGGACGTACATATAATTGCATCCAATCTCTTCTGCAAACTTTTCTCCGAGAAAAGTCTTGCCGCAACCTGGAGGTCCATAAAGCAGAATACCATTAGGTACTTTTACCCGAAGTTTAGCATACTTATCAGGGTGTCTGAACAAATCGATTACTTCGTCTTGCAAACGTTGTTTCAATTCCGACAATCCCGCTATATCGGCAAAGCCGTTTCCTTTCTTAATCTCCTGTTTACAATCACCAGTGCTGGCAGGTTTCGGGCGGGCGATATCCACTAATTGAAAGGATGCGCCCGAAGCGGAAATCTCGCCTGATAGTGCCAATAAAAACTCATTGGGACTTTGAAACCGTTTGTCTACATCGGGGTCGGTTGCTTTTGCAATAATGTTTAATAAGCTCTCGTCCAACTCGAAAATCTTAACATTGGGAATGCGCAGCGGATTCTTCCTTTCATTCAAGATCGCCTGTATTCTGTTCTCTTCATCTACTTTGTCCAAATCAACGAACCATGGATAAATCCCGAACAACAGATAATACATCATTGTACCAACGGAGTACAAGTCTGTCCGTGTTGAATATATTCCATGAAACATCTCTGGAGCCATAAAGAACGGATTCAAATCCTCAATGTATAATTTTGTATTATCGGCAGTTAGCTTTTGTGCATGTCCGAAGTCAATAATAACAGGCAAGCACGCATTTGTAGACATATCGAGCATAATATTTTTTGGGGAAATCTCATTATGAATTATGGGCTCTTCGCCTCTGTGAAGGAACTTTAGACCATTAAGCACTCCGCTTATAATTCTTTTTATGTCATACACCGTGCAATGCTTTTCCCTTCTCATCTTATCGAGAACGGTTTCCCCCGCGATATAATCGCAAACATAATAAGCGTATCTTTGACCTTCCAAAATAATCTCTTCGTGATCTATCATATGCAAGAGATTAGGATGGTTTAAAGTTGCTACTATCTCGATTTCGGTAATAGAATTAGACGGCTCTTGCAATTGTTGGTCGGAGAGCTTTGCCATATTGATAAGCTTCAGGAAATAATTCTTCCCTGTCTCACCGTGTACCCTAAAGGTCTCTGCGTACACCCCTTTCTTTATGGGGAAAGATATCGTATACTGACCTATTTGCCTCTTTTGCATATATTACTCTTGTTCTAACAAAGAAACACTATTTTTTTTTTTTTTTTTTTTTTTTTTTTTTTGTTTTTTTTTTTTTTTTTTAAAAACCCCGGGTTTTGGGGTGGCTGAGTTAATTGAAAAAAAAAAAAAAATAGGTTAACGATTGGAAGGGA
>JAJPYQ010000015.1:0-51897 GCA_021204865.1 Prevotellaceae bacterium | reverse complement strand
GGGGGGTTTTGCCGGGGCGGAGATAAAAGTTTTGGTTTTTTTGTTTTTTTTTTTTTTTTTTTTTTTTTTATTTTTTTTTTTTTTTGTTTTTTTTTTTTTTTTTTTTTTTTTTTTTTTTTTTTTATTTTTTTTTGTTTTTTTTTTTTTTTTTTTTTTTTTTTTTTTGAGGCTCTATCTCATTTGTCGCAATAACCCGTCGTTTTGCGGTCGCTGCGTATAAGGAAGCAAATCATACAATTCGTCTACGATTGGACGGAGATCGTCGGCAGACGGATTGCCAGAATTTATCATCTGCATACCTTGATTGACAAGTGTCCTTGCTCTGCTGGAATCAGACCAGTTTCTCTCCCCGAAACATCTGTTCCATTGCCTTATCCACGCTATAAAATAGTCGATTTCCGCTATTTTATAGTCCAAGTTCCATAGGTTATCATACAGCTCTTGCGCAGCTTTGAAATCCTTAGCCTCAATGACACGATCAACGTCTTTTTGAAGATTCTTGACCGCAGTGGTTGTCTTTTCATTTCCGTACTTGTTGTTGTCCTCAACTAATTCATTGTACATTCTTAGCAATTTATTCTCCATCCGTTGCCAATCGCCGAGAGAATATTCAGTGTCGATTTTCATTAGGATTTCTTTGAGCCTTTCAATCGCTTTATCCTTGGAATCTCGGTCGGTTGCATTGTCAAATTCTTCGGCAGCGACAGATAATTCTTTTGCCAGATTATCATCATTTAATTCTTTAAGCTTATCCTTTGCCCCTGCAATTTCCGACGGGAAAACATTATACTCCTCTTCCGACAATCTTACATCTTGCATTTTAATTGCGACCTCCTTTGTCAAATCGAGGTGCGGTATGTCTATGACAAAGCTGTCGATAGTACCAGACTTTTCGGCATGAACTGTTATGTTGATTTCGCTGCGCGCGGGGAGAAACGCTGGTATATCGTCGCCGGTAATTTTTATATCGTTGATATGAGAGCAATAAGCCATTTTCAATTTCTTGTGTTCTTTGGCAAGTTGTTCGAAATTTTGTGGAGTCTGAAGAATAGGGATAACGATTTTATCAGAAGACATTCCGGGACGTATATTTTTATCGGTGTACAACTTGCAGGCGTTTTTGCCGTAGCCCGGAAGTGGCATGTTCTTCTTCAATCCTTCTAACGGAGAGAATACGACATCGTCATTTTCATCGATAGCACCGATGCCATAGTCAAGCGGCAACACAGCATCGCCAATCCCGTCAATGCCCTGAATAATCGATACGGAATCAGGCTCGCAATCCAATTTGTTCCCAAGAGAATCATAACATCTTATTGTGAATACGTTGGTACAATCACGTTTCAACTGTAGCTCTATAGCATCACCGCCGGTGGTTATCGCCACTTTGCCCGTGCTGAATTCTCCGTCGTTCCTAACGAAATCAACATATATGACCCCTTCCGTATAGTTGCCGCCTTTGTCTTTTAAGAACTTTACCGCCGCATACTCTTTGTCCTCAACCGATGTGCTTTTCACCGCCACATCTAATTGTATCTTAGATCTGTCTCGCCGCGAGTCGACTATCTGCTCGGGTACATCAATGGTTGAGCCGTACAATGCCGCACCGCACGCCACTGCAGTCATCGGGTCAATACTCGTATCAACATTCGGTGTTACTTGTTGACGCAACATATCTCGCAACACAGGCGAATAGGTCGGACCGCCAACAAGGATTAAAGCTCCTAACTGTTCCCCAGTGAGATGATTCTTCTTTAGAAGTTGATTGGTAATATCTATTGCCTTTTGGAATATCGGCCGCTCCACCGGTTCCAAGTCGGATTGTTCGATAGTTATATCCAACTCGAAATCTTTCCCATCGTCATCACAGCCATATTCATCACCAAGATCTGTTTGTATTGCGTAACTATTATTAAACGACAGATTGATTTTTGCTTCCTCCGCCTTGGGTTTCCACATAGGCTTAAACGCACTGTTTTCCAGGCAATTGTCTATGCTGTAGTTGTCTTGTAGATAAGGTATTATGATTCGCTCCACGATGGCGGCATCAATGTCCTTTCCGCCCAAATGGTTATCACCCGCCGTGTCAACGGCTTTCATAATGCCTTCTTCTATTTTCATCAATGCCGCATCAAAAGTGCCGCCGCCCAAGTCGAACACCAGCCAATACGCATTCTTCATCTTCGAACCCAAGCCGTAAGCCACAGATGCGGCAACCGGCTCCTGTATTAACTCGAAATGATCGAACCCCGCCAGTTTTGCTGCCGCCTTTGTCGCATCCTTTTGGTTGTTGTTGAACATCGCGGGGACGGTGATAACCGCCTCTTTCACATCTTCGTCATTTATATATGAACGAAGCGTCTTCAGCACTTCCGCCGACAGCTGTTCCGGAGATATTAACGGGTCAAGGCCGTTCTTTTCAAGATCGGTGCTGCGCAACTTCTCCGTAGTTCCCATTATACGCTTGAACTCTATATATGTATTACTTTTGTATCCTGGCTTTGTAAAAGCGAGACATAAATCCTTGCTTAACTGGATATACGCTTTTTGTCCAATCGTAAAGCGAGCTTTGGGAGAAATCCAAACACATGAGGGAGTAACATCACCTTGTACGGGGCTCTTTTTAACAACAGCCTTGCCGTTATCAAATTTAGCTATCGCTGAATTGGTCGTACCGAGATCAATTCCGTAAATGATTTTATTGCTTGCCATAACTTATTTAATGTATTATTCGTTAAACTCCACTACAACCTCTGCCGCCTGTATCATTTTCCCTGCGTATGACACCTGAGGCTTAATCACTCTTTTTATACGGTTTGTTCCAACCGGCATTTCTTCATTCAACTCCATCGTCGCAATCATATTATCCCCGTCGTGGTATGTTCGTCCAAGCATATCGGGAACTTCATATTGTTTGCTGTTGAGCGTAGTCAGTATTGCTTTCGCTCTGTTCCTCAATTGCGATACCCCTTTCACCGAGCTGTCCATGTGGTTCAGGTTCTGTTGGATACGTGTCAGCTCGTTCGCCACGGCAATAGCCAGCGAGTGGTCTGGTTCTTTGGCTTCGTGCCGGGTTTCCTCTGCGCTTGCAATTTGCCTCTCTATCAACTCAAACAACTTTGAATCGGAACTTGCGATGCCTTTATCCAATTCCATACGTTCCTGCTCCAATCGCGTCAGATTGCCGGCAAAAGAGTTGATTAGCTCAGAGTTTCTCTTTGTCTTCTTACTATAAATATAGTATATACATATCAGCAACACAAGAGACAATAGCCCCAACAAAGCGGCGTACATAACTCTCACATTGGTATATGAGGTTAACTTCTGTGCAGTATCGCTCACGCATTGTTTGGTAGCGTTAAGACTGTCAACGGATGCCTGATGTACAGCACTTATCTCCAGCTTATTCTCTTCAAGGCTACTCTCGAGGGAATCTATGAGTGTCTGCTGCATTTGGGCGACAGCATTAAGTTGTTTTATTTCCTGCGCTTGCACTTTGTATTTATTTTGCAGCGAGACCATTTCTGTTGATAATCGATCTACTTCATTGTCAAGCGTAGAAACATTCTCTTTTTCCTGCGAGTAACAATAATACACGCACAGAAAGGAGACCAGAGCGATAACCAGTAATTTCACTTTCATGTTATAGCTTCGTTTTTAGTCGTTAATGATTAAAGTCAAGATAATCGCTGTAAAGATAATGAAAATAACTAATGCTATAATAGTTAGCACTGCTTTTTTCTGCATCTTTCTATCTAAGTTGTATGCTTCTTCAGCAAAAAAACCGTTCCTATACCTCTCTAAGTATGCAGAATAAACTTTATTATTACAGCATAACCTCCAATATTCTTCTTCCTCGGCACGTTCCTGCTGTTCTATTGCGCTTGTCGCCTCTTGAACATGCCTTCCCTTTTTATATTTCTCCAGATATTGAGAATATGCTTCTATTTCTTTACATCGCACCCAATATTCATCATCCTTCTTGTTGTGCTTATCTATTTGCTCTTTTGCTTGTTTACAATACATCCCCTGAGGATAATCAAGAAGGTACTTGGTGTAGTTATCTACAGAGGTGCATTTGCTATAATATTCCTCTTCAGTCTGCATATCTATAGTCGGTGACCCAGCTACGGAAACATTACAATTAAGGCAATTTTTGTTTATTGTATCTCTGTTCGGCAGATACTCCTTTTCTTTGAAATCTTTGCTTACATCAAGCTCGCCAATATTGATAATTATCTGCCAAGCTCGCCTCAATGTCGCCGCATATTCACGGCGTTTTGTTGAATAGAAATGATGAAGAGCAGCATCCCGTTCTAAATCGTCAAGTTTTTTATTCAACTCACTAATCACGTTTATCATAGCATTTGATGCGATTTGAGTGGAGATATTGATATACGTCTTATTGTCCCGTCCCAACATTTGCTTAACTTCTCTCAGAAAGGGCACACAATCATTCAACAGTTTTTCCGAGTGAACTACCAAATTCGGTTGCTTGTAGAAGTTGTCAAGCAATTTATTAATCTTAGAGAAATGAACAAAAGCCTTCTCTGGAGGTAACTTTGATAGTCTGTCTTTGATTTCCGTAAGGCTATCGAGAAGTTTGACTCTCACAGCCGCTCCCACAGCGATATCGTATGCATATTGATTCAGCTCTACGCATTGTCCTGTCGCTTGATATACAGTACGACTACATTCCTTATAATAATCCATTGCACAATTCAATATCTCTTGTGCAACCTTGTCTGCAATTGATTGATATGGCAAGCTGTCTTTGCCCGCCACGTCGGCTATATCATCCAAATTCAGAGATGCTAGCTCTCTTAATGTTAAAGCCGCTCTATATCGTTCAGTCCCCTTAGATCTTGATATGTTCTTTACTCTCGCAATCTCATTCGCAAGTACATCTGCCGGAATATGAACGAGCCTTGAGCGTAAATAATCATCATCTTCCCCTGACGCACCATAGCGCGAGAATATATCTATCCAATATCTCCAATCACCGCTTACTGGCATATCTTGAAGCAGTTCGTCAATAAAGATATGCGCCAATTCTTCCTCTGATATATTGCAGTTTTCCCCACAAACCGCAGATATGAATGCTTCCCTGTAATCATCGTCGTGAATCATTCGCGTCATGTAGTAAACAAGGTTTTCATCATCCTCCATAATGAATGCACACACTGCGGCATTCACCAAAGAAGAGAACGATTCCTCTTCTTCCCACATCTCATACGCCCGTTTCAATTCGCTGTGCATTATACACTCCAATGCCTTCTCATCAAGCGGGGAGATCTTGATAAACCAAAATAGGGCGTATTTGATTTTATCTCTCGGTTGGCTGATTGCTGCAACCGCCGCATTCATTGATTCTTCATCCCGTTTTACGGAATACAGCCTTTTTACGCCTCGTTCGTATGCATCATAGAGTGAATGGATCCGGCTCTCGTCGTTGTCTTCTCTGGAGCTATGCTCGTTTTCGTCTTCAAGCTTCTTAATCTCAATATATAATTCATCCGTTGACATCGAAGTGTCCGCAAGGTCATCAAAGAAATCATCAAATAGGCTGATTTGTCCACTTCGAGGATATGTTCTTTTATACATATTCTGTATGATGGAATCTGTTGTGAACGCAACAGTTTTCCCAATCTTTGCAAAAGCCATCGCTTTCGACTTATTTGCCGTTATCTCCCTTGCGGTTGCATTTGTGTACACGCCAAGTATCCTAAACGGATTATCTACAAAGACGGGAACATTAAAGATATTCTTATCCGTATTGGTATCGTATACTTTGAGCAAATCATTGATACGTCTCTTTGCTCTGTCGTGATCATTGCCGACGGATTTCTTATACCAACATAGTGCTTGTTTAAGGTTCTTATCAGTCCCCTTGCCCTCTTCATATAGGATGCCTAAATTGCATTGTGCGTAAGCATTCCCTTGCCTCGCAGCTTTCATATACCAATTAAGGGCTATGATATAATTTTTCTCTACCCCCTGCCCGTGTTCGTATTTAGTGCCTAAATTATTCTGCGCCATTGATTTCCCTGCCACTGCCGCTTTCCTATACCATTCAGCCGCTTTCACGTTATTACAGGGAGTACCATATCCAAAAGCATAAAATATGCCAAGAGATTCTTGCGCGGAGGCATTCCCTTGCATAGCTGACTTCTCATACAGCTCAAAAGCTTTCCTTAAATCTTTTGTATATCCGTCTGTCCCGTAACGATAACGGTATGCCAGATTCGATTGGGCATACATATCTCCACTGGTAGCTGCAACCTCGAACAAATTTAACGCTAACGGTATGTTCTTATCTATCCCGTCGCCATTATAATATGCACACGCAAGACCATTCTGCGCCCCTGCATTGCCTGCGTTAGCATTGATAATTAATTCATTTATTCTTTCTTTTGAATTCATATCGCTGCAGCCGTTATCAATTAAACATCTCGTCCTCATTTGCCGATTCCAGTGTCAAGTTCCCATTGGAAACGGGATATAGAGTATATTCACACCATGCGGATACCAAATCAATAGGCCCGTCTTTTTCTTGAGATTCCATAGATACAAATCCGCCAGTTAGGTTGCCCTTCATCTTATTCGGATTCCAGCCCTTGCCAGAATAAAAGTACACATAATAATGCCCGTCGGGCAAGTACATCTTTGCATTGGCTCCACCTCTAATATATATGTGATTTATGTATTTGTTGTCAGACGCTCTTCTTACAATGATGATGTAGTCGCAATCTCCCCTTGTCTTGAAAGAAAGATAATTGTCTCCCGTTTGTTCTCTGCCAAGATATGAGCTATATGGCTTCGCTCCCGTAGACAATTGATTATTACCCCATTCCTCTTCTTCGGTTGGTTGCCGCTTAATAT
Organism: Prevotellaceae bacterium; assembly: GCA_021204865.1. Lineage (GTDB taxonomy): Bacteria > Bacteroidota > Bacteroidia > Bacteroidales > Bacteroidaceae > Physcousia. The sequence continues at coordinate 45,015 of JAJPYQ010000015.1, read as the reverse complement.
TAGATATGTTTTCGCTATAGTCGTTTTCGTAATCTTTATCCTCATCCCCAATACCATCATCTTCTTCTTCCGGGTCTTCGTCATATAGCATCTCTTCTGTTGTTTCCGGATTATAATCGTCTGTTTTCTTTGTCAAAGATGCTGCGGGAGTAATTATCTCAGCTACAAGTATAATCAACACAGCCGCAAATAAGATAATACCCCATAGAGGTATTCTTCTTATTATATTTGGCATACGGAGACGCATATCCCCAAACGTCGGCATCAAACGCTTTTTCTGTATTATTTGTTTAGTCAAGTCAGAATAAACCCCTTTGGGATACAGATGTAGATAGTTCTTGTAATCCTTTGTCGTTTGGCATTGAGCGAAGCACTCCTTGTCTTTCCTCTTGAGCAAATCGTTTACGTACCGCCCTGCGGGATAGACTTTGAGATACAAGTCATAACTTCCAATTGCCAACGCCTCTTTATATAGAATATCCTCTATCCTTTGTTTTGCGCTTTCTACGTGTTTGCCTGCGGGATTATTTGCGATATATTGTTTGAGGTCAGCTTCTGTATTACAGGCATTATATATGATTTCGTCAATCTTGTCCTTTGCTTGTTTCCTATAAGCTCCGTCTCCAAATTCGCTGAGATACTTCTGGTAGTCGTCTAAAGTTTTACACTGGTTGAAGGAGATTGTATCTATCCGATTAAGTATCTCTGAGCGCTCCTTGTAATTAGGATACAATCTGAGAAACTCTCTATAGTCATTTATTGTCCATTTGCTCTCATCTGACAATAGTCGTTCAAGCCCTGCAAAAACTATTGGGTCGCGATGACTATTCGGATAATTTCTTTTGTATGTAAGTAGAGTTCTGACAGTTATATCGGTTGGATATGCACTAATCTCGTATTCCCATTTCTTTTGTATTGCTTTGCCAATTACCGGGCTGCTAGGATGATAGATACAGAATGCCGTTATCGAATTATAATCCTTGCACTGCTCAAGCAATTCTTCGTCCGTAAGCAATACCACATCCACGTTTATATTGCTACAATCTATCTTATGTAGATCTAACTTCGCCTTTACTGACACCTCCAGGCTATGCAACTTGCCGTGCCGGAAGTCTTCCGAAATATCTAACTTATTCAGATATAAGATTAACTCCCATGCACTGCGCAATACTTTCTTGCGGACATCAGCGGAGTATGTATTGCCGGTTCGTGTAACTTGGTTTACTTCAATTGCGCAATTATAAAGAGCGTTATCCGCTATCTTGGTTGAGATGTTTATATAATAAGCGTTAGTCGCTCCAACTTTGCTTCTTATTTGTTTCAATATCGGGATGCATGCTTTCACCAGAACTAACGACCATTGTATCTCATCCGGCCTTTCGCAGTATTCTTTGATCTTTTGTTTTATATCATCAGCATCACTACGTATACATTCGGGCGGTAGAAGATGGATGTCCTGCTCGAGCTCTTTCTTAAAATTGTTGCCTGTTTCTAACACATCGTTGCCCGCTGCGAGTGAAAGAGCATAGTTGACTAATTCCAATGTAGGCAACACAGAGAACTCATCTTCGGATTTAGAGTCCCGGTAATAATTCCTACATTCGCAAATCAATTCAGCACATAGTTTATCTAATACTATTTGACCCTCTGCAGAGATTGTTCTTCCATCTGCTGGTTTTAAGACATCTATATGTTTGTTAATCTTCTCTTTGAGCTTGTTCGCAAATGTGAGCCAATCGTCGTATGTGTCCGCCTTGCATTGCCGTAATGTATCAATGAGGGTGTTTAGCTCCGCGGTCGCCAATTCTTCAAATATCCCCTTAATAAAACCCAGTACCGATTTCTTGTCCGAGAATTGGGTGAAATACGGCAACCACTCTACGTCGGGGTATGCACGTACCAAGATAGAGATAAACCGGCGGACAAGCTCTTTGTTGGATATAACTGTTTTGTTGATACGACTGGTATTGCGGAAATCCTGTATCAACAAACTATCTTCGAAAAACATGCTGTAGTACTTTACGGCCGACTCGAAATCCTCAAACGCTAATGACACAACAGCATTATTCAACACTCCAGCATATGAATCCGTGTCTGGTTGGATAAAGTCACTCCTTGCAGAAGGATCCGCCAGAGAGAGTTTGTTTAATAAGGATGCAAAATTATCACCCGTCCGATGAAACCAGAACAAAGCATAAGCGGCACTTTCTGTCTTGTCTGCCAGAAGAGCGTCTGCAGCGTCTATCATACTTTGATTTCGATGGAGAGGCTCAAAAAGGTTATCCGCATCACTATCAAAATGAATTTCTTGGCCTATCTTCAAGAAAGCACGTATTTTCCCTATGTTTGCCGTTCGAACTCGATTGGAGTCATTTGCAAACATCCCCAACACCCTATAAGGATTTTGTGCAACTATGTTATTCATTATAAAGCGACTTCCTTTTCGTTATGTGGCGTGCGTATCAACAACTCGTTAATATCCACATCTAACAATCTTGCAATTTCGATAAGTGTCGCTAAACTCGGTTGCGAAGTGTTAGTACACCATTTGGAAACAGTCGCAGGATCTTTGACCAATGTTTCAGCCAACCATTTACTCGTCTTTTTCTTTTCAACTAAGACGACCTTTATTCGATTGATATCAGCCATAGAAATTGAATTTTCTGCAAAGATAATGAATTTCTCACAATATACATTGCAAATACACCAAAAAAGAAGAAAGTCCGTCAGTCTTCAGCTCCCCTTGACCACCGCCAAAGGCGCGAGCTCCACAAGGGGGCGCGCCAGGTCCCTCTCGTTCTCCAGCACATCGCCTATGTCCTTGTACGCGCTCGGTGCCTCGTCGAGCAGGCTCATGCTCATGTTGTGCATTATCCCCCTCTCGTCGAGCCTGCGGCGCTCTTCCTCCAGCGAGAGCGTGCGCCTGGCCACGATGCGGCTCATCCTGCGCCCTGCCCCGTGGCTGCAACTCATGAAGCTCTCCTCGTTGCCCAGCCCCTCAACTATGAACGACCTGCTGCCCATCGAGCCGGGGATGATGCCCTTCTGCCCGGCCCTTGCGCTGGTCGCCCCCTTGCGGTGCACTATCACGTCTTGCCCGAAGTGCCGCTCCCAAGCAGCATAGTTGTGGGCGATGTTTATCTCCTCCACGAACTCAACGCCGGGGCAGATGTCATCAAGCCCCTTCTTTATCTCCTCCATCATCTTCTGGCGGTTGGCGAAGGCGAAGCGCACCAGATAGCTCATCTCCCTCAGGTAGTCCTTCGCCAAGTCCGTCTCCACGGGCAGGAACGCCAGCTGGGGAGCGGTCTCGGAGTACCACTTGCCGCACCAGAACTCCGCCTGCTTGCCGTAGTGCGTGGCAGTGAGCAAGCCTATGTGGCGGCTGCCCGAATGAAGCATCACCCAAACGTCGTCCCTGGCGGTGTCCCTCTGTATCTCGATGAAGTGGTTCCCGCTCCCAAGCGTCCCCAGCTCGCAGAGCATCTCCTGGCGCTTGTCCCTGAGGAACGGCAGCTTGTCCCAGTCGCCCTCAGGCAGAAGCGTCTTGTCCACCGGCTGCTTCTGATGCTCACATCCCATGGGTATGCTGGTGTGTATGTGCTTCACTATAGCCCTAAGGATATCCTGTGTAAGCGAGTCCGCCTTCAGGCTCGTACGCATAGCACACATGCCGCAGCCTATGTCCACCCCGACAGCGTTAGGCACCACCACGCCCTTTGTGGCGAGAACCCCTCCGATGGGCATCCCCTTGCCCGTGTGAGCGTCGGGCATAATGGCGACATGCCTGAAGGCGAACGGCAGGGAGGCAAGGCTCACGATCTGCTCCATGCACGAGCTCTCCACATCGGAGAGCCACAACTTAGCGGGGACACGAGTCCCCATGACCACTTTCTGTATCATCGGCAGCCTCCTTCCCTTGCGGTTAAGCCATCTGTCCCGTAAGCCAAAGCCATCCGCTGACTGACTGCCCCTGAGAGACATCGGGCAGGAAGTCTTTCCTGAAATAGAGGGGAACCATACAAGGCTCGTCTGGGTCAGCAATATTGATGCCGCACTTCACGAACGGCACACCTGCCACGGAGCAATAAGCCACCTCCGCCACTGGCGACTGGAACTCCGCCTCGTCGGGGCATTTCTCGTCAGTGGATATGCACATCACCGTCTGCTCCATGCTGAAGTGCAAGGGCTTCACACGCCCGTCCTCACCGAGTTCGGGCTGCTCTCCTATCTTCGCGAGGAAGTCCAATACCTTCTGCCCTTGAAAGTCGAAGCCCTTGTGCCCCTCCTGCACATTAATGCCCAGCGCCGACAGCTCCACCACAGCCTTCCTGCCTGCTGTGTATCGCTCCTTGTTGCAATAGTAGTCCGTGGCAAAGAAAGCGCACTCGCGGTCTCCGAGAGACACCTTGATGGTCGCCTCCACCCCATTGCTCCATTCCAGCACCTTCTCTATCACCACCTCGTGGGGCTTACCTTTCATATAAGGGTAAACGGAGACGAACTCATTCGTGTTGCGCCTCTTCGAGTAGACAATCAGGGCAAGCGTCTGGATGTCTCCCTTGCCATACAGCAAGGCAAACACATTTGTCCGCTCTGCCACGCCATCGCCCATCACGCAGGTGGTCTCCGCTTTCTTGTGCATAACACCTTCCTGTATCATCGTGGGCAAGTGCTTCTTCATGAACTCTTCCGCATCCATTATGGCGCCAATGTGGTCGCCATGAACCTGATAAAGGGCTTCCGCCTCAGTCTTCTGCTCGTCCGTCAGCGGCGCGCCGCACTTTGGGCAAACGTCACTCTCCTGCGGGACGATACACCCGCATTTGCTGCATTTAATCTCTTTCATTTCCTTATCTGTTGGTTAACTGTTTATTATGGTGTCGTACATCAGTCTGTCCAGCTCCTCCTCAAGAGCCTTAGCCTCAAGCGGGTCTGCCTCTTTTTCTCTTTCTACAGCGCAAAGTAATGTGGCAGATGCGCCACCTATTGTCGCACTTAGAACTTTTTTGTAGCTTTACGGCACATTTCCCAAGAAAAACGCTATGCAATGCCTATAAACCGTAATGTTTTGATGCGCATACGCACCATAGACGCTTGTCTGCACCGCCGAAACAGGCTGTGGACGCTGGAGGATCTGCGTCAGGCTTGCGAGGACGCTCTATACGACTACGAGGGGATAGACGGGGTGAGCCTGCGCACGGTGCAGAGAGACATCGAGCTGATGAGGGGCGACAAGCTGGGCTACTTCGCCCCCATCGTGGTGCGTGACAAGAAGTACTACTCCTACTCCGACCCCGACTTCAGCATAACGAAGCTTCCGCTCTCGGAGCACGACTTGCAGGAGCTGGGCAGTGCCATCGACATCATCAGGCATTACCAAGGCTTCAGTCACCTAAAGGGGCAGGAGGACGTGCTGACAAGGATGCAGGATCAGCTACAGGCGCAACGCTCCAACAGACAAGTCGTGTTCATTGAGACAAGCAGCCGCCTGCGGGGTATCCACTTCCTCGCCCCTCTCTACGAACACATACGCCGTCAAGAGCAAGTCGTCATCAGCTACCACTCCTTCCGCTCAGCCAAGGAGAGCGTCTTCAGCCTTTCGCCCTACCTGCTCAACGAGTACAACAACCGCTGGTTCCTTGTGGCATACAGCAAGCAGAAGCATAACATTATGACCCTTGCCTTGGACCGTATGCTGTCTGTGAAGAAAGACGAGAAAGGAGAGTACACAGAGAACACCTTCTTCGTCCCAGAGCAGTACCTTGGCGAGATGATAGGCATCACACGCAACCTCCTTTCCAAGCCTGAGCGTGTCGTGCTGCGCTTCGACGCTGACCAAGCACCCTACGTGCTGACCAAGCCAATGCACCAGAGCCAACAGCTGGAAAGGCGTGAGGAAGACGGCGGCATAACGGTGACCCTCGACGTAATCCTAAACCTTGAGCTGGAGAGCAAGATACTCGCCTTCGCAGGCCACGTGGAGGTGCTATACCCACGCCTGCTCCGCTCACGCATAGCCAGGCATCTGATAGCCGCAGCCGCCCGATACCAGCAACAGTAAGGAACGAATCATAATAGAACCCTTCTATTTCTATCAATTAGTTCTACACGATAGAAACACCTATCATAGCACATTCTTGTTCAGTCCATTTTGACCTTATTTCCTTCTTGAAGTCGTCTATGTTACCTGCCTCTTCAACAATATCTTTATAAAAAGATGCATTCTCGAGAATAAGATGTTTGCAATCGTTATCACTAATCACAGGTTTAAGGATTTTGTTAACTACATCTGTTTTGCGATCCTGAAGCTCACCATATAAACGGAGATTTTCCTCCATTAGCTTATATTTCGATGGGTTAATTGATTTCTTACCATTGCAGAACAAGTCCCTTATTTCCGAGAACACATCAGAAATGCGTTTCCCGTCAACCGAAAGCATAATCTTATTAGTATCATCATTAACATCAAAAGTACCATTGGCAAACTCCATATATAGCCATTTGCAAAACTCAAGTAAGAAATGCGGATAATCTTCCTTATTTATTTCGGTAATAAGATTGCAAATCAATTGGAATAGATATTTGTCTAAAGGGGAAATCTGCGCATTTCGGACATTTCGGACATTTCGCTTTAAGGCATCACAAGTGGCTGATTTGAAAAATACACTTAGTGCAAGTCTGATGATGCTCCTTGACAACTCGTTATTGTTGGAAGAGATTACATTATAAAACTTCGCATTGGGTATCAATTTCCTCAAATCCGAATCAGTGACATCTGTTGGTAGTTGCTCATGCCATTTGTTGAGATAGCCCAACAACTGCTCATCATTAACATTATATTTTTCCTTAATATCCGTATATCTCGGAAGAACTTTAGACAAATCTTGCATTATACCATACTTATGTATAATAACATACGTGACGAAACTGGTGAAATTCTGATTAGTAGACCCACTAAGTAGTAATTCATCTGCATTTGCATAATAGTCTATGATACTTGCGACAGAAGACATTTGATCATCTACAATTTTAGTATTGTTGTCGCCCCCATAAGCCATTAGCATTGCCAAAAGGTCGATGTACCCATGCATCAACGTTCTCTTGTGAGCACTGCCCAATTCAGAAATAAGTCCTGTCACTCTTTGAAGAGGGAGCTTTTCTTTTAACTTTTCGCCAGTTACTGAGATTGCCCTATATGTGTTGAATACTTGTCCCAAATCCTTTGCGTCCACCATTCCAGCATGAATATAATCTTCTAATTTGTGTTTAAGCAAGCTAAATTCACAGAAGCCTCCCTTTACGAGAATTGACACATATTCATAATGGCAAAAACCGGCACTAACCTGCGAAGCAAAGAATTCATCAACCTTCTCTGGCTCAACTATCAGATTGTACGTGGCATATTCATCGTTAGCTTCTCCTATAGCATCAACAAAAACATCTGGACTCACGTTTATTTCTGGCAAAGGGATAGTAACCTCTCCATTGCAGGCTTCCCTAATACCTATGATGCTCTTCACGTATTCAGACCCATTGAGCTTTTCGGACTTTGTAACAAACTCAGACCAGTGCTGTATCAGTTTATCCTTCTTCTCTTTATCTACGTGTGACAATAGCCTCAGGTAATAATCAGGTATAGGTTGTTCTTTGATGGGTATTCGCAACAGTCTGAGTGCTATATTATCCCAAATCGAAGATACCGTACCATAAGAGGATTTAAGAACATTCAACATATTAATCAATGGTGGCAATTTGTCATCTTCTGCTTCTGCACAGACCTCCACTAAGATATCGTAAAAGTGCTTGTCTTCTGCATACCTGTTTATATCATAGCCTTCTTTTGACTCCAGGCATAAGGACAGATACCCCTTTAGTGGGATTTGAAATGCGTTAGCGGTATCGACTCCATAGTGTAAAGCGGCTATACTGGTCTTTACCCGATCAGGGCCATCTGCAAGAGATTCTGTGTCTGTTAGATATGAGCCATCCAAGATCTTGTTGATGGGGTCTTCCCGAATCGCATTTTTGTTCAGTAGGTATATAGCCATGTGCAGAATAGGCATCTCGCTTTCGCATGTCTTATATAGCGTCACAAGATCATTTAAGAACACTATTATATTGCGGACAATGGGATCTTTATGTCTACTCCTATACAAGCGGCTGATAGCGATTTCTTCTTTATCAGATGTACCGAAAGCTTTTTCGTACAAACTACGAAATAAACCCTTGTAGTCACTAATCACAGGCTTAGGAACATCGAATGTGATCGTGAAAGTCTTGTCTATGAAGTGCTGCGCCAAAGAGCTTCCAGCATTTTCGGCTCCATCATTGCTCGAATCTGGGAACACACGAGACAAATGCCCCCTGTCGAAAGGAACAACTACCCATATATTACGGAACCCTTCTCCCGCAAAGAATGTGTTAATGGATGACCATAGTTGTTTGACTTTCTCAGCAGGCAGTCTATCCATATTATCGAAGACAATGACTAACTTCTTTTCTTTCTTCCCAAGCTCAACTGAAACGTCACTCATCCATTTCTTAAAATGTATGACTGATGATTCTTCTTCGTAGATGGTTTCATAGCTATGCTCAGAACGTACCTCATTGATATAAAGTTCGAACAAGAAATTCCAAGAAAGATACTTCTTGCGATTTCTAAAGACACAGCATACCCAAACCACAAATGGTATTGCCAAAGGAATAAAGAACTGTAACCATGTAGGAAAGACATCTATCATAGAGCCCAGGAGTGGCATCAACCGAGCCAACAAGATCGCAAGTAATATAGACACAATACCAGGATTTATGGTGGGCAAGGTCTCATATTTACTTTCTCTTTTGTGCGCCAAAAGATATCTTATCCTTTCGCTCCATGACACTTCACAAATATCCCCTCCACATACCTCAATTTGGGTCTTATCTGTCAATAATTTACAATAAATTAGGCTTTCTGTTAGCTGCACTAAGAAGGATCTTCTCTGCAAATCTTCTTGATTACCCCAGGCATCATATTCGAAGAAATGATATTTGCTGCCGTTCAATGAGTTCTTAATAAGTTCCACCACATTGGATTTGCCCGACCCCCATGAGCCTTCTATACCTATTAAGCGTGGTAGCACAATTTCTTGAGCTGAATCGTTGTCTTTTATATGTTGTGCGATGACCTTTGAAAGTCTTTCGTGCGACTTCCCCTCAAACCAATCTTCACCCATTGGTATATCTGGGATATACCGAGGATATTCGTTATTCTTCTTCATATTCTTAGTCTTTCGTCAGCACATCATACAGCTCTTTGTAGGAAGTCACCACGCCATACCTAACGTCGCCCGAACTGATGGCAGCGAAATGGCGGCGGGCGCATTCTATCTTTGATTCCTCCGAGCCTCTGAGCTGTGATGTCTCAAGGCTGTTGCCCTTAGTTTCCGCCACGAAATATATGTGTTTCACCGTACCTTCCCTGAACGCCACTGCCCAGTCGGGGTTGTAACGCCCAAGGGGGGTGTTGATGTAGAAGCGGCCGGGCAGTTTCGTGTATACAACCACGTCGTCCTCTTTCTCCAGTTCCTCGGCGAACGCCTTCTCTATTCCCACGCTGTCCACCAGCACGAGGTCATAGAGCGACTTTGTCGACTGGATGGCGTTAACGCCAAGCTTGCCGCGCAGCGTTGAGCCTGTGAATATGTCGGTGGAGTATTCGCCTTCAAGCTTCTTGTACGTGATGCTCTTGACGAGCTCTGGCCTCATAGTGTCCTTTATGATGACGCTCACTTTGATGATGAACTCCTCGGGGTTGAGATTAAAGAGGAAGAAAGTGTTTTCCTTTATGCCTTGTAGGATGCTTACGACCGTCCTTCTTGTCAGCCCTGTGGCGCTCACTATGTCGCCAATCAGGTCATATTTCACGCCCTCGCCTATCGCCTCCCTCACCTGGATAGTACTGCGCCCTCCTGCCTTCATTGCAGTCCCCGCCTCCAGTGCTTCCCTGTCCGTGATGCTGTCCATCGCCCCGCCTTGAACGACGAGGCGTATCTCCGTCACTTTCAGGTTGTCGTCAACGTTCTTAATGGCTTTCTTTATCAGCTCTTCCGTGTCGAACTCCACACGGTAATACGTGCGAGTGTTTATGCGTTTCCATAGCTCCTGGAACTCTTTCTTGTCGAAGTTCGCCTTGTTGAAATTGGCTGTCTTGCTATCACGGCTGTTCTCTGGCTTAATCGTCTCGGGGTCGAACACCATGTCGAGACGCTTGACTATCGCCTCCCTCATCTCGTTCAGCTCAGCCACGCCAAAGTCCAACTTCCCATCCTTCTTGTCGTCGAAGTACTTGGCTGTCAGTTGACTTTTCTTGACGTAGTCACTACGTATGAGAGCCTCAAAGATCTCCTCAGCCTTATCCTCCCTTATCTCATACTCCGTGCCGTCGGGTCTCCGCACTTTCGTTCCCTCAAACAATTGGGCGGTAACGCATATCGGGCGGCTCTCGCAGGCAGACGCTATCTCGCTTTGCAAGGCTCTCGCGAAGTCGTCGTAGCTCTCGCTTGCTATGATGGTGAGCACGTTCGTGTCGAATACCCGGTCGCCCAGCACGTCAGCGTCCTGCCGCTCGCCTCTGCTGTTCACGCAAAGGCGCATACCTCGCCCCACCTCCTGCCGTTTCCTCGTCTCGTTGCCGGAGTTCTTCAGTGTGCATATCTGGAACACATTGGGGTTATCCCAGCCCTCCTTCAGCGCAGAGTGCGAGAAGATGAAGCGCACAGGCTCGTCGAGGCTTAGCAGCCGCTCCTTGTCCTTCATTATCAGGTCGAAGGCGCTCTCGTCTCTCTCTGTCTCCCGTCCCTCCTTAGAGTCCACGAGTTTGCCGCTCCTGTCTTGCGCGAAGTAGCCTTGGTGGGCTTTATCCGCGCTGTTTCTCGCGTCTTTCAGATATTTAATGTAGTCCTCATCACCGAACGAAGGCTGAAACTCCTCCACAGCCCTCACGTACTCTTCCTCGAACATCCGCGCGAACTTCCCCCGGCTGTCTTCCGCGCCGTAGAGGCGATAGCTGTCCACGTGGTCGATGAAGAAGAGCGAGAGCACCTTTATGCGCTTGCTGAAGAGCTGACGCTCACGCTCCAGGTGGGTCTTTATCGTCTCTCGTATCTGTATGCGCCGCAGGAAGTCCTCGTTCACCTTTCCCGCCCCGTCGCCCTCGTGCAGTTCCAGTCTGTTGAGGAAAAGCACAGTGCCAGTGCGCCCGTCTATGCGGGCCACGATGAAGTTGCTCTCGTATTCTGCCAGGCCGCCGCTCTGCTCGTGCAGGTTGAAGCCCTCGTCCACCAGCATTGTTGTCTGCCGGATGCCAGTTTTCGTCAACTGGTCGAAGCAGATGCGAGCCTTAGGGTTACCCTGACCGATAACTATCTCCTCCAGATAGACATAGCCGTTGGTGGCAGTGGAGCCGAGCTGCTTTATGCCTTTCACCTCAATCTTCTTCACGAGATGGCGATTGTAGGCGTCGATGGCGTCAAGGCGGTAGAGCATATTGTATATGTCTCCCTTGCGGTGGGTCGCGCTGTAGAGCAGGGTGAACAGGGGCTTGAACATGGTCAGGCCCTTGCGGGTGGCGTTCCCCTTGTCGGCTCCAAGCACGCTCTGTGGCTCGTCTATGATGATGATGGGGTGTGTTCCTGCCAGTACGTCTATTGGGCGGCGGCCGCCAAACTCGTCGCGTCGGGAGTAGATGATGCGGGCGGCATTGTCGCCGCCTCTGCCGTTGACGTTCTTCTCCTCATTCATCGATGTGTTGAACGCCTGCGTGTTTATTATCATAACGTGCATGCCAGGGTCGGAAGCATAGGCGTCTATTTGCTGAAGTCGCTTAGAGTTGTAGACAAAGTATTGCATACGTTCGCCGTAATCCAGCGCGAAATGCTCCTCCATGCTTTGCAGGCTCTTATGCACCCCCTCTCGTATGGCTATGCTCGGCACCACTATCACGAACTTGCTCCAGCCGTAGCGCCTGTGCAGCTCATACATAGTCTTGATGTAGGTGTAAGTCTTGCCCGTGCCAGTCTCCATCTCTATGGTGAAGGTGAGGCCCTCTCCCTCAAGGTACTCTATCGGCTTTATTCCCTGCTCCATCTGCACGGCTCTCACATTCTCGGCTATCTGCTCACGTTCCAGCCTCACGTCCCCGTTCCCGAAGCCTGGTAGGTTGAAGAGGCTTGCGTTCTTGCCCGGGTCAACGTTATGCGTCGCCGTGCCGTCTTGCTTGGGCTGCCCCGCGAAAGCCCGCACCACCGCCCCGCAAGCCTCTGCCTGAAAGCTTTGGTATTTATATTTCAGTTTCATATCACTCTGACGTTTTTCATCACCTCGTCGTCGCTCCACTGGAGCAGCTGCTTGAGGCTCTCGTAGACGTTTATCTTGCTGTCGTCGCTCTGGAAGCAGTCGTCTCTGAAGACTATCCTCTGCGGGCTCTTCCCTGCTATGGTCTTCAGCACGCGGTGCGTCACGCCGGGGCTGAAGCAGGCCACAAGGTAGCCCTCGCCCACGGTGTAGAGCGTGCAGCCGTCAACGGTCTCCTCTGCCGTGGGCAGGGAGAGCTGCAAGCCCCAGTCGAGCATGCAGCCGAAGAGCAGGTCGAGGCCGTTGCGGTCTTCCTTCACGTCGATGGTGTATGTGCCGAGCGTACTCTGCTCATAGTCTTTCGGGGCGAAGTACACGTCCTTCATGTTGCTCTCGTCTATGCGGAACACACGGAAGCCTGTGTCCGGCTCACGCTTTTCCTTGTTCCAGTCAAGCAAACCCGTCTCACCACGCTTCGCCGCAAGCTCCTCCTTTATCTTCCTGCCCGCGCGGCGGATGCGCTCCTTGCCTATCTCGCAGATGTTAGCGTAACCGACATCCTTTTTAGAGGCATTTATAGGTTCAGGAAGTTGCACAAGTATATAACGACACTGCATATCCTTCTCCGCATTTATTTTCATTAGAGCGTGTGCAGTTGTAGCTGAGCCAGAAAAGAAATCCAGAACGATGGAGTCATCCTTAAGATTAGCCAAAGTTATTAGGCGCTCTAATAATCTCACAGGCTTAGGCCCATCGAATACGCCTTTGTCTCCAAAGAGAGAAACAACTTCTTTCGCTCCTTCTTGACTATGACCGACCTCCTTATAAAATAAGATGGAAGTAGGAGCCATACCGTCGTTTTTTAATTCTGTTAGGAAACGTTTGATGCATGGTACACTGTTTCCATCAGTGCCAAACCAGATACGGTTGTCTCGGAGTCTCTCAGCGAAAGCTTTCGCTGAGAGCCTCCAGCAGCGTCCTGCTGGAGGCTCTACTATTTTCCCCGAAGGGGTCGTTATTTTGTAATCGCAAGCAGCATTGTATGTTTTTACTGACATATCACTCGGCTTCCACACTCCTCTCGGGTCATTGTCTGGATTTGAATACCTTCTATTAGCGTCTTCTGTTCTGCCAAGACGACCAATCTCAAAACAGTCTATCTGCTTGGCGTACATCATCACATAGTCGTGGCTATTGGAGATGTATTTGGCATCGTTCTTCGGAGAATATGCTCTTTCCCATACAAGTTGTGCCACGAAGTTTTTCTCCCCGAACACCTCGTCGCAGATGTTCTTCAGGTTTCGTTGCTCGTTGTCATCTATGGATATGAAGATGACACCGTCCTCTGTGAGCAGGTTTCTTGCCATGAGCAGCCGGCTGTATATCATGGAGCACCAGTCGGAGTGGAAGCGTCCGTTGGTGTCAGTGTTGCGTCGGTAGCGGTTTCCCAGCTCGTCTATATTGCCCGCGGCAAGCTCATCCTCTTTCAGCGTAGACGAGAAGTTGTCGTTATACACGAAGTTGTTGCCCGTGTTGTAAGGCGGGTCGATATAAATCATCTTCACCTTCCCCAGGTACGACTTCTGCAAGAGTTTCAGAGCCTCAAGGTTGTCTCCCTCGATGTAGATGTTCTGCGTCGTGTCCCAGTCCACGCTGTCCTCCTTGATGGGGCGCATGGTCTTGCGTATTGGCCTGGCCACCTCGCGCCGGGCCTCCTGCTTGCCCACCCACGTGAACTCGTAGGCCTCCGCCACGTCCTCCACGGCACTGTCGCCCAGCAGCTGGCGCAGAGTGTCGAAGTTCACCACGCGCTCCAGCTCTCCCGTCCTCTCATTCCGCCGCTCGGTGAAGCAGGCGGGGCATATCTGGTAGAGAGCCTCCAGACTCAGCTTGTCAGCGCTCGCAGTCTCAAGGCTTAAATGCTTAGGTTTTATCATATCGTTCTCAAGTTTGTATATGTGTTTAATGTTGTCGTTGGTATTGAGCCATCTTCTCGCATAGGATGTTCACCTCCTCGGATAGTTGGCGCACCTCGGAATAAAGCTCTTGCTGGCGGTTCACCTGCCTCTCGCTGCTCATCTTCCTGCGCTTTGCCTCCAGCTGGCGGCTCTTCTTCTGCCTCTCGGCTGCAAGCTCTATCATCCTCTTCATATCCTCCCGCGCCGCCGTGCCGTAGCCCGAGACGAAGCCTGCGAGGTTCTCGTACACCAAGTCCATAGTCTGCCCTTGCAAGGGGAGCCTCAACGCATCGGCTCGCATCCATTCCGAAGCGAAAGTCTGTAGGATGCGGAACTTGTTCCCACCCCTTGCCGCCATCCTTTCCTTGTAGTTCAACAGGAGGCAGTACTCTTCCTCGTACCGCAAAAGGAAAAGGACGTGGCGTGGCAGCTGCTTGTCAATAAGTTGAAAGACATCTTTGTGATACTCCTTATTCTTCAACAAAGCGAGAAACACCACTATTTCCTCCACGTCCTCCCCCTTCTCCACGTTCAGCACAGAGGGAGCCAGCTTGTATATCCAGGTGAGCGACACGAGGTCGTCAACGAAATGCTGCCTTATGCGACTGCCCACAGTAAGCTTACGATAGAATGCAACCTTACTGACAATTCTCCTCAACATCGTTGACTCGGGGAATTTGAGAATATTTTCCATCGTATGCTAACCTTACTTGATGATGAGGAAAGAGATAAGCTCGAAATCGTCGAGCCCCTTCACTTCTCCCAGCAATGCGGTAGTCTCGCCCTCCGAGAAAAGGCTGTCAATGTCGCTCTCCTGCTTCACGCTGACTATGCTCTGCACCGCCGCCTGCAAGAGGTCGCTATAATGCTCCATCTTCTTTCCGTCCGCCGTCTGCTTGTTGAGCAAGGCGCATAGCTTGCGGTCGGGGGAGGACTTGCCTTTGCATGTGTGCCTGAGGGTGTCGAGCAGGCGCTTGGGGTGCAGATGGTCGCAGACAATCTCTCCGTCGTCGGCCACGTACACCATATAGAAAGGGTGGAGCAGGTTCTTCCTGTCTATGTTCACCCCGTCGTTGCGGTTCTTCAGCACGAACACCACCCCTGACGGGGCAACCTCGCTCTGCGCCACCACGGCGTTCATGCCGAAGGGGGCGTGCTCCACGTCGGGGTTGTCTTTGACGTAAGAGAGCAGGTCGAGGCGGAACTCGTTCAGCCCAAGATCCATAATATTGATGCCTGTATCCATATCCTCAATGTCCACCACCTCGTTCTGCAGCCTCTCCAGTTGTTTCCGGCGATACTCAAGGTCTCCCTTCTCGTTTTCCGTTAGCGGGTTATCATCGCCGCTGGCGGTGAGGACGGCGGCTTTCATGCGGCTCTCCACACGCCCTTTCAGCTTTATATATTCGTCGAGCTCTATGTCTGGCCAATAGTTGACGAGCTGTATCTGCTTGTTCCGGGAGCCTATGCGGTCGATACGCCCGAAACGCTGTATGATGCGCACGGGGTTCCAGTGGATGTCGTAGTTGATGAGGTAGTCGCAGTCTTGCAGGTTCTGCCCCTCCGATATACAGTCCGTAGCTATCAGCACGTCTATCTCTTCCTTTGCGTCGGGGAAAAGGGCTGCCCTGTTTTTCGAGACGGGAGAGAAGTGCGTCAGTATGTTGTTGAAGCTGAGCTTCATCTTCTCGATAGTGCACTTGCCTTCTGTGTCGCCAGTGATGAGGGCCACGTTCAACCCCGTCTTTTGCTTTATCTTCTCGGCCAGCTGATTGTAGATGTATGTGGCAGTGTCAGTGAAGGCGGTGAATATGAGCACCTTCTTGTTGCCCTCGTTAATGGGGCTGGCAAACTTATGCTTAAGGTCTGCTATGAGCGTTTGAAGCTTTGTGTCGTGCTCTGGGGTTATGTCCTGTAGCATAAGCAACAACAGGTCGAACGTCTCCAGGTCCCTTTGCAGGTCTATCCTCCATCTTGTCGTGTCTATGTCAGAGACGCGTATCTGGGTCTTCTTCGTGGCAAACGGGTTGTTCTCACTGTCCGTGCTGTCCATGTCCATGGAGCACTCCGCCACAGAATATACTTCAGCCGAGTGTTCCCTTTCATATTTCTCTATGGTTTGCAACGTGGACTCAATATAAGACTTTATCCTGGACAGCGTAAGCCTGAAGGAATAGACGGAACTTTCAAGGCGCTTCAGCAGGTTGGTAGCCATAAGCTGACGCAAGCCTTTCTCACGACCATCAATGGAGAGCCCGGCAACGTCAGTGTCAATGCCGTAATTGTCCTTTGCGCTGTCGTAGATGTACAGCGAGGGAGTGTAGATGGCAAGTGAGAGATGGTTAAGCTCACGGGAAATATCCGTGAATGTTATGGCGCTGTGCAGGTCGGTGAGGCGCGGGCGGCGTGAGATGGGAGACAGGCGCGCGGGGAACTCCCCTATGTCGCTCATATCGTAGTACTTTGTGATATGGCTACGGCTACGAGCAATGGTAACGGCATCGAGCAGTTGGAAGAAGTCGAAGCTCAGGTCGTCGAGCAGGCGTTGTGTGGTGCGGTCAGCAGGTTCGAGCTTCGACCATTTGTTGTACACCTTCTGCGCATTACGGAATATATCGTCAATACCACGCCCAAGCCCCAATGCCGGGTTTATGTTGGCAGCCCTTCCTTCGTAGGCAAGCTGCAGCTGGTTCTTAAGGTCGTTGAAACGGTTGTTCACAGGCGTAGCGCTGAGCATCAGCACTTTGGTCTGCACGCCGGCACGTATCACTCTCTCCATAAGCCTCTGATAGCGGTTCTCACGTTGGGTCTCGAGTTGCTCCTCCTCGTCGTCGTCCACATTGCCTCCATTGCGGAAATTGTGGCTCTCGTCTATCACGACAAGGTCGTAGTTGCCCCAGTTGATGTGCTCGAGATCCATTCCGTTAGACGTGCCGCTGTCGCGCGACAGGTCTGAATGGAACAGCACATCGTAACGAAGGCGGTCGGCGGCTATGGGGTTATCCTTATAGTTGGAACGGAAAGTCATCCAGTTGTCGCACAGTTTCTTGGGGCAAAGCACAAGGACACTCTTGTTGCGGTTCTCATAGTACTTTATGACTGCAAGCGCTGTGAACGTCTTGCCCAGGCCCACACTGTCGGCAAGGATGCAGCCGTTGTACTTCTCAAGCTTGTTTATTATGGAAAGGGCAGCGTCTCTCTGGAAGTTATATAACTTCTTCCATATAAGGCTATCCTTGAAGCCCGTGCGCTCGTTGGGAAGTGTGTCTTCGGAAATGTCTTCGAGGAACTCCCTGAATATGTTGTACAGCGTGATGAAGTAGATGTATTCGGGAGCGTTCTCCTGGTATACCGTTTCTATATATTCCAGCACTTTCTCCGTCACATCGGCGAGCTTGTCGGCATTGTTCCACAGCTCGTCAAACACCGAGAGATATGCTTCCGCGTTAGGCGAAGAGGAAACATTGATAAGCGTGTAGAGGCTGTTGCCCCGTTCGCAGCCTATCTGTGTGGTGGTAAACTCATCAAAAGGCTGGTATACGACCGATGTCTCGTCACTTATGTGGAGGAAACTCTGCATATTGCCTTGCGAGGAGTTAGACTTAAACCTCACTTTCTTGCGTATCCACTCGGCGCACTCCTTGGCAATGGCTTTCTGCGAGAGCTGGTTGCGCAACCTTATTTCAAAGTCAGTGCCATAAAGAGAGCGCTCCCTGTTCAGCTTAGGTATGTAATACTCACGCCTTTCCTTCTTGACCGTGTCCTTGACGAACGTCGGGGAGGTGAAGATGAAGCGTAGCTCCCAGACACTCTCCATTTCCCGTTTCAGTGCCTCGTAAGCATAGATAGAGAACGAGGCAGCTGCTATGGACAGGCGGCTTCTGGGGGTCAACCTTTGCCTCAGGTCGTCCCCCATACGCTCCGTTATGTTGTTTATCAGCTTAGGCAGACCAGTCTGCATTAGTGCTTCTCTTAATGGTCATACTCAACATTCGTGCGTAAAAGTACTGCTTTTCCTTCATTCTGCATCCAATGAGCCGTACTTTTGCTCCGTCTATCAACAAATAAAACCTTCAGCGCTAAATAGGCTGCCTCGTCGCAAGGCTTGTGCGTTTAACTGATTTGCACTACCTTTGCCCCCGACAATAACGCGAGGCAACCCATGAACACCATCATCAACCTGCTCTCCCTCATCGGCTCGCTCGCCCTGTTCCTCTACGGCATGAAGATAATGAGCGAGGGCTTGGAGAAGTTCGCGGGGCAGCGCCTGCGCTCCATCCTCTCGGCGATGACGAAGAACCGCGTGATGGGCGTGGTGACGGGGGCAGTGGTCACCGCCCTCATCCAAAGCTCGAGCGCCACGACCGTCATGGCGGTCTCCTTTGTGAACGCGGGGCTTATGACGCTGGCTCAGAGCATCGGGGTGATAATGGGTGCCAACATAGGCACGACGGTGACGGCCTGGATAATCTCCGCCATAGGCTTCAAGGTGAACATCGCAGCCTTCACCATCCCCCTGCTCGCCATCGGGCTGCCGCTCATCTTCTCCTCCAGCAGCAAGCGCAAGAGCCTCGGAGAGTTCGTCTTCGGCTTCTCCTTCCTCTTCATGGGGCTCAACTTCCTCTCCTCTGCCACGACGGAGATGCACCTCGACGTGATGGTGGCTCAGCTGCTCTCCCACATCCCCTACACCAGCTTCTTCACCATCCTGCTGTTCATCCTCGTGGGAGCGCTGGTGACGATGCTTGTGCAGGCGAGCGCGGCGACTATGGCCATCACCCTTATGCTCTTCGACATGCACATACCCGGCTTCGGCTTCGAGCTTGCAGCCGCCCTTGCCATGGGGCAGAACATCGGGACGACGATAACCGCCTTCATGGCTTCCCTCACCGCCAACACGCAGGCGAAGCGCACGGCGCTGGCGCACATGTTCTTCAACGTCTTCGGCGTCGTGGTGCTGCTGCCCTTCTTCTACCCCGCCTGCCACGCGGTGAGCTGGTTCGTCGTCCACGTGATGGGGGCTACGGACAACGACCTCTACAAGCTCTCCGCCTTCCACACCGCCTTCAACATACTGAACACCCTGCTGCTCATCTGGTTCGTGCCTCAGATAGAGAAGTTCGTCTGCGCTGTCCTGCCGCAAAGGGAGCAGGACGAGGAGTACCGCCTGCGCTTCATCTCCGCCTCCCTCCTGAGCACCGCCGAGCTCTCGATACTCGAGGCGCAGAAGGAGGTGAACAGCTTCGCCGAGCGCTGCCACAAGATGTTCCGCCTCGTCTTCGAGCTCATTGAGATACCGGGCAACAAGGACTTCAGCAAGATGTTCGCACGGGTGGAGAAGTACGAGCGCATAACGGACAAGATGGAGGTGGAGATAGCCAACTACCTGGGCAAGGTGAGCGAGGGAAGGCTCAGCGACCAGTCGAAGGCGCAGACGCAGAGGATGCTCAAGCGCATCTCCGAGCTGGAGAGCATCGGAGACTGCTGCTACAACCTGGCGCGGGCGGTGAACAGCAAGCGGCAGTACAGCAAGGAGGACTTCGAGGAGAGCCAGATAAGGCACATGAAGACGATGATGGGCTTGGTGGACGACGCCTTGGAGGAGATGGTCAAGAAGGTCGCGCAGACGCAGCCCTACGCCAACGCCAACCACTCGTACAACATAGAGCGGGAGATAAACGTCTACCGCGACCAGCTGAAGAACCAGAACCTTCAGGACATCGACGCTGGCGTGTACAGCTACCAGATAGGTGTCTTCTACATGGACTTCATCAGCATCTGCGAGAAGCTGGGCGACCACGTCATCAACATCGTCGAGGCCGGCCTCGTGAAGAAGAGCGCGCCGCACACATTATAGCCGTCCCCCCGCATAGCCAAGGCTCAACGAAGCCCCTGCCCCACAACGAGGCAGGGGCTTATTCGTTGACAATGATTGGCCCTCGGGGCACATCGTGTCGCGGTTATACCTATCTTCGCGCTATGCACTCAGTGAGTGGGTCCAGGTGCACTCAATGAGTGGACCCAGATGCACTCAATGAGTGGACCCAGGTGCACTCAATGAGTGGACTCAGGTGCACTCAATGAGTGGATAACGAAGGATATAAGCTAACGATAATAAAAGGTTCTATGGCATTAGAGTTTTTGATCAGGTACAGGGTGAGCAGCCTTGTAACGTCGAAGGGAGAGACGGTGTACTACGCCGAGCCGAAGTCAAGCCACATCGTGCAGAACGAGGAGGTAGTGAAGCGTATCGTGGAGGCTACGTCACTTGCGACGGGCGACGTACGTAACGCACTCACCAGCCTCGCTGAGGTGGTGTGCTCGGAGCTGTCGATGGGCAACGCCGTCGACCTTGCGGAGCTGGGGCTGATTAGGCTGGTGGTCAGCTCGAGGCATATGCGGTCGGCTGACGAGGTGACCGTGGAGGACGCGCTGAAGGCTCCTCAGGTGCGCTTCACCCCTAAGGCGAAGATGCTGAAGGCTGCAAGGAAGGTGAAGATGAGCATCGACCACTCGATGGTGATGCCAGCGAGGACGAGGGCTAAGAAGAAGGAGGATTAGAAGGGGGGCTCGTCGGGGCTTGGGGCTGCGTCGAAGGAGGCAGCATCGGCAGGCAGGTTCACGCTGAGGGAACTGATGGCAGCCTTCTCGTCGTCCTGCATGCGGGAGACTATGCTGCTCTCGCCGGGCATTGGGATGTAGGCGTTCTCCGAGAGGTTCTCGAAGCGGGCGTACTGCGAGCGGAAGTTGAGCAGCACGTCGCCCACGGGGCCGTTGCGGTGCTTGGCTATGATTATCTCCGCCTTGCCGCGGAGGTCGTGCCCGCGGTCGTCCTCGTATATCTTGTAGTACTCGGGGCGGTGGATGAAGCACACGAGGTCCGCGTCCTGCTCTATCGCCCCGCTCTCCCTGAGGTCGGAGAGCTGGGGGCGCTTGCCGTCGTTGCCCTCTCGGGTCTCCACCGAGCGGTTGAGCTGGCTCAGGGCTATGACGGGTATGTTGAGCTCCTTGGCGAGAGCCTTGAGGCTTCGGCTGATGGTGGAGACCTCCTCCTGGCGGTTGTTGAAGGCGAAGCCGCTGGCGTTCATCAGCTGAAGGTAGTCTATCATTATCGCCCTGACACCGTGCTCGCGGACGAGGCGGCGAGCCTTCGTCCTGAGCTCGAAGACGCTGAGCGAGGGCGTGTCGTCCACGTAGATGGGAGCGTCCACAAGGCTGCTGATGCGTGTGTCGAGCTGGCTCCACTCCTGCGGGTCGAGCTGCCCGCTCCTTATCTTCTCGCCCGGTATCTCGCAGACGTTGACGATGAGGCGGTTGACCAGCTGCACGTCGGACATCTCGAGGGAGAACATAGCCACTGGCACGTGCTGGTCCACCGCCATCTTCTTCACCATCGAGAGCACGAAGGCGGTCTTGCCCATGGCGGGGCGGGCGGCTATGATGATGAGGTCGCTGTTCTGCCAGCCGCTGGTGTGCTTGTCCAGGTCGTCGAAGCCCGAGGCGAGCCCCGACAGTCCGTCCTGCCTCTGGGCTGCCTTCTGGAGGAGCTTGTACGCCTCGTCGATGAGGGGGTTGATCTGCGTGTAGGAGCTGGTCTGCGTCTGCTGCGAGAGCTCGAAGAGGCTTGCCTCGGCGTACTGCATAAGGTCTGCCACGTCGGTGGTCTCGTCGAACGCCTGCTGCGAGACGCGGCTGGCGAAGGTGATGAGGCGGCGAGCCTGGTACTTCTGCAAGAGTATCTTAGCCTGATACTCGATGTGGGCGCTGGTGACGACGTTCTGCGCCAGCTGCGCGATGTAGAACGCCCCTCCCGCCTCCTCCAGCTTGCCTTGCGTCTCAAGGTACTGCGGCACGGTCAGCACGTCGACGGGGCGCTGCGTGGAGGCGAGCGACTGGATAGCCTCGTAGATGAGCTGGTGGCGGTGCTCGTAGAAGACATCGGGCTTGAGGAAGCTCGACACCTGGAAGTAAGCGTCCTGCTCTATAAGCAAAGCCCCAAGCACGGCAGCCTCGAAGTCGAGCTGCTGCGGCTGCTTGCGCCCGTAAGCGTCCGTCTGCGGCACTTCCACTATCTTAGTCTTCGTCTGCTTGGACCTGGGGTTGCCCTGCGATGCTGCCATGTCTCTTGCTTGCTTTAGGTAAGGGTTCGGGCTGCAAAGATACAGCAAACGAGAGTAATCTTCCAAATTAATCCCTACCTTTGCCCGAGCAACACAAGACCTGACACTATGAGACGACTTATCATCATCCTTTCCCTCCTGCTCTGCCCCCTCTGCTCGGTGTGCTACGCTCAGAGCAACCGCGACGCCCGTGTGGCTTACGTGCTTAAGAACCTCGGCGTGAACAGCGCTACGCAGAAGAAGCTCCAGCCCCTGCTCACAAGCTACCTCAGCGAGAAGAAGGCTGCCAGCGACGAGTACAACGCCCTCAAAGCCAAGCTCAAGGCTAACATAAAGAGCGAGACCCTCACCAACGACCAAGCCTCACGCCTGCTCTCCCTCAGGTGGGCTGCCGAGGCGAAGGAGACGGCGGTGAAGAAGAAGTACACCGAGAAGTTCGAGACGGTGCTCTCCGCCAAGAAGACCTACAAGTGCTTCAGCCTGCTCAACGACAAGAAGAGCAAGGTGCAGGGCAAGTCGAAGGCTACGGACGACGATGACGATGACGACTGATACCATTATATATACTAATGGGCTGCGAGCTTGGACGCTTGCCGCAAGACCCAAGACGCTCTCAGGGGCAGTAGCTCCCGTGCTGGTAGGCGTGGCGTGGGCGTGGGCTGAGGGCAGCTCCCTCAAGTGGCTTCCCGCCGTGCTTTGCCTCCTCTTCGCCCTGCTTATGCAGGTGACAGCCAACTTCGTGAACGACTACGTTGACTTCCTCGGCAAGAGAGACCAAGAGGGGAGGCTCGGACCGAAGAGAGCCTGCTCGCAAGGCTGGATTACCCCAAAGGCGATGCGCAGGGGCATAACAGTCTCCACCGCCCTCTCCTGCCTCGTGGGGCTGCCCCTGGTGCTGTGGGGAGGATGGACGATGATAGGCGTTGGCGTGCTTTGCGTGGTCTTCTGCTTCCTCTACTCCACCACCCTCTCCGAGCTGGGTCTTGGCGACGTGCTGGTGCTTGTCTTCTTCGGGCTCGTCCCGGTCTGCCTCACCTACTACCTGCAAAGGGGCAGCGTCTCCTCGGGCGTGTGGCTCTGCTCCGTGGCGATGGGACTGGCTACGGACGCACTGCTCTTAGTGAACAACTACCGAGACATTGAGCAAGACCGAAGCAGCGGCAAGCGCACCCTCGCCGTGGCTATGGGCGCAAGGCTGACACGCTGGCTTTATCTGCTGGTGGGCTTGCTGGCGGCGGCTCTCTCCCTATGGGCTCTGCTGCTCTTAGGCAAGACGTGGCAGGCGGCTCTCCTCCTTATATATATAGTGCTGCACCTGCGCAACCACAGCCTTATGCGACGGATAAACGCAGGGGCGGGGCTTAACCGAGTGCTTGGCTTGACGGGGATGGAGATATTCGTGTTCGCCCTGACGCTCTCCCTTGCCGCAATACTATGACCAACAACTAACTAACATAACAGCCATGAAAAGAATCGACCAAAAGCGAGAGCAAAGAGCTTGCTCAATTTGCCGAGCGCAGGGGAGATCGCCAAAGGCACTAATAAGCATTGCTGCCCTCCTCGGCTCAGCCGTGGCACTGTGGGCGCAAGACTACCCCATCACCCCCGTCCCCTTCACCAGCGTGAGCATAGAGCAAGGCACGTTCTGGGGGCAACGGCTCGAGGCAAGCCGTGAGGTGACCATACCGCTCGCCTTCAGCAAGTGCGAGAGCGAGGGGCGGTACAGGAACTTCGAGATTGCCGCCCGGCAGCTTCGAGGCGAGGATACCTCGGATGTTAAGGTAAAAGGCTACTCCTTCGACGACACAGACGTGTACAAGACCATCGAGGGGGCGAGCTACCTCCTTCAGACCTACCCCGACAAGGAGCTCGAGGCTTACATCGACTCGGTGCTTGAGATAGTGGCAAGCGCTCAAGAGCCTGACGGCTACCTCTACACGGCACGCACGATGAACCCTCAGCACCCGCACGAATGGGCGGGGCGCAACCGCTGGGACAAGGTGGAAGACCTTAGCCACGAGCTTTACGACCTCGGGCACATGGTGGAAGGAGCGATAGCGCACTACCAAGCGACGGGCAAGCGAACGTTCCTCGACATTGCCATCCGCTACGCCGACTGCGTCTGCCGTGAGATAGGCCCGGGCGAGGGGCAGGTGGTGAGAGTGCCGGGGCATCAGATAGCGGAGATGGCTCTCGCCAAGCTCTACGTGGTGACGGGCGACAAGAAGTACCTCGACGAGGCGAAGTTCTTCCTCGACATGAGGGGCAAGACCTCACGGAGGGATGAGTACAGCCAAGCGCACAAGCCAGTCATAGAGCAGGACGAGGCAGTGGGGCACGCGGTGAGGGCTGCATATATGTACAGCGGGATGGCGGACGTGGCTGCCCTTACTGGAGACAGCGACTACATACGTGCGATAGACCGCATCTGGGACAACATCGTCTCGAAGAAGCTCTACATCACTGGAGGCATTGGTGCGACGAGCAACGGCGAGGCTTTCGGGGAGAACTACGAGCTGCCCAATATGTCCGCCTACTGCGAGACCTGCGCCGCCATAGGCAACGTGTACGTGAACTACCGCCTCTTCCTGCTGCACGGTGAGAGCAAGTACTACGACGTGCTGGAGCGTTCCTTATATAATGGTGTGATAAGCGGCGTGTCGCTCGACGGAGGGGGCTTCTTCTACCCCAACCCCCTCGAGTCGATGGGGCAGCACCAACGGCAGGCGTGGTTCGGCTGCGCCTGCTGCCCAAGCAATATATGCCGCTTCATCCCCTCCGTGCCGGGCTATTTCTACCAGACGAAGGGCAAGGACATCTACGTGAACCTCTTCTGTGGCAACACGGCGAGCCTGAGCCTTGGCGGCAAGAAGGTGACGCTCTCGCAGGAGACCAACTACCCGTGGGACGGGGACATCAGCATCACCGTCAGGCAGAACAGCGCGGGGCAGTTCCGCCTTCGCATACGTGTGCCCGGCTGGGTGAGGGGGCAGGTAGTGCCGAGCGACCTCTACAGCTATGCCGACAACAAGCGCCTTGGCTACAGCGTCAGGGTAAACGGTGAGGAGGTGACGAGCGAGCTTGAGGACGGCTACTTCGGCATCAGCCGCAAGTGGAAGAAGGGCGACAAGGTGGAGGTGCACTTCGATATGGAGCCTCGCTTGGTCACCGCCCTTGACAAGGTTGACGCAGACCAAGGGCGTGTCTCCGTTGAGCGCGGGCCCCTTGTCTATTGCGCAGAGTTCCCCGACAACGACTTCGACCTTGGGGGCATGCTCCTTAACCAGAAGCCTCAGTTCAACGTAGTCAACGCCACGCTCCTCACCGACGCCGGGCAGGCTTACCCCATCACCGACCTTGCGACGGACGCACAGCTGCTCAACTTCGACGAGACGGGCGCCCTGACAGCCGAGGCCAAGAGGCTTACCCTCATCCCATACTACGCTTGGAACCACCGAGGACCAGGGCGTATGATGGTGTGGCTGCCTTGGCAGCTCCGAGCCACCTCGCCTGCCCTGCCTCCCTCTTTGGCAAGCCTTAGCCGCCTCACGGCAAGCACCCCGACAGCTTCCCTCAATGCCCTCAACGACCGCCTTGTGCCTAAGAACGCCGAAGACCGCAGCATACCCTACTACCACTGGTGGCCCAAGCAAGCCTCGACGGAGTGGCTCGAATACGACCTGCCCCAAAGCAGCACAGTCTCCAGCTCGACGGTCTACTGGTTCGACGACAGCCCTTGGGGCGGCTGCCGTGTGCCGAAGGCGTGGCGCATACTCTTCCGTGACGCAACGGGAGAGTGGCAGCCCGTCAACGCCCAGGGCGAGTATCCCCTGCGCCGAGGCGGGGCGAACACAGTGCGCTTCGCTCCCGTCGAGACCAGTGCAGTGCGCCTTGAGGTGACACTGCCTGACGACAACTCCGCCGGCATATTCGAGTGGGAGCTGGAGTAGGCAAGCCGTGACATAAACCGTATAAGGGGCGTCGTAACGATGGTATAAGGGGCTTCGTGGCGACGGTATAGGAGTCGCCAGACAACCCATTGCGAGGGGTTCAACCGAACCCATCGCAAGGGGTACTTCGACGACTGTTATACAGGTGTGACGGCGACTGTATAGAGACGGTGAGGGAGGCGCACCGCTCAGTGGCGCGCCTCCCTGGCCTTCAGCGAAGGTAGGCTGCGGTCGGCAAATCGAGCGAGCTCGTTTGCTCTCGCTTGCACTACCTTTGTATATGTTGCTCTGCCTATTTGAGTATGCCCAGCTCGCGGAACACCTTCTTCAGCTTCCCGACGGAGACGTCGACCTGCCCGTTGGTGTGCGTCGCCATGAGGGCGTAGCGGACCAGGGTGTCCTGCGGGGCGCAGGCGGGGGGGATGACGGGGTTGATGAACACTCCCTCGTCAAAGGCTCGGGCAACTGCCCTGAAGGTCTTGTCCGTGTCACGGACGTAGAGTGGGATGATGGGGCTTTCCGTCTCGCCTATCTCGAAGCCCTCCTCGCGGAAGCGCTTGAGGGCGTAGTTGGTGACGTCCCACAGAGCCTTCAGCCTCTCGGGCTCGTTCTGTATGATGTGCAGAGCCTCGAGGGCGGCAGCCGTTGCCGCCGGTGTGCAGCTTGCGCTGAAGATGTAGGTGCGTGCCGTGTGGCGGAGCCAGTTGATGACGCAGCTGTCCGCCGCTATGAAGCCGCCTATGCTTGCGAGGCTCTTGGAGAACGTGCCCATGACAAGGTCAACATCGTCGGTCAGCCCGAAGTGGTTGCACACTCCCCTGCCCTGCTTGCCGAACACGCCTATGCCGTGCGCCTCGTCCACCATTATGCTTGCGTTGTACTTCTTCTTGAGCTCAACTATCTCGGGCAGCTTGCAGAGGTCGCCCTCCATCGAGAAGACCCCGTCAACGACTATGAGCTTCACGGCCTCTGGCTCGCAGCGGCGCAGGCACTTCTCGAGGTCTTCCATGTCGTTGTGGCGGTACTTGAGCTGCGTGGCGAAGGAGAGCCTGCGCCCGTCGACGATGGAGGCGTGGTCGCGGTCGTCGCTGATGACGTAGTCGTCCTTGCCCACCAGCTGGCTTATCACGCCGCTGTTCACCGAGAAGCCCGTTGAGAAGCAGAGAGCCTCGTCCTTGCCCACGAACTCCGCCAGCTCCTTCTCCAGCTGGATGTGAAGGTCGAGAGTGCCGTTGAGGAAGCGGCTTCCCGCGCACCCGCTGCCGTACTTCTGCATAGCGGCGCAGCCCGCGTCGATGACCCTCTGGTCGCTGGTAAGCCCCGTGTAGGCGTTGGAGCCGAACATCAGCACCTTGTGCCCTCCCATCAGCACCTCAGTGCCTTGCTTTCCGTCTATCTCACGGAAATACGGATAGATGCCCTGCGCCTTGTACTGCTGCGGCAGGGTGTAGCCGACAAACTTATCCTGTAAAAGTCCCATATCCTTAATGAATGCTTTCCTTGGTCACGAGCGGGCTAAAGTGGGTGTCCCATCGAGGCGGCCGCCAGCACCGCGGTTAACTAATTGAGGGCAAAGTTACTAAAAAATGCCTCTAACCACATAATACCGCGGGCAAAAAGTTCACCCAAGGCACTTTGCGCCTCTCACCGTGGCAGAAGAACGGATTAATTTGCATACCTTCGCGAACGAGGATGAGGAGGACAAAGATAACATTCATCATCAACCCCATCTCCGGGACTGAGGGCAAGCAGAGCATTGTAGACATGATTGAGGACAGGCTCGCTCCCGAGCTCTTCGACTGCTCCCTACGTTACACCGAGCGGGCTGGGCACGCCTCGCAGCTGGCAAAGGAGGGCGTGGCTGAGGCTGCCGACATCATTGTGGCGGTAGGAGGGGACGGCACTGTTAACGAGGTGGCGCGCTCAATCACCCACTCCTCCAGCGCGCTTGGCATTATCCCTTGCGGCAGCGGCAACGGGCTTGCCCGACATCTCGCCATCCCCCTCAACCCAGCAGAGGCTCTCTCCATCATCGAGACCCGCCACATCGAGACGCTCGACTACGGTGTCATTAACGGCCACCCCTTCTTCTGCACCTGCGGCGTGGGCTTCGACGCCTTCGTGAGCGAGCGCTTCGCCAATTCGGACAAGCGCGGGCTGCTGTCGTACGTGGAGAACACGCTCAGCGAGGGGATAAGGTACAAGCCTGAGACGTACGTCGTGCAGATTGGCGAGGAAAGCCAAAGCTACGAGGCTCTCCTCATAGCCTGCGGCAACGCCTCGCAGTACGGCAACAACGTCTACATCACCCCTAAAGCCTCAATGAAGGACGGGCTGCTCGATGTCACCATCATGGAGCCCTTCCCTCTTGCCGAAGCCCCGCAGATAGCCCTCCAGCTCTTCAGCAAGCGCATCACGGGCAACAGCCACGTGAGAACCTTCCAGTGCAAGCATCTCAAGATACACCGCGAGCAGGAGGGAGTGGTCCACTTCGACGGAGACCCAGTGGTGTGCGGCAAAGATTTGGACATACGCATCGTGGAGCGGGGGATAAGGATGGTGACAAACCCGAGAGAGCACGCCTTCTCCTCGCCTTTCGTCAGGGTATTCGCCGACATATTCTCCGACATGCGGCAGGAGATTATGATGCTTCAGGAGGACGTGGTGCAGACGAACAAGCGCATCCGAAGCATCAACAAGAGGCTCCTCAGCCGCCTGCGCCAGCGTTAGAGGTAGAAGTCCTCTGTCAGAAGGGCGTACTCCTCGGTTCTCGTGCCATCAGCCCTAAGCAAGACCAAGTCTTCCTCGTCAGTTACCCTTATAGGCAAGCCCTTTCGGTAGGTCACCATAGCCCTTGAGACGGGCTTCCCCTGCCTTGTGCGCACACGGCAGAGACGCAGGAGCGAGAAGCCTTGGGCTTTGGCAAGTTTGTCAAAGCTTTCCAGTCGCTGGTAAGGGATTATGGCGCTGAACGTTGAGTCTTCGTGGGATAGCCGCCCCACCGTATGCCAAAGCTCCTCGCTCGTCAGTGTGACGCACTGCCTTGCCATCGCTCTCCGCTTTGTTGGCGAGACGATGTCCACGGAGTAAAAAGGCGGATTGCACACGAGGCAGTCAAATCTGCCCTGCATCTCCCTCACGTCGCCCTCCTCGATGCTTATCATCTCCCTGAACTCGCTCCGCTCCACGTTAGCCCTCGCCTCACGGGCAGCCGCACTGTCAAGCTCCACACCGCACACCCTCGCCCCAGCCTTACCGCTTAGCCGCTGCGCAACCATAAGCGATAGCAGACCCGTGCCGCAGCCTATGTCGAGCACGCTACGGCAGTCGCCCAGCCAAGCCCACGCACCAAGCAACACACCGTCAGTGCCTACCTTCATGGCGCTAAGCTCGTGCCTCACCTCGAACCTGCGGAAGCGGAACACACCCCCTGCCGCCGCCCTTTTCCTTTCGGCTTCCTCGCTCATAACCTCGGGCAAAGTTAGCGAAAAACACCGTAAGGGGCGGTTGTTCCCCCAAGCTTCCGCTGCTGGTGTAAAGGAGAAGTAGCGGTATACGCTTGCGTGTTGTGCGAAAACAATTAGCTTTGCATTGTGTTTAGCCTAATGGCTTAGCACAAATAGCAAGAAAAACAGGGGAACAGCGTAAGGGTTCGGCCGCGTCTCCCTAATCTTTTACGATGAGAGAACCCACATTTATGAGCATTATGCTGAAGCTTAACTCATTGACAATCAGACAGACAGCGGCAATCGCACTGTCTTTACTTTCGCTTTCCGCAGGTTTGCAGGCAAAAGTCGTGACCACCGAAAGGGCGGCTTCGGTAGCCACCGATTTCTTCTACGGCACGTCAGCCACACGCTCCACCTCGCCAGCTCTGTGTGAGGTGATGAACAGCCAGGGCCTCCAATACGCCGCGGGCGGTGACCGCAAGCGCTGAAGCCCCAACCTTCTTTCGTCTTCGCCCCCCAAGCAAGGGATCGGCTTCGTCATCGTGGCGGGAGACGACGCGTCAGCCCCAATCCTCGCCTACTCTTTCCAGGACTCCGCCCCCACGGCCGGCAACCTTCCCTGCAATCTTCGCTCGTGGATGGAGGCGATGAGCGGGCAAATCAGCACTATGCGCAAGGAAGGTGCGACAGCATCAGCAGCCGTCGTACAACAATCGACCATAAGCGAGAGACAAAGCAAGCAAGCTTGCTTTTCCGAGCGATGGGGAGATCGCTGCAAGCCATGGGAAAGCGCAAGCGCAGGTGAGACGGAGGTTTTGCTGGAAGCCGCAAAGTGGAACCAATACGATCCTTACAATCTGCAATGCCCGATGGACGGAAGCGAGCGGAGCATAACAGGCTGCACGTCGACGGCAACGGCAATCGTCATGCGTTACTTCCAGTGGCCGGAGAGAGGCATAGGCGAATCGGAGGAATATACTACCGAAACCAATAAAATCCTGGTGGAAGCCCGCAATCTCAACCACGCTTACGACTGGGACAATATGCCTTTGGTGGATATTTCAACGAACTATACAACGTCACAAGCCGAGGCGGTGTCCACATTAATCGACCATAAGCGAGAGCAGAGCGGAAAGCTTGCTTTCCAGCTATGCCGAGCGATGGGGAGATCGCTGCAAGCCATGGCGGACGTCGGTGCTTGCTTTAAGGTTGATTACACAGCAAGCTCGACTTATGGAAGCATCTCCATAGAAGCCCTAAATAATCATTTCGGCTACTCCGCGAATATGTTCTGGGAATATGCCGACGCATACGGACCAGACGACTGGACTGCCCGCCTAAAGGACGAGATAAGCTCAACAGGACCAGTTCTCTACCGCGGAGCAGGCGATGCAGGCAGTCACGTGTTTATTCTCGATGGCTACACCTACGACGGATATTTCCACATAAATTGGGGCTGGGGTGGCTACAGTGACGGATATTTCCTGCTGCCAGCAATGGCCTTCAGCGAAGGTAGGCTGCGCTCGGCAAATCGAGCGAGCTCGTTTGCTCTCGCTTGCACTACCTTTGAATACGCCTATGAACAGGAGGCTTATTTCAACGTGAAACCAGACGACGGCACGGAGGCTGAGAGTACCTTACGAATGCACTACCCTGGCATGTCTTTGGACGTGGAGGAGGTCTCCCGCAACGTTTATTTCAACATTGCCGAAGCGTATGCCTCAAACATCTCTGTCGCTGACTGGGACGGCTACGTATGTTTCGCCCTGACCGACAGCAATGGCGACATAAAGGAATGGATCTCTGACGAGATACACTACACAAATCTTTTGCCGTTCAACTACTATTACAGTTATTACAACGTTCCTTGCCTCATCACCGAAGACTTCAGCGAGGGAGACCGCATACGTATGTTCTATAAGAATAGCGAGGAAGGCGAATGGAAGCTGCTATATCCCAGAACGGCCGACGCTGTTTGGGAGATTGTCATAGGCGAGGACGTGGCGAAAGGGGAGGATGGTCCCGAAGGCGAGGCAGAATGCGTCTTACGTATGTACGCTCCAGGCATATCATTAGACGTGAGCACGCTCACCCGAAACGTTGCCTTTAACGTGGCGGAGGCTTACGCCCTGAATGTCACGCCTGCCGACTGGGAGGGCTATGTTTGCTTCGCACTGACCGACAGCAATGGCGACATAACGGAATGGATTTCAGATGAGATTCACTACGCAAGCCCATTGCCTTACAACTACTATTACAGTTATTACGACGTTCCCTGCCTCATTACCGTAGGATTCAGCGATGGCGACCGCATACGTATGTTCTATAAGGACAGCGAGGCTGGTCAGTGGAAGCTGATGATGTCATACACTGATGGAGTGGTTTGGGAGATTGTCATAGGCGAGGACGTTGCCAACAGCGTGGAGGCAATCCCAATGGCAAAGGTAAATGACGGAGAAGCCCTCTACGACCTTGCGGGAAGACGAGTGGCGAAGCCCAAGAAAGGAAGCGTTTACATCAGCGGAGGCAGGAAAATACTCTACTGAACCTTGGCTTTCAGTCTGCGTTTCCTGACATTTCAGAAGGAAAGTCCAAACAATCAGGGCAAATCACTGCGGTGATTCGTCCTGGTTGCCACATTCATTTGCCATTCATATAGCCACAAAGGGGTACATTTGCGTGGCCGAGGTGGGCTTCACCCTGAGGGAAGGCGGAAAAGAGAAAGCGACACCGTCTCTTAAGCCATAGGACTATTTGCCGTAGTTCCAGCCGAACTGGTAGAGAGCCCCGTTGATGTCTATGCCGACGCTCATTGTCTCGCCCTTCTTTCGGGCGATGTTGAAGTAGCCAGTGAGGGATTCGCCAGGATACAGGGTGGTCTTCTTCAAATATGCATCCTCCTTCTCCGCCCTCTCCTCGAGGAGTTGATTGTTATATGCCGCTATTCTCTCGCTCGCGATAAGCTTCGCCTGATACGCC
Source organism: Prevotellaceae bacterium (assembly GCA_021204865.1). Lineage (GTDB taxonomy): Bacteria > Bacteroidota > Bacteroidia > Bacteroidales > Bacteroidaceae > Physcousia. The sequence goes on along the minus strand of JAJPYQ010000015.1, from coordinate 12,223 downwards.
ACGCCAGCGTCGTACGACTGAGTGGTCGAGGTGGAAGTGCCTTTGTAAGAGGACTTGCCCGATGCACTGCCGCTCGCATAGCCTCTACTCCCGTAAGCCGAGGCTGTGGCAGAGGATGTGGAGCCGCCGCTGTAGTTGGTCTTGGTCGTAGATGTCGAATAACCCGCCCTGCTTGCCGCACTGTTCTACCCGTATGCGTTCATAAACATGTTATAGTTCTGGCGGCGGCGCACCTTCTTCATGTATTCCTCCGAGGTCAGCACCTTGAGCTCCGTCTTCGCTCCCTTCTTGTCTGTCATGACTACACGGACTCTCTGCGGGTCGAACTCGATGGGGAACATGGAATTGTTCTCCAAAACCACTTGTATCTCGTTGTATTTGCCGTAATCCTTCACGTATGAGTTTGACATGCTCAGGAATATCCCGTTCTTCTCGTAATACGGCCAGGCGACGCCTTTGACATACTCCGTCTTCTGCTCCTCCCTCGAAGGGCTTTCGTATATGGGCTGGTTGTCAGAGAACCTTACCTTGCTGAAGAAGCCTTGGGAGTTAGAGAGATAGTAGTAATCGTAACGTGGCTCGCCTTCGCTGTACTCAATCTGCGTGCAGCGGTCGTCGTCCACGGAGTACTCAGTGTACAGCCCGTCAAGCAAGCCGTCTTTGTAATAAGCATGCTTCAGTATGTCCCCATCAACGGAGTATTTCACGTATTCCCCGTCCAAAACGCCATCGTTATAGCTCCTTCTCAGCAGAACATTCCCAGACGAAGAATAGGTCACGCACTCTCCGTCGAACCTTGACTTGGCGTCGTCATACTTGTCTATGTACGTGTAGCATCCTTCCTCCGCCAACGCCCCGCTGGGGTAGTAGTCTCTGTAGACCTTGCGGAAGCCGTCGTCCTCGGCATTGGCGATGACACGATAATAAGAGGCGAAAGCCATAGAGTTGACCCCCTTAAGATCCTTGTCGTAGTACAAAGTGTCCAACGACACCTGCCCGAAAGAGTTCAGGCTCACAAATGAGCAAATCGCTAAAGCAATAGTTTTCATGGTCGTTTCCTCCCTTTCTTTGTGCCCTCCAGCGCCAAAAGGACAAAGTTAAAATGCGGAAGCGTGGAACTGTACACCACATCCTAATGTACAGGCCCCCAAGAAAACCTTTGTAAGCAGATATAGAAACAACAGCCCCACGCCTAAGCGCGGAAGCCATTACATCAACTCTTGCTTACTCTTGTTTTGAAGTTTCTCAGGCTTCGTACATACAAGATGAAGACATAACGCCTCTTGTGTCCAAAAAGACTGCGGCAGAATCATCCGCCAGCCACGCAAAGGTAGGGAATTTAATTAGAACAAACGATGAAGAGCCTAATATTTCTTCGTGTTTCTCCTAAGGGAAAGGGGCTGAACCCCTAAGGTTGTTCGTCGCATACTCAGGGCAGACGCAGAACTTCCTTAGGGTCTTGCTCCAAATCGCAAAGCTCAACGTCGAACCACTGCGTTAGCTCTGCCACGAGCGCCCCGTTCTCTTCCTCAAAGCCCTTCCTTTCGAGCGCAAGCGAGTAGAGAGTTCTGTCCTCATAGGGCGTGAAGACTTTGCCCACAACCTTCTTGAAATTGCTCAGTATGCGCTGCTGCCCGTCCACGCCAGTCTTTGCCCGCATTGCGTAAAACTCATAGTCCTTCCTCAGCCACTGGCGAATTTCCTTGGCAAACTTCAGTCGCACCTTTTCCTTCCACTGGGCTTTCTGCGAAGCGTTGTCGCGGGCGTAGAGCGAAAGCACAAAGAGGAAGTTCACATCGTAGTGGGAAATCAACAGCGTGTCTCTGTCGAACAGGCGGTTGGGAAACTGGTATTTGCGGTATCTGTCCTTGGCTCTGTCAGTACGACTGATCCCGTCGTCAGAATAGTCAAGTCTTTTGTCGTCAATCATTGCGCTGATGAAGAAATTTGGTATGACGTTATAGCCCTCAGTCAGGTCGTCCCGCAGCCTTATCTCAGGCGTTCTGTGCTTTTCGTAGAAGATGTCGAGGTTAGCCTGTATGATGTTCCTTGCGTATGTGTATTGTTTTGCTACCGATTCCTTGCCAACAGCATAGCCTATCTTATAGTATTTGCTGTCGCCAATGTAGTAAACCTGCTCCGCATCGGGGCTTATCAGGCTTGGCCCGGTGAAGAGGTGGTCAATTATCTTGCCATCCTCTTGTTCTCTCTCGATGCCGTCGGGCATTTCCTTGTCGCCAATCAGCTCGTCTATGATGGCTTCGAATACGAGGTTGAAGTTTTTAGCCAAAAGATAATCCTTATTGTCCGTGTTACCTGTCACTTCTTTTGCCTCGCTGAAGAAAGAGTGGCAAAGTGTCCAGAGTTGCAGAGCCTTGTCAGAGAAATATTTGTATTTTATCTGCATCAGCCGCATCAGGCCGTAGCCTCTCAGGTAATTCTCAAACTGCTTCCCTCGGATTAGTTGGAAGTTAAGGTCAACCTCTGCGTGAAAGCCGTACGTCTCACTGATATAATTCAGTATAGAGTAAAAGATTGTGAGCAATTCCTCATCGAAGTTAACCTGCCTCTTCTTGTTCACGAGGTTGAGATATACGGGGCGGTTGCCCTTAACCGTGGGCATCTGCGTGGCTATGGTGCGGTTCCAGTTGATTTTGTTGAAGCCCGCGTGGATATTCCTTAGGGTGAAGAGGACAAAGTTCTTGTTGTCTCTCGCCCACCACAGGAGCGACAGCAGGATGTCAAGGTAAGTGTTGCCTATACGCCTCTGCCCCCTGCCCACTTGCGCAATGTGTTGCTCGTAAATGATGTTGGTGGTGTCCTTTTTGTCGTTCTTATACACCACGATCGCCCTGTATATCCACACCGCAAACTTGTAAATGAAGTCGCGCTCCTCGGGGCTTAGCTTCTCGCTCTCAGGGCTTACCACGTCTGCACTTAGGTCTATTATCGCCTCAGGCTTGTACTTCCCGAACACAAGCTCCTCTGTTCCCAGCTCAGTCTTGCGGTCTTTCAGAAGCACTCTGGGCAGGATGAACACGCAGTCGCTCAGCTTCTTGTTGTAAAAGTAACCGACATAATGGAGCGACACCTTGCCCTTGGCGTCGGAGAGCGAGTCTATTCCGTGCAAAACGTCAGCGACAGCGCTGACCTCGTACTGGTATTCCTCGATCAGGAGCTTCATTCATGAGTGATTTGCAAGCCCAAATCGAGTTCTTCAGTTAGATGATTGAGGAATGCTATCTTGCCTTCGTCATTTATTCCGTGGATAACATAATAACCGTCAATGAACTTATACTGCAAATCAGGTGCATTTAATATTCCCTCCTCCTCGACTTTCGAGACAAAAGCGCAACCTCGTCGGACATATTTCTTTTGAGAGGCCACGCTCTCCACCCTGTCCATTCCTATTTTTCTTAGAACGTTCGCGTAAATCTCAAACTTAGTTCCCTCTGAGAACTCTGTGCCGTCAGGAAATGTCACTGTCAATTTCTTGTGACTTGGCGAGTCTTCTTCCTCTTCTTCCTCAACGTCCTCTTCTGAAGCCTCAGACTTATCTGCTGGTTTCACACCTAAATTATCGAGAAACCGCTGAATCTTCCCGACAACCACCTCGCCTTTCGCATTGTAGAATGCGTCGAATGTCAGCTTCTCCCCAGAGCCTGCCTGCCCGTCGTTGAAGGCTTGGTCGTCGAAGCCGTAGTCCTTGAACACGTCGTTCCAAAGATAGAACACCACCTTGCTGACGAATGTCTCCGCGCTTATAACACCATCCTTCGCCTTGCAGAAGAAAAAGCCCATTTGCTTGTCGGCAGAGTTGGTGGTGTCAAACACCTTCTTATTGATTTCCTTGAGGAAATCCCACCAGTCGTAAAGCTTCCCGCCTGCCTCCACACGCCAGTCGAGCGGCTTTCCCCCGTCTGCCTCGCCCTGAGCAATGGGGATGTATTTCCAGTCCCACCGGCGCTTGAAGGCAGAGTCGATGGGGAAGAGAGACTGGTCGCTTGTGTTCATCGTTGCCCAGATGCGGAGATTAGAGGGAAGCAGCATCTCCGTGCCCGCCTTCACCTTGGGATAATCAGCAATGTCCACATCTTTGAACGCAGCCTCCAAGTACTTCTGCAAATCCTTGTCAGCCCTTATTGCATACTCCGAGTAGCCGTCGTCGCCGCGGTCGAGCAACTGGAACAAATCCCCGAATATCTGGGCGCAGTTCCCTCGGTTTATCTCCTCAATCACCAGGAATTCCGGCTGCGTCCTGTCCTTCCAAGCGTCAACGTATGCCGACAAAAAAGCCTGGCCAACAAAATCGTACGAGATAACCTTCTCGGTAGTCTCTTTGTCGTCCTGACTGCGCCTCACAAGCTCCTCGGTCGTCGGCTTGTAGCACCCGACAAATGTTGAATAGTCGCTGTCGGGGTGGAACGTGGTCCTAACCACCCTGTCCCGCTTCTCCCAAGCCTCAGTCCGCTCCTTGATGGCGTGCGACTTCCCCGTGCCGGGCGCACCGTAGAATATCTGCTGCAAAGGAAGAAAGTCTGAGGATTGATTAGGATTCTCATAGTCTTTCTCGTTGGAAACTCCAAAGTCACTGTAATATTCGTCTATATTATCCTTCAATATCAGCAAACATTTAACAGCTTCCATTCCAGCATATAGTGTTTGAACGTATGGAGCACGCGCCAATTCACCTGGGCGTGCGGTGATTTTGCTTCGGGGATTTAATGTAATGTTATCTCCTTTCACTTTAAGTATCCGCTTGCATTCTTGCTTTGTAAGCTGGGTATCAGAGAATTCCATCTGCAAATCTTCCTTGGTAAACCATCGCAAGACAGTTTCCTCCGCAAGATGAAACTCTGCGCAGAATTTAGACAGAAGTTCCTCACCCGAGGGTGCCGTCTCAAATCCATCATATTTATAAAGGAAAACCAAGAGTGAATAAATGCTGACCGAGCCATTAACAAAATCGCTCTGGACATTCTCCTCCCAGCGCTTGGAAAACTTCACGAAGAGCTTGAAAGAACTGGCACTTGGCTTGACATCCTCGGCAAGGCAAAGCTCGTCATTCAACCAGTCCGATAAGCTTGCGTTCGGGATGCTATAGGTAATTTCCTTTTTTATCTCGTCTACTCTGAGCAGTCTCAGGATGCCTAATAGACCGATAAACTTGTTTTCGACATTTTCTCTAAGGGCATCGAAAGATCGCCCAAGGGTTTTGGCTGTGAAGTAGAACATAATAGTGTTTTCTCGTAAGATTTAATCATTTTCTCAGCTATTAGAGTGACTACAGGTATGCTGACTGAGTTTCCTAATTGCTTGTATGCCTGATTATCCGATACAGTAAATTTGAAATTGTCAGGGAAACCTTGTAAACGCTTAGCCTCCAGTACAGATAGCCTGCGCTCAATATCCCAAAGCTTCGGGGTTCTTCCCGCTATAATCGTAGGCGCATACGTGTCCAAGCAAGCATAAAAGGCTTCCTGTATCTGGGTCTTTGCAACATCTCCCACGTGAAAACGCAACGAACCGTCGGGTTTCTGATAGGAGTATACCCCATACCTGCCTTTCTTCGTTTGGGGCAGATATTTGGAATTATCGTGATGCACGCGTGTTTCCTTGTCGCAATGGGCAAAATGGTAATGGATTCTCTCCAACTCAAGCTTAGACAGCCTCAAAGAAGGGTTATGCTCATTAGGGTCAACAATGTCTCTTAAAGTGGGCTTTCCTTTCAGTGGCTCAGGAAACTCAAACGGAACGGGCGTATCAAAACCGACACAATACCACCTTTCCCTCTTTTGAGGCAGTCCATAGTCGAGGGAACTTAGCACTTTCCAATGGATGTCATAGCCCAGATCACGCAACTTGCGCTCTATCACCCTTAAAGTCTCTCCCCTTTTATGCGAGACAATCCCTTTGACGTTCTCAAGGAAAAACATCTTTGGCTTATGGTAAGCGAGTATTCTGCAAACATCAAAGAACAAAGTTCCCCTCGTCTCGTCTTCAAAGCCTTGGCACAAACCAGAATAGCTAAAGGGTTGGCAGGGAAATCCAGCAGCGAGTATGTCAAATTCTGGTATGAATCTTTCATCTATCTTAGTGATGTCTCCAGAAGGCCACTCGTTGAAATTATCGCAATAAGTTTGGCGAGCGAACACATCAATATCGGAAGAAAAGACGCAACTGCAGTTCTGACGCTCCAACGCCAACCTAAATCCACCTATTCCGCAGAACAGATCTATGAATTTATATTGTTTCTCCATCCCTTTGCGCACAATTTGCCAAGCAAAAGTAGGCGATTCCCCTCTCTTTTCCAAATATCGGGGGAGAAATGTTGGCGGCGGAGGGGGAAGGAAGCGAGGCTTCTGATGGTTAGCCTTGGGGCTTCACGGAGATTCTATTAAGCTTTTCGCTCGATTCCCCGTGGCTTTTTTTATTTTTCTCGTGGCTTTTTTTGTTTTTCCTTAAGGAAATGCGCTCAAGCCACACGTGGAGTTGCGCAAAACCACACGTGGAGTTGCTGAAAACCACACGTGGAAATTAGTAGTGCTTAGGCTTGCGGCAAATTGCGCTTGGGGATACGGCTTTGAATGCCTGACCAAAACACGTTGCAAATATAGGGGAATTCCGCAGATTTTGCAAGCCACTCGGGAAACGAACGGATGAACAAAGGAAGGACCGCGAAGCCTGTCGATTGGCTGCGCGGTCCCTCTCTGCTTGAGGTTAGCCCGGGGTCTTACTCTGCCTGTGGCTCGAACTCCTCCTTGCCCACGCCGCAGATGGGGCACTGGAAGTCGGAGGGGAGGGAGGCGAAAGGCGTGCCGGGGCGTATGCCTTGGTCAGGGTCGCCCAACGAGGGGTCGTACTCCCAGCCGCACACTTTGCAAACGTACTTCTCCATTAGTGGTCGGTGCTGGGGCTTAATAGTTGTCGGCGCAGATCTCGTAGTAAGCCTGCGGGTGGTTGCACGTGGGGCATACGTCGGGGGCGCACTCGCCTACCACGATGTGACCGCAGTTGCGGCACTCCCACACCTTCACCGAGCTCTTCTTGAACACCTCCTGAGCCTTCACGTTGTGAAGCAGGGCGCGGTAGCGCTCCTCGTGCCTCTTCTCGACGGCAGCCACGAGGCGGAAGCGGGCCGCCAGCTCGGGGAAGCCCTCCTCGTCGGCGGTCTTGGCGAAGCCGGCGTACATGTCAGTCCACTCGTAGTTCTCTCCCTCTGCCGCGTCGAGCAGGTTCTTGGCGGTGCAGCCGATGCCGTCGTGCAGCTCCTTGTACCAGAGCTTGGCGTGCTCCTTCTCGTTGTCGGCGGTCTTCTGGAAGATGGCCGCTATCTGCTCATAGCCTTCCTTCTTCGCCTTGCTTGCGAAGTAGGTGTACTTGTTGCGTGCCTGGCTCTCGCCTGCGAACGCAGCCTCCAGGTTTTTCTCGGTCTGGGTGCCGGAATACTTTGTTGCCATAATGATTAGCGTTTAGTTGGTTAGTATCTCTTTGTCTTAAATACGCAGGCAAAGATAGGCAAAGCGGGGCGAGCCCGTGGTGTGAATACGGGGCAATTAATGGTAAATTCGGGAAGGGAGGGGAAGAAAGCCTTAGGCGAAGAGCATCGGGGCGAAGAACTGGGGGCAGTGGAAGTCGGGCTTCGCGAGGCTTATCGGGCTCCACGTGAGGAAGTGAGGCTTGGGCAGGCGGTCGCCGCACTTGTAGACGTTGCCTCGCATGCTCAGCCCCGAGAGGTCGCCCAGAGGGTGGAGGAAGAGCAGGGAGGCGGGGACGGATAGGGCAAGCTCCCACACTCCCTCGGGCTGCCTTAAGGGCAACACTCCCCTGCCAAGCGACGACCAGCGGCTCACCGTGCGGAGAAGCTCGAGGGGAGCGAGCAGGCGGTCAGCCCTCCCCTGCCCCGCCCCCACGAGCAAGGCGCAGGCGCAGTTGCACTCTATGTTATAGTACAAGCCCTCGCCCTCGGGCTGGAGGAACAGCTCCACGCACGAGTCCTCCCATACACGCCCGTTGTCTTGGGGAGCAAGGGCTGCCACCCACTCCTCGAGCACACGGAAGTGAAGGTGCAGGCTCTGCCCGCTGTGTGCGAGGCGGAACTGCGCCCGTGGCTTGTAGGGGTATTGCGAAGCCCAAGGCTGGCAGCCTATCTCGCTCCAGGGGACGCAAGCCTCGTCCAAGGCTCGAGGCACTCCCACAGCCGCCTCAGGCACGGGGATGCGAGGGATAAGGAGCTTACGGCTCATCCGTCAGGTTGCTTCGCCCCAAGCGGCGGAAGTCGGAGGGCAGGAAGCCCGTCTCCCGCTTGAAGAGCTTGAGGAAGTAGGAGGGGTCGTCGAAGCCGAGGCGGTAGGCTATCTCCTTCGTCATCAGGTTGGTGAAGACGGTGAGCCTCTTCGCCTCGAGCGCTATGCGGGTGTTGATGAGAGCGAGGGGCGACTTGCCCGAGCACTCCCTCACGCTCAGGCTCAGCGTCTTCTGCGAGACGGCGAGCTCTCGGGCGTACTCCTGCACGGTGTGCAGTGTGGTATAGCGCTGCTCCACCATCTGGCGGAAGCGTATGAAGAGGCGGTGCCTCGGGTTCATCTCGCTAAGGGGCAGCGTGCCCCTGCGCTCCCCGTGGCGGTGTATGTAGATGAGGAATATCTTGGCGAGGGAGCGTATCATCTCCTGATGGGCGAAGGCGTCGGCGTTCTCAAGCTCCCGCCTCATCCGCTCCACGATGCCGAGCATCTCCCCCACGCTCTTAGGGTCTCGCAGGAGGCAGTAGGGCGAGGGGTCGAACACGTTGAAGAGGTCGCAGCGCACGAACGCGTCCTCCTCCGGCTGGTCGTCCTTCAGGAAGTCGGTGCAGAACTTCAGCAGGATGCCCTCGTGGCGCGTGCGGCCGTCGAAGTGGTGCACCTGCCCTGGGCATAGCAGGAAGAGCGAGTCCCGGAGCACGGGGTACTCCTGGAAGTCGACCGTGTGTGTGCCTCCCGCCTTGCGGAACCAGATGATCTCGTAGAACGTGTGGACGTGGGGCTTGCTGTTGTCTATGGGGTCAGCGTCGAGATAGTCGGGCATCGTGTCGACAAGGAAGTCTCCGCCCTCGGGCGTGTCGCACACCACGTTGTAGAGGAGGCTTGGGTTTTCGCGGCCGATGTTCTTCATACGCAGTTGCAAAGGTAGGCATAAAAGCGCAAAGCCCGGCTAATGGGAGGCGGAAAAGGTGTAGGCTATGGGCCGCAGGGCACTCACCGAGTGCATCCAAGTGCCTTCACCGAAGGCACCAAAGTGTCTTCACCGAAGGTACTAAAGTGTCTTCACCGAAGGCACCAAAGTGCCTTCACCGAGTGCACTGCGAAATGTCACGGCTAAGGGCATAAAAAGATAACCCCGGAAGGCGGTGCTTCCGGGGTTATGGTTGTGGTGGCGCTAAGGCGAGGGCTTGGCGGCGGCTTACTTGCTGGAGGCTGTCTCGCTGCCCGTCTCCACGAAGATGACCCTGAGGCTGTCGGTGGGGACGCGCAGGCGCAGCCACTTCTCCAGCTTCTCCCTCTGGGTCGAGGGCATCTGCTTCTGGTCGACTGTGACGACTGCTGTGGCCAGGCGCAGGGGCTCTTCGCCCTCGGCGGTGCTCACGAGGAGCGTGGAGGAGAGGCTGAGGCTTGTGACCTGCGGGAAGAAGATACGGGCGTCGGGGGCCATCTCCTTAGCCACGGTCTCCCAGCGCTCGTAGCCCTCGAGGCGGGCTGTGAGGGCGTCGTTCTCTTCCGTCTCCTGCCGCAGCATCTCGTTGCTCTTCTTCTGGAGGGCGGAGGCGTTGGAGAGGCGGTTGGTCAGCGTGAGCAGGCTGTCCTGCTCGTTGCCTTGCAGGATGCGCACGGTGTAGTCCCTGAGCATAGGGTAAGCCGTTATAGCCTTGTTGGCGGTCTCTATCTCCGCCTCGCTCACCGTCTTGCCGACTACCACGACGCGGAGGGTGCTGTCAGCCCCAACGTCGTGCGTGAGCACCTTGGTGCCGTCCCAGTTGAGCTGCTGCCGCACGAAGACGCGCACCTGGTTGTCGAAGTAGCTCTTACGGACGATGCTCCACGTCATTATGGCTGCCGGTATCATAGTGACGATGACGACGGCAAGGCAGGTGCGGTGCACGAGCTTGCGCCTCTTCTCGTCCATGAACGACTTCTGGGGCAGCTTCATCATCTTCACGCCGATGAGCGTGGCGAAGGCGATGAAGACGGTGTTGATGAAGTAGAGGAATATCGCGCCGAGGAAGTAGCTCATGTTCCACTGCGCCAAGCCGTAGCCAGCGGTGCAGAGGGGAGGCATAAGGGCTGTGGCGATGGCTACGCCGGGCAGCACGTTGCCCTTCTCCCTGACGCAAAGGGCGAGGATGCCCGCCGCTCCGCCCATGAAGGCGATGAGCACGTCGTAGAGCGTGGGGGAGGTGCGGGCGAGCAGCTCGGAGCCTGCGTCCTGAAGCGGGGAGACGAGGAAGTAGACCGTCGCCGTTAGCACAGCGACCCCCGTCGCCACGAGGTAGTTGCGCCCTGCCCTCTTCAGTAGGGCAAAGTCGTCGATGCCCACCGCCAAACCGATGCCTATGATAGGACCCATCAAGGGCGACACGAGCATCGCGCCGATAATAACAGCAGTGGAGTTGACGTTAAGCCCCAGCGAGGCGATGAAGATGGCGAAGATGAGTATCCACACCGAAGCGCCGCGGAAGGTGGCGTTCTTCTCTATCGACTCTATCGCCTGCTCCTGGGCGCAGAGGTCGTCGGTAAGCACGAAGTATTTCCTTAGGTTCATGGTCTTAAAGTATTGCGGTGCAAAGGTAACGCTTTTAGCCGTAAGGGCTAAGGCTTCCCTTATAAAAGGAAGCCCCTCCGCTAAGCGTTTCACTATTTTTAAGCCAGCCGAGGCGTGGGGGAAGCATAGATTTTACTAAGTTTGCGGCACGTTAACAGGCAAAGCTATGGAACTGGGAAGAGACGAATACGCCGATCTGCTGCAGGCTCACTCCGTGCGCCCCACGAGCAACCGCATCCTTATCCTTCGCACGCTAAGGCAGCTGCACAGCCCCGTCTCGCTTAAGGGCTTGGAGACCCTGATAGAGACCATCGACAAGTCCATCCTCTCACGCACGCTCGCCCTGTTCCGCGAGCACAGGCTCGTGCACGCCATCGAGGGAAGCGAGGGGATAATGCTCTTCGAGGCTTGCAGAGGCGGAGCGGGAAGCGAGACGGACGACGACGAGCACGTCCACTTCTACTGCACGGGCTGCCACAAGACCTTCTGCCTTTCCGACACCCCAGTGCCCACAATCAAGCTGCCCGAGGGCTTCACCCTTCAGTCGGTCAACTGTGTTGTCAAGGGAATATGCAAGGACTGCCTGAGGAAGCTGCGCCGTAACCTTAAATAAGCCTCCCCCTCAAGCCCTCTTGCTTGACGAGGGTGAAGTACTTCCACAACGCCACTGCCATCATTGCCTGCGGGAACTCGTCGCGGCAAAGCATCTCGTAGACCTCCCGCTCCGACTTGAGGAATACCCTTATGTCCTCCGTCGCCTCCAAGTGCCTTGAACCCGAGAACTCAACCCCAGTGGCAAGGAACGAGTGGCTTCTGTTGGTGCAGGCAGAGGCGTTGGGGCTCACCGTCAGCAGAGGCTTCCATTCTCCGCCCACGTAGCCCGTCTCCTCCAGCAGCTCGCGCTGAGCCGCCTCCATAGGTGTCTCGCCCTCCTCCACGCAGCCCGCCGGTATCTCCCAGCACGTCTGCCCGAGGGCGTGGCGGTACTGCCGCTCCAGTATCAGCTTCCCCTCCCTCGTCAAGGCAATCACGTTGCAGAACTCAGGGTACTCCAGCACATAGTAACGCTTGTTCTCCACCCCATTCGGCAGCCTCACGTGCTCACGCCTCACCGTCAGCCACGGCTCGCGGAAGAGATACTCCCTGCCCAGCGTCTCCCAGCGCATGTCGTCCTTAGCCTTGTCTTCCATAGTCCTCGTCGCTTTTACAGGGGCAAAATTAAGCACGTCACAGCACAAATGCAAGCAGGCGTTCGGGAAAGCTCTCGCGAGAAGGGGACAAAGACATTTTGTTGCGAACGTCAATCGGGCGACGGGCAACGGGCGACGGGCGTTAGACGACAGCGTTGAGGCGATGAGGCGATGGGGCGATGGGTGCGGGAGAGCCCCCAGAGGGGGCTCAATACGAGTAGCCGTGGGTTGAGCCG
>JAJPYQ010000086.1 GCA_021204865.1 Prevotellaceae bacterium | reverse complement strand
CCCCCCCCCCCCCCCCCCCCCCCCCCCCCCCCCCCCCCCCCCCCCCCCCCGCGCGGCCCCCCCCAGGATGCAGACCTTGTGGTGCTCAACGCCCTCAGCGTTGACGAGCGGGGGCGCACCAGCCCGACGCTGCTCACCCGTCACGTCAGCCGTTACCTCAGCCACCCCTCCAGCCTACGCTTGAGGGCGCTGCTCTACGGGGTGTGGACACCCTGGTCGAGGATGGTGAGCCGCTCGCTCGTGACGGCAGGAGGACTTCGGTTCGACGAGACCCCCGTCGGCAACGACGCGATGTTCGTCCTCCGTGCCTCCTCCCTCGCCCGAAGGGTTGAGGTGGAGTCCAGCGTCTGCTACCATTACTACCAGCCCCTCGAGGGCAGCCAGACGTGGGCGCAGTACAAGCCCGAGACCTTCCTCGTGCGCCTCGAGCTGCGCCTGCGGGTGAACCAGTTCTACCGCTCCGTTGGCTACCCCTTCCTCTGGCCGCTACGCCGCATGATGCGTCAGGCTCGCCTCCTTGGCCTCTCTGCCGAGGCGGCCCGGCTCCTCAGGCGTTACCGCCACACCATCCTCACCGAGCTGCGCTCAAGCCTCTCCCAGCTGGCTGGCAAGATGCTCGGCTACCTGTAATCACGCCTCTACAGAAGGCTCCGCGCTCCCTTCGTCGGACCTCTTGAAACTCGTCCGTCGGACCTCTTGGAACTCGTCCGTCGGACCGTTTCCAACTCGTCCGTCGGACCGTTTCCAACTCGTCCGTCGGACCGTTTCCAACTCCTCCGTCGGACCTCTTGGAACTCGTAGGGCTACGCTTGCGAGGGCTTACTTCCTCCTGAGTATCACCCTAAGGGCGACGGGCGCTCCGATGAGGGCGGTGACGGAGTTGACGGGCAGCGCACCCTCCAGTCCCGGCAGCCTTGCGATGAGGTTGCACACAAGGGCGAGCAGCGCGCCGCACACCGCAGTGGCTGGCAGCAGCGTCCTGTGGTCGGCCGTGCGGAACACCCGACGGCAGATGTGAGGCACAGCCAGCCCGAGGAACATCACCGGGCCGCAGTAGGCTGTGCATACTGCCGTAAGCACTCCCGCCGAGCATACGCAGAGCGTCCTCGCCCTTGCCACGTTGAGGCCGAGGTTGCGGGCGTAGTCCTCGCCAAGGAGCAGTATGTTGAGCGGCTTGACCAAGAGTGCGGACAGGGGCAGCAGCAACGCCATCAGGGCGACGAAGACCCACACCTGCCCTCCCGTGACACGTGAGAACGAGCCAAGCCCCCAGATGACGTAGGTGTGAACGTCCTCCTCGGAGCTGAAGTACTTAAGCACGCCCACCACTGCCGTTGAGATGTAGCCAAGCAGCACGCCTGCCACGAGCAGCGTGACGTTGTCCCGAAGCCTCGTGGAGAGCAGGGCGATGAGCCCCATAGCCACGAGTGCGCCGAGCGTGGCGGCAAGGGTGAGCAGGGTGTTGCCCGCAAGGCTGAAGCCGCTGAGCAGTCCGAAGCCCATTGCCCCAGAGAGCAGCACAAGGACTGCCACGCCAAGCGACGCGGCAGACGACACGCCAAGCACGGAGGGTCCGGCCAGAGGGTTGCCGAAGAGGGTCTGCATCTCAAGTCCCGCCACCGCCAAGCCCGCACCGCAAGCCACTGCTGTGAGCGACTGCGGCAGGCGGCTCATCAGCACTATCTGACGGCTTACCTCGTCAACGCCCCCGCCAGTAAGGGCGCTGAGCACTTCGCCAAGGCTGATAGGCACCGACCCCACGGCGATGTTGACGAGAGCCAACAAGGGAACGCATAATGAGAGGACGGTTATCAGGCTTCTTGCTCGCATACCAGCATAATCTCAAGCTCCCCGTCGGGGTAGACCCTGCGGCAGGCTTGGAGGCACAGCTCCCGTATTCTCTCGAAGAAGGCGGGAGGCATACACTGCCAAAGCTCACGGGCGAAGTGGAGGCTCTGCCATCCCCCTTGAGGCTCAGCCTTCGTGCCGCACTCACGGGCGACGCTGCGGAGGAAGGCTGTGTCTATTGCCGACGACTTGGAGTGTGTGTCGAGCCTGCCTGCCGCCAGCTTCACAGCCTTGCCTATCATCACGCCCACAACGACCTTGCGGAAGCAGCGCATAGAGTAAGCCGCCTTTAGTGCCTCGCCTATGAGGTTGACGCAGTGGACACAGCGCAAGCCAAGCCTCTGCCTCACTGCGTCCTCGCTCCTCTTGCCCGAGACGAAGGCTATCTCACGGCAGCCCGTAGCCTCCGCCACCTCAAGCTCCCGCCGCAGGCTGAGGATGAAGGCTTCGTTGCTAAGGGGACTAACGATGCCCAACGTGCCCACGATGCTTATGCCCCCCTCGATGCCGAGGCGAGGGTTGAACGTGCGCTTGGCAAGCTCCTCGCCTCCCTCCACGCCGATGGTAACGTCCGCCCCTCGCTCGGTAAGCGTCCGTATCTCGCTCTCCATCATACGCCTCGGCACGGTGTTAATGGCAGGCTCGCCCACCGCTATGCCTAAGCCCGGCAGCGTGACACGCCCAACGCCCTCGCCCCGGAGGAAGCGCACCTGCCCGTCCGTCCGCAGCCGCACCTTAGCCCAGACGAGGCAGCCCCGTGTCACGTCTGGGTCGTCGCTGAAGCCTTTCCTCACTGAGGCGAAGCCTTCGCCCTCGGTCTTCGTCTCGATGCAGACGCTCTCCCCGTCGGGAAGGGTGATAGTGACCCGTTCGGGGCGTGTGCCTCGAAGCAGGGAGAGCAAGGCAGCCTTCGTTGCGGCGGTGGCGCAAGAACCAGTGGTAAGTCCCGTGCGGAGGGGGAAGAAGTCAGGTACGATGCGCTCGAGGGCGAGGCGCAGGGTGTGCCGCCCGTCGACGTAAGTCCAGTTAGAGGGCAGCTTAGGGCGCTTGATGACGAAGAGGTCGATGCCGAGGCGCTTGGCAGCCTCCGCCTTCTCGGTGAAGCCTCCGCTCTCGCCGCTTTCCTTGGTTAGCACAGCGTCGCAGCCCGTGTCCGCCATCAGTCTCGTCTCCTCCTCCGTCGTAGGCAACCGCTTGCCATAGAAGAGGAGGCGGTCTTTTGGGAAGCCTTGCCTTTGCGCCTCCCCGAGGCTTTCGGGTCGGGGCAGGATGCGGAAGAGGGAAGGGTGTTCGTGCCAATAAGGGGTGAGCTTGCCGATGGTGCTCGCTCCTGAGAGGCAGAGCAGGAGCTTGGCTGGGCGGGCGAGCAGCCTCTCGAGAGCGTCCTCGAGGCTGTCGCAGTACGTAGCCCAGCTGAGGGGTGGGGGGAACTTCCGCTCGAGGCGCACGACGGGTATGCCTTGAGCCTCAATGGCTCGGTGCAGGCTCGAGGCGAAGGGGTGGGCAGCGTCCACAATGCAGCGCACCCCGTTCGTCAGGCAGAAGCTGCGGATGGCTTCAGCGTCCCTTGCCCCCGAGATGTGAGTGCCGTGCCTCATCGCCACGCCCTCCCCTTCGCTCTTCGTTGAGTACCAGTAAGGCTTGCCCGCAAGGTCGCAGACCTCTGCCGCAAGCCTTCCCTCCGTCGTGCCTCCGAAGATGAGTATCATTCGCTGTAGAGGTAGCTCTGCCCCTTCCTGTTGCCAACAGCTTCCCCAACCACTATCATAGCCGTGAGGGAGATGCCGTTCTTGCTCATCGTCTCCGCCAGTTCGGCGAGGCGGCAGCGGAAGATACGCTGGTCCTTGTGCGTTACCTTATGGCAGACTGCGACGGGGGTGTCGGGGGTGTATGCCCCTTTAAGCAGCGCCTCCTGCACCTCCGTTGCGAGTGAGGCGGAGAGAAAGAGGCACATCGAAGAGCCGTGAGCCGCGAGGCTCTCCAGCCGTTCGCTGTCAGGCACGGGGGTGCGTCCCCCACCGTGTCGGGTAAGGATAACGGTCTGAGTGCCATAGGGTGCGGTAAGTTCGCTCCGAAGCTCCGCTGCGGCTGCCTGGAAGCTGCTAATGCCAGGCGTGACGTGATAGCTCATACCCAAGGCGTCGAAGCGAGCCATCTGTTCCGCCGTCGCACCGTAGATGCTGGGGTCGCCCGTGTGAAGGCGCACCACCAGCTTCCCCTCGTCGTAGAAGCCTTGCATAAGACGTATCTGCTCGTCGAGGCTCATAGAGGCGGAGCTTCGTACTATAGCCCCCCGCTTGGCGCAGCGGGTAAGCTCCTCAGGCACGAGACTGCCGGCGAAGAGGATAAGGTCGGCACGCTCGAGGAAGCGCCTCCCCCTAAGGCTGATCAGGTCCGTCGCCCCCGGACCAGCACCTACTATCTCTATGTGCCCTCCCAGCGTGCGCTCGGTGGCAAGGGCGAAGGTATAGAACAAGCCGTCGACGCAGCCCTTCTGCTTGGGAAGAACCAAGTAACCTCCTTCAGAGCCGACAAGGGCAGCCGCCTCCGCCACGCTCGGGCTGCCAACCTTCCCCATAACGAGGGGGCTGGGGTTAGGCACGTCCATAGCGGCCAGTTCCGTTGGAGTATAGGTCCGCTTCTCGGCACGGGGAAGCAGGCGGCAAAGCTCGGCGAGCAGAGGCTCGTCCTTCTTAAGTTCTATCGTGCCCACTGTGCCTATCGCCTCCCGCGCGTAGCCGTTGGCCTCGACCTCACTAAGTATAGCCTCCGCCGCCTGCACCGCTACCAGTCTTTGGCAGCCCATGCCGAGGTGCAGCTTTCGGGGGCAGTAGTGGAGCGTCGGGATGCCGCACGAGGGGTAGAGCCTCGAAGAGACGAGGATGAGCAGCCTGTAGCGTATGTCCCCCTCGCGGCTAAGGCTGAGGAACTCGTCGAAGCTGCGGAAGACGGTGACGTGCTCAGGGCAAGTCTCCTCCAGCCGCAGCGTATGCTCGTCGCGGTGCTCAAGCACAAGGGCCGTCGGCTCTCCGCCCACGAAGAGGGCAATCTCACGGTTGCCTACGGCGATCTCCCCTGCGCTCGGAAAAGCAAGCGAGCTCGCTTTGTCTCTCGCTTTTGGTCGATTAATGTCCTCCGGCGCTCGCAACGACCAGCCGCATTGCCCTGCGAGTGTGTCGAGAGCCCAAAGTCCCAGATTGTCGCTCTGCGTGGTGACTATCGCCTCGCCGCCTGTTATACGGGCAATCCTGCGAGCCAGCTCGTTCGCTCCCCCGGCGTGCCCCCCGACGACCGGGATGACGTACCTGCCAGTGGAGTCGACGCAGACAACGGCCTGCCCCTCGTGCTTACCCTGGAGCGTCGGCATCACCCGCCTTACGCATATCCCCAGCGCCCCGACGAAGACGAGGGCATCCCCCCGCCCCTCGGCCCCCAGCGCCCGCGCGATGGCCAGGGCCAGCGCCCGCCCGGTATAGTTTACACACAAGTAAGTGATCATGTTTCTCTGGTATTGTTGTTTGTTGTGAG
>JAJPYQ010000066.1 GCA_021204865.1 Prevotellaceae bacterium | reverse complement strand
CCCGCATCCTTAATGTCGCGGCTTTTTCACTCCTTGCCTACTCCCGCTTTTGCTCCTGCCGCTCCATCTCCTCCCTGAGCTCCTGCTTGTTCTGGCGGCGGATGTTGTCCTGCGACGTGCGCTTGCTCACCAGCGTGTATTTGGCCTCGGAGGCGATGTTCCTGATGTTTTCGCCCGGCGTCCACTTGAAGGCGAGCCGCGTCCTGCCTGCCATGGGGCGGCAATCATCGGGGCTGTCCGACGCGGAGCCGGTGATCTCGCAGTGGAACGTGCCGAGTTCGCCCAGGTTCACCCGTCTTCCGTCGAGAAGCTCCAGGCGCAGGCACTCGGCCACCATTTCAAGCGCGGCTCTCACCGTCGGGCCGTTGCGCACTCCGTAGCGCTTCTCGACGAGTTTCAGCATATCTTCCAGCGTGCGAGTGCCGGCTGACTGTACTCTTGCGTAAACTTTTCTCCCCGAAGCCCTGTCTCCCGGCTTCGTGTTCCTTAGGCTGAGGCTGTAATTTATCGGCATATTTGCGTTTCTCCCAAAAGTTTTGTATCTTTGTGTCGTGGTCCGGTGAACCTTCGCAAAGGTAATGAATTGAATTCTCTTCGGGAAGCGTTCGCCCTTTTTTGACCAAAAATCGCAAAGCCTTAGGGGTGTGTTCCCGCTACACGTAGCATCCGTCCGCGCTACGTGTAGCATCCGCCCTCGCTACGTGTAGCGTGAGCGCGTTTCCTTAAGGAAATCGTCTTATTTCCCTAAGGAAAAATGAAAAAAGCTTAGGGGAATGGGCGCGGACCTCGGGGGTTTCTACTTCCCTTGCCTGACCTCTATGAGGCGAAGGCTTTTGTCGCCCTGCCAAATGCCGATGACGAGCTTGTTTTCCCTTGTGAAAATGGCGCCCATCCCGTTTCTTTCGCCCGCTTTGTACTGGCCGAACCACACGTCGCCGTTGGCGTAGTAGTAAACGCCCAGGCCTTCGCGCTTGCCGCCCTTGGTCTCGCCGATGTAGGTGTCGCCGTTCTGGTAGAGGAGCGAGAGGAATTGCTGGTCGCTAAGGAGGGCCGTGTCGTAAAGCTTGCGCTCCTGGGCTTGGTAGACGAACTGCAGCTGCCCGGAGCTCGGGCTGTAGGAGCTGTAGAACTCGGTGCCGCCGACGAGAGCCGCCTCCTTGCCGATGGTCACCCCAAGCAGGAGCTGGCTGTCGCGGAAGACGCCGAAGAGCTGCGTGCCGTCTTGCCGGAGGTAACGCCCGAAGCCGTAGAGGTTTCCCTCAGCGTTGGTCTGCCCGAAGTACTGGTCCTCGCCCAGAGTTATCAGGTGCGAGGAGAACTGCTCCACGTGGTCGAGCAGGATTTGCTGGAAGGAGAGGGGCGGGTTGTCGTGCAGTTCTATCTGCGAGACGGTGGTTTGCGCCCTTGCCGCGAGGGCGAGGAGGGAGAAAGCGAGGGGGATGAGCTTATTCATGACACTGATAATAATGGTTTGCCTGTATGTCTTGCCACACGCTTCGGGGGAGGCCCTCGCCCCGGTAGGAGGCTTGGCGTATGCGCTGCCTGATGCCGGAGGAGGAAATAGGCAGCAGTGGGGTGGGGGCGAGGGAGACGTTGGGCGGAAGCTCACGGGCGCAGACCTCGAAGCCCGGGCGCGGGCATATTATAATATGGTGCAGGGCGAGTATTTCCTCCGCCTTGTGCCAGTCGGGGAAGCGGGGCCAGTTGTCAGCGCCTATGACGAGCGTGAACTCGTGCTGGGGGAAGCTCTCGCGAAGCCTTTGGAGTGTGACCGCCATGTAGGAGGGCTGGGGCAGATGGGTCTCGAAGTCGGACACCTTTATCCGTGGCTCTCCCTCCACGGCCAAGGAGGCGAGACGCAGGCGCACTTGGTCGGGCAGCAGCTCCCTTGAGCCTTGCTTGAAAGGGTTCAGGGGCGAGACCATCAGCCACACCTCGTCCACGAGCCCTTGCCTAAGCAATGAGCGCGAAAGCTCAAGGTGTCCGTTGTGGATGGGGTTGAACGAGCCGCCGTATATTCCGCAGCGCATGGGCGTTCAGAGGAGGAATTGGGTGAGAAGCCTGAGCGCCTCGGCCTCGGCTTGGGGGAGCTGGTCGTTGACGATGACGCTGTCGAACCGCGGGGCGAAGCTTAGCTCGTATGCAGCCTTGGCTATGCGCTGCCTAATCTGGTCTTCCGTGTCGGTGCCTCGGAGCGTCAGCCTGCGCTCCAGCTCCTCTACAGATGGAGGCTGGATGAAGAGCGAGAGAGCCCTCGGGCCGTAGTGCCGCTTGATGTTGAGAGCGCCCTTAACGTCCACGTCGAACACCACGTTGCGCCCCGCCTCGAGCTGCCCTTCCGCCGCCCCGAGCAGCGTGCCGTAGAAGCGCCCGGGGTAGACCTCCTGATACTCGAGCAGCTGCCCTTGGTCTATCTTCTCGCGGAACTGGGCTGGCGTGAGGAAGTGATAGTCCACCCCGTCCCTCTCCTCGCCACGTGGCGGGCGGCTCGTTGCGCTCACGCTGAAGGAGAGCCGCAGCTCGGGGTGCTGACGCATAAGGTACTGTATGATAGTCGTCTTGCCGCTGCCCGACGGGGCGCTGAAGATTACGCATTTGCCTTTAAGCATAGCGGGGAGGGGCTACAGGACGTTGAGCACTTGCTCCTTAATCTGCTCCAGCTCGTCCTTCATCATCACCACGATGTTCTGCATCTCCGCCAGGTTGCTCTTGCTGCCGAGCGTGTTGATCTCCCGCCCCATCTCCTGGGCGATGAAGCCGAGCTTCTTCCCCTGCCCGTGCCCGCTCTCGATGGTCTCCGTGAAGTAGCGGAGGTGGTTGGTGAGGCGTTGCTTCTCCTCGCTAACGTCGAGCTTCTCGATGTAGTATATCATCTCCTGTTCCAGTCGGTTGCGGTCGTAGTTGACGTCGGCGAGGCTTTGCAGAGCGTCGGTGATGCGCTGCCTTATCTTCTCTATGCGGAGCTTCTCGTAAGGCTCTACGCTTCGTAACAGCTCGGCTATTCGGTCGGTCTTCTCTCGGAACTTGCGCTCGAGGGCAGCCCCCTCCTGCGCCCTGAACTCGAGGAGCTGCGCGAGAGCCTGCTCCACGGTCTGCCTCACAGCCTGCCACTCCTCGTCGGAGACCTCCCTCTGCGCCTCGGCCTTCGCCATCACGTCGGGCAGGCGCAGAAGCACTGTCCACGGGTCGACGGGCATTGGTATCCCCTGCTCCTCGCAGATGCACTTGAGCTGCTTGTGGTAAGCCCCGAGCAGGGGTGCGTTGAGCGGTGTCTCCACCGCCTGCTCCTCGCGCTCCGTCCAGAGGTTGAAGTCCACCTTCCCCCGCTCCACCGCCTTGCCCACGAGCGTCCGCAGCTCCATCTCCCGCTCGCGGTAGGCGGAGGTGATGTGGGCGGAGAGGTCGAGCGCCTTGCTGTTCAGCGTCTTTATCTCAACGAGTATCTTCTTGTCCCCGAAGGTGTTGGAGGCTCGGCCGTAGCCAGTCATCGACTGTATCATAGCTCTGTGTAGGTTAGTGTTAGCGAGGTGCAAACTTAGGCAAAAAATCGCTAATACCGAAGACAAAGGGTGTATAATGTGCGTCGTGGCGGCTCTGGGTGAGGCTCCGTCACGCCTCACGGTGAGGCTCCGTGGTCCCTGTATAACACCCTTCAAGTAACCCCTTGCGAGGGGTTCGGCGGAACCCCTTGCGAGGGGTTGCCTTGAACCCCTTGCGAGGGGTTGTCTGAAGGGTAGCCGTGAGGGATTACGAAGGGTAGCCGTGGGGCTTAAGGCGGCTCACACTATGCCTTGGGCCATCATCGCCTTGGCCACCTTCATGAAGCCCGCTATGTTCGCGCCCCGCACGTAGTCGATGTAGCCGTCGGGCTCCCTGCCGTACTCGACGCACTGCTCGTGTATGCTGCGCATGATGTGGTGCAGGCGCTCGTCCACCTCCTCCTCGCTCCAGCTGAGGCGCTCGGCGTTCTGCGTCATCTCCAGCCCCGACGTTGCCACGCCTCCGGCGTTGACAGCCTTGCCGGGGGCGAAGAGCAGGCGCGCCCTTGTGAACTTCTCCACTGCCTCGGCCGTGCAGCCCATGTTGGAGACCTCTGCGACGCAAAGGGGATGGTTGGCAAGGATAGTGTCAGCGTCCTCGGAGCTCAGCTCGTTCTGCGTGGCGCATGTCAGCACGATGTCCGCCTTCACCTCCCACGGGCGCTTGCCTGCCACGAACTGTGCGCTGGGGAACTCCCTGGCGTAAGGCTCGCACACGTCGTTGCCGCTCGCTCGGAGCTCAAGCAGGTAGTCTATCTTGCTGCCCGTCACGCCTTCGGGGTCGTGGATGTAGCCGTCGGGACCCGAGATGGTCACCACCCTCGCTCCCAGCTGGTCAGCCTTCTTCACAGCGCCCCAAGCCACGTTGCCAAAGCCGCTCAGGGCTATCGTCTTGCCCTTGATGTCGATGCCCTTGGTGCCGAGCAGATGGCGCACAAAGTAGAGAGCCCCGTAGCCCGTCGCCTCGGGGCGGACGAGCGAGCCGCCCCACTCGTGAGCCTTGCCCGTGATGACGCCGTCCCACCTGCGTGTCAGCTTCTTGTACATACCGAAGAGGTAGCCTATCTCCCTCGTGCCCACGCCGATGTCCCCAGCGGGCACGTCCGTCTCCGCCCCTACGTGGCGGTAAAGCTCCGCCATGTACGACTGGCAGAAGCGCATAACCTCAGCCTCGCTCTTGCCCCTTAAGGAGAAGTCCGAGCCTCCCTTGCCGCCGCCCATAGGCAGCGTGGTGAGGGCGTTCTTGAACGTCTGCTCGAAGCCGAGGAACTTAAGGATGCTGAGGTTGACCGACGAGTGGAAGCGCAGCCCTCCCTTGTACGGGCCGAGGGCGCTGTTGAACTGCACACGGTAGCCAAGGTTCACCCGCACCTTGCCCTTGTCGTCAACCCAAGGCACGCGGAACGTCACCACTCTCTCGGGCTCGACGAGACGCTCCACGAGGCTCGCCTTCTCGAACTCGGGGTGCTGGTTGTAAATGTCCTCGATGGACACGAGCACTTCCCTCACCGCCTGGAGATACTCCGCCTCGCCCGGGTGTTTCCTCTCCAGCTCTTGCATTACTCTCTCTGCTTGCATAGTTGTTGTATAGTGTGTTTGTTGGTTGTCGTCTACAGCTTCCGCAGGTACTCCTTCCCCTTCTCCGTGAGCCTGTACTTCTGCCGCGGGTGCTTGGGCTTGTCGGGGTAGAGCGGCTCCACGAAGCCCAGCTCTATTGCGGGGTGGAGGAAGCTGTTGATGAAGTACATTCTGTCTTTAAGCCCTGCAAGCTCCATAATCTCTTTAACCGTAATAACGCCTTCACCTATGCTCACCAATGTTCTCTCTACTTGCTGGATAGCTTGAGGGGTAGCTTGAGGGGTAGCTTGAGGGGTAGCTTGAGGGGTAGCTT
>JAJPYQ010000026.1 GCA_021204865.1 Prevotellaceae bacterium | reverse complement strand
TTATATAAAGGGGCTTGCAATTCTGCAAAACTCTGCCTTTCCCCCCTGCTGCCCCCAAACAACTTACCTCGCCTCGAGTATCTGCGAGGCGTGATCCTTCACCTTAACCTCTTTGGGCGTGATGATGCGCTCAACGACGCCGTTCTCGTCAAGGATGAAGGTGGTGCGCAGCGTGCCCATGTACGTCCGCCCGCACATCTTCTTCTCTCCCCACACGCCGAACTGCTGCGTCAGTCGAGCCTCGGTGTCGGCCACGAGGGTGAAGGGCAGGCTGTTCTTCTCGATGAAGCTACGGTGCTGCTTGGCGTTGTTGACGCTCACGCCGACGACCTCGTAGCCCTGCTGGCGCAGCTGCTGGTAGTTGTCCCTCAGGTTGCACGCCTGCGACGTGCAGCCCGGTGTCATGTCCTTGGGGTAGAAGTACAGCACGAGCTTCCTGCCCTTGTAGCTGCTTAGCCTAACCTCCTGGCCGTTCTCGTCCAGCCCGAGCACCTCGGGCGCTTTGTCTCCGATGTTCATAGTTCTAAAGATTGCTTGTTAGTTGGTTGTTGTTACTGCCCCTCGTAGGCTCCCGCGTCGGGAGCTCCGTCGGCAAGGCGTGACGTGCCCTTGCGGTCGAGTGGGTATTGCTTGGCGTACTCCTCGTCGGCGAGCCCTCGGATGGCGCTAAGGCTGTCGGGCGTGAAGTCGTAGAGGAATGCGTATGTGTCGAAGAGGGTGAAGTGGTCTTTGCCCGACACCTCAAGCGAGTCGGTGTCGTAGACTATGTTGCGGAAGCGCTGCTCGTCCTGCGACCTCTCGGTGCGAAGCAGGCTGTTAAGGAAGAGGTAGTCGCACAGGTTGTCCTCGTCCTCCGCAATGCTGCCCATAATCACGTCGTCGGCATAGCCCGTGATGACGCAGTTGACGAAGTCGCACCAGAGCAGGGGATAGGCGGTCTCTTCGTTGTAGTTGGTCATGTAGAGAGCGTCGCCGCGGGCGGAGGTGAAGGGGTAGAACTGGGCGATGGTGCAGTGAATGAACGTGTGCCCCCCTCCGAGGATGTGCAGGCAGTCGCCCAGGGTGTTGCTTATCTGCGTGCCGGTTACCTCTGTGACGCAGTGCTTAAGCCAAAGGCCGTCTCCCCCGATGTTATGAACCACGCAGTCGCTCAGGCGGAGCAGGGGCGTGCTGGTGTCCTCGAGCGAGGTGCTGTCGCAGAGGATGCCGTAGTCTCCCCCGTGTATGTCGCACTGTGTAAGCTCGTTGCCTGTCGAAGACCCGAAGAAGTGTATGCCTCCCCAGCGGTTGGGCGTGTTGTCGTAGGGCAGGTAGGAGAACATATTGTCGGTGCGGTCGCCTCTGAAGGTGACGGGTCTCTCCAGTGTGCCGAGGGCTTTCAGTGTGCCGTGTACAAGGAGGGAAGTGCTGTCGTGCAGCATAAGCGTGCAGCCTTCGGGCAGGGTAAGCGTTGCCCCTTCGCTGACCACGAGGGAGTCGTAGACAAGGTAAGGGCGACGTGCGTCGAGCGTCTCGTCCTCCGTTATCACCTCTCCCTTAAGGATGATAACGTCCATCCCCTGAGCCGTAAGCGTGACGCTCTGCCTGACGCCCGACTCAAGGGTGAACACCAGCTCGTCGGAGTAAGGCTGTATCTCGTCGCTGTCCGTCTCGGGCAGGCTGACGGCAATGCGAACGTACAGGCTGTCCTTGCCATACACCTCGAAGTCCTCGCCCCTTCCCTCATAGAGGTACTGCCCGTCGACGTTAACCATAAAGGGGGACGCTGCCCCTTGTGCCAGCTCTACGCTCTCTATGCGAAGGCCGCTGCTGTTATGGTTGAAGGCAATCAGCGTGCGCTGCGTAGAGCCTTGACCAGTGATGACTGTGTCGAAAGCCACAGTGTCGGCAGAGAACGTCAGCCTTGCAGAGGTGGAGGTAGTCCACTTGTCGTAGTCGTCGCAAGCCGTGAGGGCGAGCAACGCTATTACTATATAATAAAGGAGTCCCTTCATCAGATGTTCTCCAAGATGGCGAGCAAGTGCCGCCACACCATGTCCACGGTGGGGATGAGCAGCTTCTCTTCGGGGGAGTGAACGCCACGCAGGGTAGGGCCGAAGCTTACCATATCGAGCCTCGGGTACTTCTCGCTGAAGAGGCCGCACTCCAAGCCTGCGTGTATGCCCCTAACCACAGGGTCTTTGCCGAACAGACGCTTGTATTGCTCCACCGCCACGCTCAGAAGGTGGCTGTTCGGGTTCATCTTCCAGCCCGGGTAGCCCTCGCCAGTCCACACCTCTGCCCCGGCAAGGCGGAACACCGCCCCGACTGTGTTGCTCATGTTGAGGCGAGCGCTCAGGAGGCTGCTGCGCTGGCTGCTCGTTATCTCTATCGTCTTGCTCTCCTGCTTAAGGTGAATGCTCGCAAGGTTGGTGCTTGTCTCCACAAGGTCTATGTTCTGCGACATGCTGAGCACCCCGTTGTACACGCCTTGCAGGGCGGCAATGAGGCGGTCGCTCGTGAGCTTGTCCACCAGGCTAAGGGGCATCGCCTCGCTCTCGAGGGCGAACTCCATCGCCTGCTCCGTTGCGTTATACTCCTCCCTTATGTCCGCCTCGAAGACGTTCCAGTCAGCCCTCAGCGCCTCCTTGTGCCGTGCCTCAATGGCAATCACGGCGGAAGCCTCACGGGGGATGGCGTTGTGCAAGCCACCAGCCTGAATGTCGGCAAGGCGTATGCCGTACTTCTCGTTAGCTATATAAAGGAAGCGCGCCAAGAGCTTGTTGGCGTTAGCCCTCTTCTTGTCTATGTCGTCGCCGCTATGCCCTCCAGTCAAGCCCATTATCCTCAGGGAGACGCAGAACAAGCCCTCGGGCGTGGGCTCTTCCTTGTAGTGGAACACTGCGTCTGTCCTGCACCCTCCTGCGCAGGAGACGAATATCTCTCCCTCGTCCTCACTGTCGAGGTTAATCAGGTAGTCGCCCGTCATGAAGTCGTCCTTCATGCCTTCCGCTCCCGTAAGGCCAGTCTCCTCGTCGCAGGTGAACACGCACTCCAGCGGTCCGTGCCTAA
This sequence comes from Prevotellaceae bacterium, assembly GCA_021204865.1. Classification (GTDB taxonomy): domain Bacteria; phylum Bacteroidota; class Bacteroidia; order Bacteroidales; family Bacteroidaceae; genus Physcousia. Next base: position 20,167 of record JAJPYQ010000026.1, on the reverse strand, counting down.
CGTCCTTGGCGGCGAGGATAGCCATCTCCATAGCCACTCCTATGCCGTCGTCCGCCCCAAGCGTAGTGCCTTTAGCCTTCATCCACTCGCCGTCTATCCACGTCTGGATTGCGTCCTTCTCGAAGTCGAAGCTAACGTCGGCGTTCTTCTCGCACACCATGTCTATGTGGCTTTGCAGCACCACCGTCCGTCGCCCCTCCATCCCCCGTGTGGCAGGCTTGCGGATAATGACGTTGCCCACCTCGTCCATCTTGGCTTCCAAGCCCAGACTCTTGCCATAATTGAGCAGGAACTCGCTCATCTTGCCCTCACGCTTCGAGGGTCGGGGTATCTGGTTCACCTGCCTGAAGCAGTCGAACACACACTTTGGTCTCAGTTCTGTCTCTGTCATATTTCTTAAGTAATTGCTTTCGTCCTACGCCCTTTTAGGCTATCTTTGCGGGCAAATATAGGAAGAAATGCTCAAACTCTTGCTCTTGACCTTGGGAATAGTTGCCGCGGCTCTCCTTCTGCTCTCGGTGAACATCCTGCTGAGGGGCGGCAAGTTCCGCTTCGAGCATATAGGGCAGAGCAAGGCTATGCGAAGCCGTGGCATACACTGTGTAGAGAGCATGGACGCTATGGAGAGGGCGAGAGACCCGCACGCGGCCGTCAGGATGGAGCGAGGAACGTTCGTGCAAACGAGAGCAAACGAGCTTGCTCGATTTGCCGAGTGCAGCCGAACCTCGCCGCAGGCAACTGAGTAATCACACAACACACTTAAATATAAGAAACGATGAGAAAGATTAGCTTAACCGTCATAGCCTTGGCAGCGTGCCTGCTGGTGGGCTGCAACAAGCAGAAAGAGGAGCAGACAGAGGCTGCCGCCCCTGCCAACGCCACAGCGGGACTGAGGATAGCCTACGTGGAGATTGACACGCTGATGGCCAACTACCAGCTCTGCAAGGACTACACTGAGATAGGGAACACCGAGGCGGACAACATAAAGCGCACACTCGACAGCAAGCAGAGAGCCTTCGAGCAGCACTACAACTCTATGCAGCAGAAGTACCAGAGCAACGGCTTCTCCAGCCAAGAGGAGCTCGACAAGGCTCAGGCTTCCCTGCAGAAGGAGCAGCAGGACCTGGCTGACCTTACCGACCGCCTCACCAACTCCTTCCAGGAGCAGCAGCTGGAGTATAACCAGATTATGCGGGACAGCATACAGAACTTCCTAAAGGCCTACAACAAGAGCAAGAAGTTCGACCTCATCCTCTCCAAGGCGGGGGACAACATCCTGCTCGCCAACCCCCAGTACGACATAACCAACGAGGTGCTGAAGGGCTTGAACAAACGCTACAAGCCCTCGCAGGAGGTGAAGGAGAAGCTCAAGAGCAAGACGGAGGCTGCTGCCGACAAGAAGTAATCCCCTCAATCACAACGGCAGAGGCGCAACCCTATGATGTAAGGCCGCGCCTCTGCTGTCTTCCTCTCCCGGCCGCGCATTCTTTCTCTAAAAGTCGCGCCGACTTTTTCTCCCGACCGCGCATTGTTTTGCCCCCAAACCCCCGATGTCTTAGCCCAAAACTGCCGATGTTTTTGCCTCAGACTGCCGATGTTTTTGCCTCAGACTGCCGATGTGTTTTCCTCGACCGCGCCGAAACCGTGGGTTGCAACCCACGGCTACCCCTCTTCAACCCCTTCGGGGTTGTATAGGAAGCCTGCCCTTTTTTCTCTCAACCGCGCCAGTCGGCATAGGCGAATGTCTAATTATTGCTCCAGCCAGTTCGAAGCTTTCTCTTCGATATTAGCATACCAGACCTCCTCATTCTCGCTTGTCTCGGCCACCTTCTCGCAATACTCAAAGAACTTGCGCACGTGGTTGGGTTGAGGCACATAGTCAGCCTTTCTCGAAGCCTCCAACATTTTTCTGAAGACGCTGAGAGGCAGTGGGATGATAGTAGCATGCCCGCCGTACTCAATAACATACGTCTTATGTAATACGTAGAAAAAGGAGACGCACGACTTGTTCATGTGAGGAGCAATTAATAGGCAATAAGTGTTCTTGCCTGTTTCCTTCTTGAGTTGACCGAGATGGCGAGCCACGGGTTCGCCTTCCATAACGAATTGTGTGTGTCCAGAAGACAGGGTTACCTCCACGCATAATCCGAAATCCCCATAGTCGCACACTATGTCAGCCATGTTTCCTTGTGCGGTAGAGAGAGGCTTGCCAAGGTCGTCAAATTTCAGGTTAGCTTTTACGTTCCCTCCGTCGAGCATAGTCATAGCCCGCCACGTGTTCCACTCTAACATCAGGGGAGCGTCTAAGACTGCTTTCTCGCTGATCTTTTGATATGTCTCTTGGATGTCGTCGTACAGCTTATAGTCCTTCAACTCTCTTACTTGTGCCTCCAATAGGTTCTCTCTTCGTTGGTCAAGCAAGTCCGCATAGAGGTTCTTCAGTGTCTCGGTTTCCGCTGTCTCGTCGAACTGTACAGTGGGGAAATCCTCACGCATTTTGCGGAGAAGCCTATTACGGTCGTCTGTGAGAAGCGCTGGCAGAGCAGCGTTGCCAAGATAGTTGATATATTCTTGGTCAGTCTCCACAAAGCAAGGCTCTCGGTCGGTGTTCTGGAGGAAGAAGTCTACATCAGCGGTTTTTCCCTCAGTGATAGATAGCGACTTCCCTACGTGAGAAACACTTATCATCCCCGTGGCTCTCAGATAACGGAAGCAAGCGTCAGCGTAGTCCCGCATATTGTTGCCCTTTGTTTGCAGGAACTTCTTCTTTGAGGATAACCTGCTCTCTCTCGTTTTGATATTGCCCGTCGACAGTTCATCTGAATATATCTTCTGTAGCTCTTTCTCAAAGTATTCAGTTGCGAAGCCCTTGTAACTGCCTTTCTTCTTCGCCTTTGCCCTGCGGAAAGTCTCTATCTTGCGCACTATCTTCCAGAAGTCCCGATAGTCCGTCAATTGCAAGGCGAACATTTTCAGCTCGTCAAACTGCAATGTCCCGAAGTGGCGTATCAGACGGAATATCTCAAGATAAGGCTTAACGCAGAACTGTGCGGCTTTCTCGGATAGACGGTGATAAGGTGAAGGGATTTGGAACTTAAGCAATTGGCGAAGGAAAATCTCGTCCGTGCGCTTCTGGGAAGTTAGGGCGAGCCCTGCGTCTGTCAGTTTAATATGTGGCTTCAAGACGACGAAGCCCAAGGTTTGCGGGGCTCTGTTTATGCGGTCTCTTGCGCTAAATGCCGGGTCTTTTTCGCCGTCACCCTGAAAGAAGTTCTCTTCTTTCAGTATCCTCATATATGCGGCTTGAGTGCCGGTGTTCCATTTCTCGCCTTGAAAATGCTGGTTGAGCAGGGAGATTTCGGGGATCATCTTTGCGGGTGTCCTCGGTGATGTCGTCAGGAATAGCACCTTGCTGTCAATTCTTCCCATAAGGTTGTTTCGCCTCGTAAAAACTCAGTTGGGATGGCGCGTCGTTATATACGGCATATTGGGGAGCGTAGATGCGGACATCATCCCATTGCTTCTTGTAGTTGGCCACTACGATGTGCGTTGCCTCCGACCTGAACCTGTTGCGGATGTTGACGGCATAGCTCTTGGCGTACTCGTCCACGATGTATCCTTTGTATAGCGTCTCTGTTACTGGGGTGCGCCCGATAACCATTAGCGCCATGCAAGGCAGCTGGGCGAAGTCCTTGGCCAGTTGCCTGTGGCTGTCCTCGCTGAAGCCTTCCCGGTACTCCTCGTTGCCGTAGTCCGAGAAGACGCAGTCGTATGGAGGGTCGAGGAACACGAAGTCGTCAGCCTTGCACATATCGAAGACCTCTTTGTAGTCTGCGTTATATATCTCGGCACATTGCAAGAGGCGGCTGTGCTTCTCTGTGACCATCTGGGTGTTAAGCTGCTTGTAGCGTCCGAACGGCACGTTGAACTCCCCTCGCGCGTTGTAGCGTATCATCCCAGAGTAAGCTGTCTTGTTGATGAAGTAATAGAGAAGTGCGTCGGAGTAACGTTTGTCCTTGGTCTCGTTGAACATTGCCCTGAGGTCGTAGTACAGGTCTTCGTTCTTGTCCGCCACGCGCTCTTCGGGGTGAACGGCTTTCTGTGCGTCAAACTCCTCCCTGTTCTTGGTGTAGATAGCCTCCACCTCGTCGAGTTCTTTCCGCAAGTCAGCGTAAGTGTCCCGCACTCCGCGGTAGAAGCTCATCAGCTTTTGGTTGATGTCGTTGATGATGGAGCGCTTGGGCTCAAGGTGGAAGAACAGCGCCCCGCCGCCAAGGAAAGGCTCAACGTAGCGCCCCGTGAAGCGTGGGATGTGCCACATTATATGGGGGATCTCTCTGGACTTCCCTCCTCTGTACTTAATCATTGGCTTCATCGCAGGCTTCTTTCGTTTGCGAAGTTACAATATTTCTTGCGACTTTCCTGGCAGGGACACCTTAATTTTCTGTCTGAGTGTCAAGGGATTGCTGCCTACAGCTTGACGCTGCGCCTCGCTGGCTTAGACTCGTTGCTGAGGCGGTCGAGGGCGGTGACGACGTAGGTGTATTGCGCCTTGCCGCCTGCCCAGGGGAGGAGAAGCTGTGTCTCCCGGGTTATCGCAACGATGTGGGAGGGGTCTTCGAGGTCTGTCTTCTCTCCCTTCGCGAAGCGGTAGACCACGTACTGGCAAGCCTTGTCGAGGGGCTTGCTTGCCTTTGGGGCAGTCCACGAGAGCATGTAGCCCGTGGCGGTCCACTGCGCCTTGAGGCTCTTCACTTTCGAGGGGGCTTTCTTGTCTATCCAAGGCATGAGGGGCTGGAGGGCAGGGTAGCGGTGGTAGGACGAGCGGAGGGCTGTGGTGTAGTTCTGGGGGTTGTCCACGAGCGCCTTGGCGTACCACTGGCAGCTCCCTTGGACGTTGGGCAGGGAGCGCTGGAGGTTGTACTTCTGGTATATCTGGTGAGAGCCGGGGCGCTTCGTGTCCTCGAACTTGACCGTGCGCTCCACGTCCTGCCCAATGATGAGCGTGCGCTGAGGGGCATTGTCGTTCCACCAGCGGGCAAGCGTGGCGTAGTCGGCAGCCTTGTTGCCTATCTCCCAGTAGATTTGCGGTATGCAGTAGTCCACCCAGCCCTCTCTCACCCACAGCAGCACGTCGGCGTAGAGGTCGTCGTAGTTCTGCAGGCCGCTGGTGTCGCTGCCCTTGGGGTCGCTCCGCTTGTTCCTGTAGATGCCGAAGGGGGAGACCCCGAACTTCACCCACGGCTTCGCCTTGTGTATGCTGTCGCTCAAGGCTCGGATGAAGGCGTTCACGTTGTCCCTGCGCCAGTCCCCACGGTCACGCCCCTTGCCATAGAGAATGTAGGAGTTATCGTCGGGGATGGATTGCCCAGCGACGGGGTAAGGGTAGAAGTAGTCGTCGATGTGCAGCCCGTCCACGTCGTAGTTCCTCACTATGTCAGCTGCTATGAAGCAGATGTAGCGGCGGTTCTCAGGCAGCCCCGGGTCGAAGAGCCACAGCCCGCCGTACTGGAAGAAGCGGTCGGGGTGCTGGCGGTAGTATGGGCTTGAGAGCGAGGGAGTGCCTTGCGTCTTGGCGCGGAAGGGGTTAATCCAGGCGTGCAGCTCCATCCCTCGCTTGTGGCACTCGTCTATCATCCACTGGAGGGGGTCCCAGTAAGGCGAAGGGGCAAGCCCCTGCTGCCCCGTGAGGAAGCGGCTCCAAGGCTCGTAGCGGCTTGGGTATAGGGCGTCTCCCTCTGCCCTCACTTGGAAGAGAATGACGTTTATGCCCGCCTTCTGTAGCTCATTAAGCTGGTAGGTGAGGGTCTGCTGCATCTGCTCCTTGGGCATTCCCTGCCACTGCCCGTTGACGCACTGTATCCACGCCCCTCGGAACTCACGCTTGGGCTGCATTTGCGCCCTTAGCGCGAGGGGACATACTAATAAGAGGAATAGGAGGTATCTACGCATAGCGGGGGCAAAGGTAGTGCAAGCGAGAGCAATAAGCAAGGGAAAGCGCAGCTTTCGGCCTTGCGATTGCCGAGCGCAGCCTACCTTCGCTGAAGGCCAAGGTAGCAAAATAATCTGTAGGGACTTGGGCTTATGCTTTAATTCCTTACCTTTGCACGAGCAACGATAACACCGATGAAGACCAACACATTTACGCTTGCGGTTATCCTATTGGCTGGACTGCTTGCCGCAAGCTGCCATAAGACCAAGGAGCAGGAGCAGCAGACCGAACCCCTTGAGGCAGAGCCCGAGGAGAGGGTCTACGCAATGCCCGACTACCACGTCTACGAGAGCGTCACCGTGGGCAAGAACGAGTACACCTACGACATTATGCGCAAGGCGAGCGACTCCCTGCCGCTAATAGAGGACGAGCTTGGGGCTGCCAAGGACAACACCATCACGCTAAGGCTTACCAAGAACGGGAAGGAATACTACAACGACACCCTCACCAAGCGGATGTTCCGCTCAAGCATGGACGATAGCTTCTACAGCCAGAGCATCCTTATGGGCATTCGCTTCGTGAGCGCCGAGGCGGGCAGAGGGCTTACCTTCTCCGTAGGCGTGAGCGAGCCTAACAGTGATATGACCATCCCCTTCACCCTCACCGTGGCAGACAACGGGAGTGTCTCGTTCGTCAAGGACGAGGTTCTGGACGTTGACTTACCAGACAAGCAAACGTCGGCATATTAGGGTAGACGACGTTTGCGCCTGAGGCGTAGAGCAAGCTGTCCTTGAGCGGCCCTGTGTTCAGCGCCACGGTGAATATACCCGCTGCCCTTCCCGACTGAATGCCAAGGGGAGCGTTCTCCACCACTATCGCCTCGTCCGCCTTCACTCCAGCCTTCCTCAACCCCATCAGATAAGGCTCTGGGCGAGGCTTCCCGTGGCGCACGTCGAAGGCAGTCACCATCAGTTCCCTTGTGAATATGGAGGGGTAGGTCTCGTTCAGGCGGTCGAAGAGGGATTGCTGCCCGCTTCCGGTAACGATGACGCACTTCAGCCCAGCAGCCTTGATAGCCTCAAGCGCCTCCCTTGCCCCCGGCATTGGCGGGGCGGTGGGGCAGGTGTTGAAGACATCGCACTTCGCCTGGTATATCAGGTCGCACTCCTCGTCGGTAGCCTCACGCCCGAACTGCTGCCTTATGAGTGCGGCAATCGTGCCGAAGCCCGTCTGTCCCTCGTTCAGGTACACCTGCTCGTCGGTGATGGAAAGCCCGTATCTCGCCATCGACACCTTCCACGCCGTGACGTGGTTAGGCATACTGTCGAACAGCACACCGTCCATATCAAAGAGCACGGCCTTGGTTCTTTGTGGCTCAAGACCGTGCTCTTTCAGGAAGTCGAATATCATCCCAGACGCTTCTTCATTGCTTCCGTCTCCTTCTCGTAGCCGGGCTTGCCGAGCAGGGCGAACATATTCTTCTTATAAGCCTCTACGCCAGGCTGGTTGAAGGGGTTGACCTCAAGCAGCAAGCCGCTTATTGCGCAGGCTTTCTCGAAGAAGTAAATCACCTGCCCGAGGTTATACTCGTCAAGCCTTGGCACGATGAGCCGCAGGTTAGGCACCCCTCCGTCAACGTGAGCCAGCTGAGTGCCAAGCTCGGCCATCTTGTTCACCTCGTCCACACGCTTGCCAGAGAGGAAGTTCAGCCCGTCGAGGTTCTCCTCGTCGCTGGGGAAGAGCAGGCAATGCTCAGGTGTCTCAATGCTGATGACTGTCTCGAAGATGGTGCGCTCTCCGTCCTGTATCCACTGCCCCATAGAGTGGAGGTCGGTGCTGAAGTCAACGGCAGCGGGGAAGATGCCCTTATGCCCCTTGCCCTCGCTCTCGCCGTAGAGCTGCTTCCACCATTCGTTCATGTAGTGCAGCTTAGGCTGGAAGTTCACCATTATCTCTATCTTCTTACCGCTCTGATACAGTGCGTTGCGTGTGGCGGCATACTTAGCGCAGATGTTCTCCTCGAGGGGAACATCATTGGCTGTCTGCTTCTCCATGTCCTGCGCCCCCTTGATGAGAGCCTTAATGTCGAAGCCAGCCACAGCTATGGGCAGCAGACCCACGGGCGTAAGCACGCTGAAGCGCCCGCCCACATTGTCGGGTATCACGAAGCTCCTGTAGCCCTCTTTGTCGGCAGTGGTGCGGGCAGCCCCCTTGCGGGCATCCGTTATCGCCACAATCACCTTGCGGGCCGTTTCCTTGCCTCTCTGTTCCTCGCACTGTTTCTTCAGCAGGCGGAAAGCCAGGGCAGTCTCAGTTGTCGTGCCGCTCTTCGAGATGTTTATCACGCCGAAGCTCTTCCCCTTCAGGTACTCGGTCAACTCGTAGAGGTAGTCCTCCCCTATGTTGTTGCCAGCAAACAGTATGTCAGGGTTCTTACCCTTGTTAGTCAGCCAAGCGAAGCTGTTAGAGAGAGCCTCTATCACCGCCCTTGCTCCAAGGTAAGAGCCGCCTATGCCAGCCACCACCACCGTGTCGCAGTTCTGGCGCAGCGTGTCGGCTGTTAGCTGAATGTCGTCGAGGAAGTCGGGAGTTGTCTCGCTGGGCAGGTGCAGCCACCCAAGGAAATCATTGCCGGCGCAGGTGCCAGCCTCAAGGCTCTTCTGCGCTTCAGCCACCTTCTCACGGAAGGCGGTCACCGTCTCAGCACTTACGAGTGCTTTGCTTGTGTCGAGTTTAATCATAGCTGTATTCGTTAGAGTTGTATGTTCACGTTCTGTGCTGCGTCATCTGAATGAGTCTGACAGCAACTTAATCTCTATGTTAGGCGAGATGCGCTCGTAGAGTATGTTATAGACAGCGTCGAGGATAGGCATGTTCACGTGCAGGTGGCGGTTAATGTCCTTCATGCACTTTGCCCCGAAGTAACCCTCGGCTATCATCTCCATCTCTATCTGTGCGGTCTTCACGCTGTATCCCTTGCCTATCATCGTGCCGAATATTCGGTTGCGGCTAAAGTTGCTGTAGCCAGTCACCAGCAGGTCGCCCATATACACGGAGTCGGTTATCAGGAACTTCACGGGGTTCACCGTCTGGAGGAAGTGCAGCATCTCCTGCGTGGCGTTGGTCATAAGCACGGCTTGGAAGTTGTCGCCGTACTTCAGTCCGTTGCATATCCCGGCGGCTATGGCGTAGACGTTCTTAAGCACCGAGGCGTATTCTATGCCTATCACGTCGCTGCTGGTCTTTGTCTTTATGTAGTCGCTGGCTATCAGCTCCGCAAAGTCGCCTGCCTTCTCAAGGTCAGTGCAGCCGACGGTCAGGTAAGTCAGCCTGCCAAGTGCCACCTCCTCAGCGTGGCTCGGTCCTCCCAGCACGGCTATGTTGTCCTCTGGTATGCCGTACATACGGTGGAGATACTCCGAGCAGACGAGGTTCTCCTCAGGCACTATGCCCTTTATGGCGGTTATCACGAACTTATCTCTCAGGCGTGTCTTCAGCTTCTTCAGGTGACCTTTCAGGTAAGGCGAGGGGATGACAAGGATGACGGTCTGGCACTGGTTCACCACCTCGTTTATGTCCGAGGAGAAGTGAATGCGCCTCACGTCGAAGTGCACGCTTGTCAGGTAGGCGGGGTTATGGCTCAGGCGGCGGAACTCCTCTATGCGGTCGTCCCGTCTCATATACCACCATATCTCGTCGGTTCGCTCAAGCACGAACTTCGCCACGGCGGTAGCCCAGCTGCCTCCTCCAAGGATTGCTATCTTGCCTATGCGGTCCAAGCGGCTATAGTCTCTTGCGAGGGTCTTTCGACCTCAAGCTTATACCTTTTTATTATCTCTATCATCTGCTGCTGCAGCTTGGCGGGGTTCACTCCCTTCAGGGTGCTTGTCAGGTTGTAGCCCGCCTTGCGAAGGATGGGGATGTACTCATTTGCTATGCCGAGAGCGAGGAAAGCCTCGTCCTTGTCCCGTGGTGCCTTCACCTCAGGCTTCATCTGCGGGAAGAGCATCACCTCGCCGATGGCGAACTTGCCCGTCATAAGCATCACCAGTCGGTCTATGCCTATTCCTATGCCGCTCGTGGGAGGCATACCATACTGCAAGGCTCTCAGGAAGTCGTGGTCTATTATCATCGCCTCGTCGTCCCCCTTCTCGGAGAGGCGCATCTGCTCACGGAAGCGTTCCTCCTGGTCGAGCGGGTCGTTAAGCTCACTGTAAGCGTTCGCCAGTTCCTTGCCGTTCACCATCAGCTCGAAGCGCTCCGTCAGCCCCGGCTTGCTGCGGTGCATCTTCGTGAGGGGCGACATCTCCACGGGGTAGTCCGTAATGAACGTGGGCTGAATGAAGCCGCCCTCGCACGTCTCCCCGAATATCTCGTCTATCAGCTTGCCCTTTCCCATCGTGGGGCCGGTCTCTATGCCGAGCTTCGTCGCCACCTCCCGCATCTCCTCCTCGCTCATCCCGTAGAGGTCGTAGCCCGTCTTCTCCTTTATCGCCTCCAGTATGGGCAGGCGTCTGTAGGGAGCCTTGAAGGAGATCACGTTGCCGTCAATCTCCACCTCGCTCCTTCCGTTCACGGCTATGCATATCTGCTCAAGCATACGCTCCGTGAAGGACATCATCCAGTTGTAGTCCTTGTACTGCACGTAAAGCTCCATGCAGGTGAACTCAGGGTTGTGCGTCTTGTCCATCCCCTCGTTGCGGAAGTTCTTGCCTATCTCGTACACGCCCTCGAAGCCTCCCACTATCAGTCTCTTCAGGTAGAGCTCGGTGGCAATGCGCAGGTACATGTCCTGGTTCAGTGCGTTGTAGTGAGTGACGAAAGGCTTAGCCGTAGCGCCTCCCGCTATGTTCTGCAGGATGGGCGTGTCCACCTCGGTGTAGCCCGCCTCGTCGAGTATGCGCCTCATCGTGCGTACCACGGTGGCTCTCTTGAGGAATGTATCCTTCACCCCGTTGTTCACTATCAGGTCGACGTACCGTTGGCGGTAGCGCAGCTCAGGGTCGTCGAAGGAGTCGAACGTCTGACCGTCCTTCTCCTTAACGACGGGCAGTGGCTTGAGGCTCTTCGCCAGCACGGTCATCTCCTTAGCGTGTACGGAGATCTCCCCCGTCTGTGTGCGGAAGACGAAGCCCTTCACCCCGATGAAGTCCCCGAGGTCGAGGCACTTCTTCCACACCGTGTTGTACATCGTGAAGTCTTCCCCTTGGCAAAGGTCGTCCCTTGTCACGTACACCTGAATGCGCCCCTTGCTGTCCATCAGCTCTGCGAAGCTTGCCTTGCCCATTATGCGCTTGCTCATTATCCTGCCCGCAATGCACACTTGGCGTGGCTCAGCCTCGTCACGGAAGCCAGCCTTAATGTCCGTTGAGAAGGTGTCCGTTGGGTACTCGGCGGCAGGGTAGGGGTCTATGCCCAGCTCCCGCAGCTGCCTCAGGTTGCCCAGCCTTATTATCTCTTGTTCGCTCAGTTCAAGTACGTTCATAGTCTGTTAGTCTTTAGAGGGGAGGCTTTCGAGCCACGTCTCGGCGAGCTTAGGCCATACGAGCCCTGCGCCCGAGCGCATTCCGTAGCCGTGTCCTCCCTTGGTCAGGTAGTGCAGCTCAAGGGGAGCGCCTGCCTCCTGCATAGCCTTCAGCAGGGTCTTGCACGAGGGGCCGCTGTACTTCACGTCGTCCTCCGTGCCGAAGGCGAAGATGGGAGGCGTGTCAGCGTCCACGTGCAGGTCAGGAGAGAGAGAGCCTCCTTCCCCCTCGTCGAGGTAAGCGGGATAGATAAGGATGGCGAAGTCGGGTCGGCAGGACAGTGTGTCCACCTTCGTGTCGACGGGCTCGTAGGCAGGCTCTTTCCAGTTAGTGGCGGCACGGCAAGCCAGGCTGCCCCCGGCCGAGAAGCCTATCACTCCCACCTCCTCTGCCCCAGCGTAGCGCACAGCCCTAATGGCACGCTGAATGTCCTGAAGCGCCCCCAGCCTGTTGTTCGGCACTCGGTAGGCAAGCACGTAGGCGTTGTACCCCAGCCTTGCGAGCCACTGCGCCACCTCCTGCCCCTCCTTCTGGTAGGCGAGCATGGCGTAAGCCCCACCAGGGCACACTATCACCGCCTTCCCGTTGCTCGTGCCGCTGACGGGCTGGAAGGGCTCGAGCGTTGGGTTAGAGACCTCGGTGAACGCCACGCCGTCCTTCTCTCGGTTAGCCCACACGGGGGATGTCCGTTTCGATGCCCCCGGCATCTTCCTTAGCCAGATGTCCTGAGGCTTAGTCGCGTACTGTGCCATTGCTCCCATAGTCATTAAGCAGCACATTAAGGTTAAAGCAAGTCGTCTCATATACCTTTATACATATTATACCCTCACCGTCTTGTTAAGCAGCAGGCAGTCGAGCAGCACCATCGCCGCCATCGCCTCCACCACCGGCACTGCCCTTGGCACCACGCAGGGGTCGTGCCTTCCCCTCGCCTTGAGCACCGTGGGGTTGCCCTCGTCGTCCACCGTCTCCTGCTCCATCAGCAGGGTGGCCACGGGCTTGAACGCCACGCGGAAGTAGATGTCCTGCCCGTTGGAGATGCCGCCTTGTATGCCTCCGCTTCGGTTGGTAAGAGTGGTTATGCCCCCTCGTCCGTCGGGGATGAACGCGTCGTTCTGCTGCGAGCCGCTCCCGCTTACGCCAGCGAAGCCCAGCCCGTACTCGAAGCCCTTCGCCGCGTTGATGCTCATCATCGCCCCCGCCAGTCTTGCCTGAAGCTTGCCGAACACGGGGTCGCCCAGCCCCGCGGGGCAGTGCCGTACCACAGCCGCCACAACGCCCCCTACTGTGTCGCCCCGAGCCTTCGCCTCCCTTATGCGCTCCGCCATAAGGGCTGCCGCCGAGGGGTCGGGGCAGCGCACGTCGTTCCCTTCTCTCAGGCTAAGGTCGAGGCTCTCAAGCCCTAAGCCCAGCCTCACGTCTCCCACCTGCTCGGTGTAAGCGTCTATGCTGATGCCCGTCCCCCTCAGGGCGAGCTTCGCCAAAGCGCCTCCCACCACTCGGCTCAGCGTCTCCCTTGCCGAGCTGCGTCCCCCACCGCGGTGGTCGCGTAGGCCGTACTTCATCTGGTAGGTATAGTCAGCGTGTGAGGGGCGGAAGACGTGTCGTAGTTCCTCGTAGTCCTGGCTCCGATGGTCTGTGTTCCTGACGAGGAAGCCAATGGGCTGCCCCGTGCTCTGTCCCTCGAACACGCCAGAGAGTAGCTCCACCTCATCCAGCTCACTCCTTTGGGTGGTAAGGGGGCTCTGCCCCGGGCGTCGGCGGCTGAGTTCCTGTTGTATGAAGGCGGGGTCTATGGCCACTCCCGCGGGCATCCCGTCCACCACGCCTCCAACCCCCAGTCCGTGGCTCTCCCCGAAGGTGGTCAGTCGGAATACTTCCCCGAAGGTGTTCATAGCCCCTTGCAGCCTTTGCAGCCGTCTCCTCCGCATCCCTCGCGGCAGCCCTCGCAGGTCATCTGCGTTGCCATCCGCTCCATCTCCTCGGTGGTCGCGGGGTGGTTCTCCAGCACCCTGCCCTCGAAGCGCAGCTGGCAGCCTGCCAAGGGGTGGTTCAGGTCAACTGTCACCTCAGTGTCAGTTATCTCCGTGATGACGCAGTTGAACTGCTCCCCCTCCTTGTTCTCCAGCGGCACGATAGCCCCCTCGTGGATGTACTTCTGGTCGAGCCGTCCGTCTATCTCGAACGCGGAGCGCGGCAGCGTCCTCACCGCCTCGTCCACGTACTCCCCGTGTGCCTGCTCGGGGCTTAGCGTGAAGTTGAAGGCGCTTCCCTCGGGCAGTCCCACGAGGTTGCGCTCGAACTCGTCAAGAGCCATGCCCATGCCGCTGATGAACATGAAGGGGCTCTTCTCTCCTATCTGTTCGCTCAGCTCCCAGTCCTCCTCCCTGAACTTCGTGTACATGTCGTAGCAGACGCTGATGTATCGGTTCTCTCTTGCCATGGTGTAGGTTTAGTGTGTCTTGTGGCGGCAAAGTTAACGCTTTTCGTCGTTAACGCCAAATTATCAAAATCCCTTCGTCGGACAAGTTGGAGTCGGTCCGTCGGAGGCGTTGGAGTCGGTCCGTCGGAGGCGTTGGAGTCGGTCCGTCGGACGAGTTACAAGATGTTAGGCGAACAAGTTGGAAGACGTTCGCCGTACCTTTCGCGGCGTTTTCTTGCTATTTGGCGCGGAAAGCCTTACCTTCGCGCCACGGCAAACCTTACGACCAGGAAAGACGATGGACGGCAACAGCAGCCTCACGGAAGCCAAGAGGGCGAAGAAGGACGAGTTCTATACCCAGTTCCAGGACATAGCGGCAGAGCTGCGGCACTACGGCGGGCACTTCCGCGGCAAGACCGTGCTGTGCAACTGCGACGACCCCTACGAGAGCAACTTCTTCAAGTACTTCGCACTGAAGTTCAACGAGCTGGGCCTCCGTAGGCTCATCTGCACCTGCTACGACGGCTCCCCCATAGCGCAGACCGAGCTCCGCTTCCTGCCCTCCGGTGAGCCTGAGCAGACGCAGAGGAAGGAAGCTCACAAGGCTTACCACCTCGAGCTTACGGAGGTGAGCGACATGAACGGAGACGGGGCTGTGGACCTGCGTGACGTGGAGGAGCTGCTCAAGAGGCAGCCGCCCGAGAGGCTCGAGGGCAACGGGGACTTCCGCTCCCGTGAGTGCCTCGCCTTGCTCGAGCAGGCGGACATCGTGGTGACCAACCCCCCGTTCTCGCTCTTCCGTGAGTACCTCGCCAAGCTGATAGAGTACGGGAAGAAGTTCCTTATCATAGGCAACCAGAACGCCATAACCTACAAGGAGGTCTTTCCCTTGATAAAGGAGAACAAGCTGTGGCTCGGGGTTAAGGCAGGGGATATGGCGTTCAAGGTGCCCGAACACTACGAGGCACGGGATGTTCGGTACTGGCAGGACGAGAGCGGACAGAAGTGGAGGAGCTTAGGCAATATCTGCTGGTTCACCAACCTCGACCACTCCAAGCGTCACGAGCCCCTCGACCTGTACAAGCATTACACTCCGGAGGAGTACCCCCGCTACGACAACTACGACGCAATCAACGTGGACAAGACCTCCGACATCCCCCTCGACTACCAGGGGGTGATGGGAGTGCCAATCACCTTCCTCGACAAGTACTGCCCCGAGCAGTTCGAGATACTGGGCTTAGCCAACAGCGCAAGGTACTTAGGAGACATACCTTGCCTTACCATAATACAAGGGCAAAGGCTCTACAACCGTATATTCATTAAGCGCAAGGCACAATGAGGATAACACTAAGGCAAGTAGAGATACGGGAGCTGGTGGAGGGGTTCAGCAGCTCGGAGGAGGAGGGAGTGAGAGGCTACGGCGGCAGGCTCAACATAAGGCCGGCGTTCCAAAGGGAGTTCGTCTACAACGAGAGGCAGCAGCAGGAGGTGATACAGAGCATCTTCAAGCAGTTCCCCCTCAACGTGATGTACTGGCTCAAAGGGGAGGCAGACACCTACGAGCTGCTCGACGGGCAGCAGCGCACCCTCAGCATCTGCTCCTACCACCAGGGGGAGTACGTGATAGAGAAGCAGGGGACGCTCAAGTTCTTCCACACCCTAACGCCCGAGGAGAGGGAGCAGTTCCTCAGCTACCCCCTGCAGGTGTACGTCTGCGAGGACAGCACGACGCAGGAGCAGCTCGACTGGTTCCGCATCATCAACATAGCGGGGGAGAAGCTCACCGACCAAGAGCTGCTCAACGCCGTCTACTCCGGGCCGTGGATAACCTCCTGCAAGCGACGCTTCTCCAAGCCTAACTGCGTGGCAAAGGGGCTGGGGGAGAAGCTTATGTCAGGCACACCCATAAGGCAGGACTACCTGCGCACCGTCCTCACGTGGATAAGCTCAAAGGAAGGCATTAGCCTCGACCTCTACATGGCCCGCCACCAGCACGACGAGAACAGCGACCGAGAGTGGCAGTACTTCCAGCAGGTGATTAACTGGGCTAAGATGCTCTTCACCACGACAAGAAGGGAGATGAAGCAGGTGCAGTGGGGACTGCTCTACAACCAGTACCACGACCGTGACTTCTCCTCCACAGCACTGGAGCAGGAGGTGGCACGCCTGATGATGGACGACGACGTGACCAACAAGAAGGGCATCTACGACTACGTGCTTAGCCACCGGGAGAGCGCCCTCAGCATCCGCGCCTTCACCGAGTCGATGAGGGCAAGCGCCTACGAGAGGCAGCAGGGCATCTGCCCCAAGTGCAGAGGGCACTTCGAGCTCTCCGAGATGCAGGCAGACCACATAGTGCCCTGGAGCAAGGGTGGGCACACCGTGAAGGAGAACTGCCAGATGCTCTGCCAACACTGCAACGCCACTAAGAGCGACAACTAACCCTTGCACCTTACTTCCAATATACTTAACTTTGCACCCCGATAACAGGCACTAAGGTATGAAGAACAGACTAAGAAGCGACGTTTGCACAACAGGCAGGCGCATGGCAGGGGCAAGAGCCCTCTGGGTGGCTAACGGAATGAAGAGGGAGCAGTTCGGCAAGCCCATCATAGCAATTGCCAACAGTTTCACACAGTTCGTCCCGGGACACACACACCTGCACGAGGCAGGGCAGATAGTGAAGAGGGAGATAGAGAGCCTTGGCTGCTACGCCGCCGAGTTCAACACCATAGCCATAGACGACGGCATAGCC
Organism: Prevotellaceae bacterium; assembly: GCA_021204865.1. Lineage (GTDB taxonomy): Bacteria > Bacteroidota > Bacteroidia > Bacteroidales > Bacteroidaceae > Physcousia. The sequence goes on along the minus strand of JAJPYQ010000026.1, from coordinate 3,533 downwards.
ATGGGGCACGACGGGATGCTCTACTCCCTGCCCAGCCGTGACATCATAGCCGACTCCGTTGAGTATATGGTGAACGCTCACAAGGCGGACGCCCTGGTGTGCATCTCCAACTGCGACAAGATAACGCCGGGCATGCTTATGGCCGCCATGAGGCTCAACATTCCCACCGTCTTCGTAAGCGGCGGCCCGATGGAGGCGGGAGTGTACAAGGGAGAGAACATAGACCTGATAACGGCTATGATAAAGGGCGGAGACGAGACGGTGAGCGACGAGGAACTCGCCACGATAGAGAACACCGCCTGCCCAGGCTGCGGCTGCTGCTCGGGGATGTTCACGGCTAACAGCATGAACAACCTGACGGAGGCGATAGGCCTCTCCCTCCCCGGCAACGGCACTATACTGGCTACGCACGTGAACCGCATTCAGCTCTTCCGTGACGCCGCAAGGCTGATAGTGAAGAACGCCCTCGCCTACTACGAGCAGGGGGACGAGACGGTGCTGCCCCGCAGCATAGCCACTCGCCAAGCCTTCCTCAACGCCATGACCCTCGACATAGCAATGGGGGCAAGCACCAACACGGTGCTTCACCTGCTTGCCGTCGCCCAAGAGGCTGAGGTGGACTTCACCATGGCGGACATAGACAAGCTGAGCCGACGCACGCCCTTCCTCTGCAAGCTCGCCCCTAACAGTCAGAAGTACAGCGTGCAGGAGTGCGGCAGGGCTGGGGGGATGCTTAACCTGCTCGGCGAGCTTCAGAAGGGCGGACTGATAGACACGAGCGTAAGGCGTGTGAACGGGGCTACCCTCGAGGAGGACATAGAGAAGTACAGCATACTCAAGGAGAACGTAGACCCTGAGGCAAGGCGCATATTCAGCAGCGCACCTGGGGGGAGGTTCTGCAACGAGCTGGGCAAGCAGAGCAACTGCTACGACACGCTCGACACCGACCGCTCGGCGGGCTGCATAAGAGACATAGAACACGCCTACACCCGTGACGGAGGCATGGCAGTGCTCTTCGGCAACATAGCCAAGGACGGCTGCGTCGTGAAGACGGCGGGCGTGGACGAGAGCATCTGGAAGTTCTCTGGTCCTGCAGTGGTGTTCGACTCTCAGGAGGACGCCTGCGAGGGGATACTCGGAGGCAAGGTGAACGCAGGAGACGTGGTGGTTATCACCCACGAGGGACCTAAGGGAGGACCCGGCATGCAGGAGATGCTCTACCCAACGAGCTACATTAAGAGCCGCCACCTCGGCAAGGAGTGCGCCCTGATAACGGACGGGCGCTTCAGCGGAGGCACAAGCGGACTGTCCATCGGACATATAAGCCCCGAGGCGGCAAGCGGAGGAGCTGTGGGCAAGATAGTGGACGGGGACATCATAGACATAGACATTCCTAACCGCAGCATTAACGTGCGCCTCACGGACGAGGAGCTTGCGGCCCGACCCATGCGCCCCTTGAGGAGGCAGAGAACCGTGAGCAAGGCTCTGAGGGCTTACGCACAGAGCGTAGCCTCAGCCGACAAGGGCGGGGTGAGGATAATAGACTAAGCATACTTTATGAGCGAGAGAATAAGCGGCGCTGAGGCGCTGATGAGGAGCCTGGAGTACCAAGGGGTGGACGTTATGTTCGGCTACCCAGGAGGGGCTATTATGCCCACCTACGACGCACTCTACGACCACCGGAAGACACTTAACCACATACTCGTAAGGCACGAGCAGGGGGCTGTGCATGCGGCTCAAGGCTACGCCCGTGTGAGCGGCAGGGTGGGTTGTGCGATGGTGACCAGCGGTCCTGGGGCTATGAACACGATAACCGGCATAGCAGACGCTATGATGGACAGCACCCCCGTGGTTGTCATCTGCGGACAGGTGGGAGCGGCACAGCTTGGAACAGACGCTTTCCAAGAGGTTGACGTGATAGGCGTGACGCAGCCCATAACGAAGTGGGCGTTCCAGATACGCAGGGCGGAGGACGTGGCGTGGGCAGTAAGCCGTGCCTTCTTCGTGGCGAGCAGCGGCAGACCTGGCCCCGTTGTGCTTGACTTCGCCAAGAACGCACAGACAGGTATGGTGGACTACGAGCCGGTTGACGTGAACTTCATACGCAGCTACGTGCCTTACCCTGAGCCTAAGGAGGGCAGCATAGAGGCAGCCGCCAAGATGATAGACGACAGCGTTAAGCCTTTCGTGCTTGTGGGGCAGGGCGTTGAGCTGGGCAACGCGAGGGAGGAGCTCAAGGCTTTCCTCGAGAAGGCTGAGCTTCCCGCAGGCTGCACCCTGCTTGGCTTGAGCGCATTGCCCTCCGACCATCCTCTTAATATGGGTATGCTCGGTATGCACGGCAACCTCGGGCCCAACGTGATGACCAACCAGTGCGACCTGCTCATAGCCATAGGCATGCGCTTCGACGACCGTGTGACCAGTGACGTGCGCACCTACGCCAAGCAGGCCAAGGTGCTGCACTTCGACATAGACCAGAGCGAGATAGGCAAGAACGTGAAGGTGGACCTCTCTGTGCTGGGAGACTGCAAGCGCACCCTTGCGGAGGTGACCAAGCTGATACGTCCAGCCACACACAAGGCGTGGATAGCCGGTTTCGAGCCGTACAAGGAGAAGGAGCAGAACATGGTGATTGAGCCTGCCATACACCCCACGGATGGACCCCTGCTTATGGGCGAGGTGGTGAACGAGGTGAGCGAGCAGACAGGGCATGAGGCTGTGCTTGTGACCGACGTGGGGCAGAACCAGATGTTCGCCTGCCGCTACTTCAAGTTCACACGGGGGCGCTCCGTGCTTACCAGCGGGGGGTGCGGCACTATGGGCTTCGGCCTTCCCGCAGCCATAGGGGCGACGTTCGGAGCCCCCGAGCGGAAGGTATGCCTCTTCACGGGCGACGGAGGCTTGCAGATGACCATACAGGAGCTTGGCACGATAATGGAGCAGAAGAGCCCCGTGAAGATAATCCTCTTGAACAACAACTACCTTGGCAACGTCCGCCAGTGGCAGTATATGTTCTTCAACAAGCGGTATTCCTTCACCCCGATGCTGAACCCCGACTATGAGATGATAGCCTCCGCCTACGGCATCAAGAGCCGTACGGTAGTGGATCGCAAGGACTTGGCTGCCGCTGTCCGTGAGATGCTTGAGACGGACGGGGCGTTCCTCCTCCAGTGCGCAGTGAAGGAAGAGGACAACATCCTGCCGATGATTCCCCCAGGCTCGGGTGTTGGTGACATGCTTTTAGAAGTGAAGTAGACATGGAGACGAACAAGAGAACAGGAGCAGCGGAGTGTGGCTATGATAGCCGAGGGTTAAGTGAGAACCCCCGGAGGGGGTCCAATACGAGTAGCCGAGGGTTAAGGGAGAACCCCCAAAGGGGGTCCAATACGAGTAGCCGAGGGTTAAGAGAGAACCCCCAGAGGGGGTCCAATACGAGTAGCCGAGAGTTAAGTGAGAACCCCCAAAGGGGGTTCAATACGAGTAGCCGTGGGTTGAATAACCCACGGTATGGGGCATCGCCCCAATTGAGTGCC
>JAJPYQ010000041.1 GCA_021204865.1 Prevotellaceae bacterium | reverse complement strand
TAGTAGCGCAGTTGGTAGCGTACCACGTTCGGGACGTGGGGGTCGGGAGTTCGAGCCTCCTCTATCCGACTCAAGCAAGAGCATGCAGCATTTCCAAGACCTTAGTATAGCGGTGGCGGGGACGGGCTACGTCGGAATGAGCATAGCCACACTGCTGGCGCAACATCATCGGGTAACGGCTGTGGACGTGGTGAAAGAGAAGGTCGACCTCGTGAACAAGCGGCTTTCGCCCATCCGTGACGAATACATTGAGAAATACCTAAGCGAAAAGGAGCTCCAACTCACCGCCACACTCGACGCAAGCAAGGCATATAGTGAGGCGGACTTCGTGGTGATTGCCGCCCCGACAAACTACGACCCCGAGCTGAACCACTTCGACACGAGCCACGTGGAGGAAGTCATCGACCTCGTGCTTGAGGTGAACCCAGCCGCCACAATGGTGATAAAGAGCACGATACCTGTGGGCTACTGCCGCAGCCTCTACGTGAAATACGCCCGCCAGTTCGCGGAAACTGGCTGCAAGAATAAACTGCGCCTGCTCTTCTCTCCCGAGTTCCTGCGCGAGAGCCAAGCGCTCTACGACAACCTCTTCCCCAGCCGCATCATCGTGGGCTTCCCGAAACCGATTGACGGCTTCGACGAGGAGAACCAGATTATTGCCTCGGTGATGGGCGAAGGCTTGGAGGAAGACGCTCACACATTCGCCCGCCTGCTGCAAGAAGGTGCGGAGAAGCGGGACATCCCCACCCTGTTCATGGGGCTGAAGGAGGCGGAGGCGGTGAAACTTTTCGCTAACACTTACCTCGCCCTTCGTGTGAGCTACTTCAACGAGCTGGACACTTACGCAGAGGTGAAAGGGCTCGACACGCAGGCAATCATAGAGGGCATCGGGCTCGACCCACGCATCGGCACACACTACAATAACCCAAGCTTCGGCTACGGCGGCTACTGCCTGCCCAAAGACTCCAAGCAACTGCTCGCCAACTACCGCGACGTGCCTCAAAACATGATGACTGCCATCGTGGAGAGCAACCGAACGAGGAAGGACTTCATAGCCGATCAGGTGCTGAAGAGAGCCGGGTGGTACGCTTACTCCAGTGCGAACTCTTACCCAGCTCACCGCAGCCAACCCGAGGGAATATGCGTGGTGGGAGTGTACCGCCTCACTATGAAGTCGAACAGCGACAACTTCCGCCAGTCCGCCATCCAAGGAATAATGAAGCGCATCAAGGCGAAAGGCGCCCGTGTCATCATCTACGAGCCGACGCTGCAAAGCGGCTCCACCTTCTTCGGCAGCCTTGTCGTGAACGACCTCGCCGCATTCAAAGCCCAAAGCCAAGCCATCATAGCAAACCGCTACGACCCAGCCCTCGACGACGTTAAAGCGAAGGTCTACACGCGCGACCTCTTCCAGAGAGACTGAAGAAGCCCTAACAAACCCCCTATGAAGATAGGAATCATCACATTTCACTCAGCTTTCAATTACGGGGCCGTGCTGCAATGCTACGCCTTGCAGGAGACACTGAAAGGAATGGGTCACAGAGTAAGGCTGATTGACTATAGACCCAGTTACCTCCAACCCGATTTAAGCATCACCCCGCATAAAATACTCTCACTCCTCCACCGCAACCCTCTCCCCTCCATATACGCACGCCTTAGATACCTATTGATACGGAGTGAGAAGAAAAAATATGATAAGACTTTCAAAGTGTTCGCCAAACAATTCGAACTGCCTCGAGACGAAGACACCTTGGACTCTTACGACACCTACATATTTGGCAGTGACCAAATATGGAACTCGCATATAACGCACGGATTAGACCCTTACTACTACGGATATTTGCCCTTCGAGAAAAGGGATAGAGTATATGTTACATACGCTGCAAGCATGGGCGACGTGAACTTTGACGAGATGCTGTCCGACCATTTCCGCAAGGCTCTCACCAACTTCGATGCAATCAGCGTGCGCGAAGAAGAACTCCAAGTAGCACTGCAACCACTAACGGACAAAGAGATTAAGGTTGTGCTCGACCCCACCTTGCTCGCAGAACCAAAGATATGGGAACATATAATCAAGAAGCCTGAAATCAAAGAAAAGTACGTCTTTGTATACCAAGTGAGAATCGACAAGGAAGCACTAAGGATAGCGAGGAAGATAGCGAAGGACATCGGCGGCATCGTGATTGACTCGAGAATACGCAGCAAGATCTTAAGCAGGAAACAGTATAGCTGCTACTCACCAATGGACTTCCTCGGCTGGATTAAATACGCATCTTGCGTGGTGACGACTTCCTTTCACGGAACAGCCTTCTCTGTTGTTTTCCGGAAACCTTTTTATAGTGTGTCCGTTGGCATCGGGGATTTGAGATTGCTGTCATTCTTAAATAAAATGGGGTTGCAAGATCGCTTTATACCGAAAACGTCCACTCCAACATTCTCCCCCATCGACTACGCCGAAGCACACCAACGCCTCGCCCAAATGCGCCAGCTTTCGATGGACTTCCTTCGAGAGAACCTATCCTGATACCTTTTTCACCCAGGCACCCACCAACGCTTAAGTGTGAAAAAACCGCCAACTCCCCGAGTAACTGCGATTTATTGCTTACCTTTGCGCTGCGTTAATCGCTACTACATCTCACTTTGACTAAAGTTATAACTTACGGCACATACGACTTGCTACACCAGGGCCATCTGAACCTGCTAAGGCGGGCAAAGGCTTTGGGCGACTATCTCATAGTGGGTGTCACCAACGACAACTACGACCGTGAGCGTGGCAAGCTGAACGTGAAGGACAATGTGCTGGAACGAGTGGATGCAGTCAAAGCCACTGGGCTGGCGGACAAAATTATAATAGAGGAGTATGTCGGGCAGAAGATTGACGATATACAAAAGTACGGGGTCGACATCTTTGCCATCGGCTCGGACTGGGAGGGCGAGTTCGACTATCTGAAAGAGTTCTGCAAGGTAGTGTATCTGCCCCGAACAGAAGGCATAAGCAGCACGCAGCTTCGCGAGGAGTCGCAGGCGACGGTCAGGATTGGCATATCTGGCTGCGGTCGAATAGCCCCGAGATTTGCGAAAGAGGCGACGTATGTGAGCGGAGTGAAAGTGTGCACAGCGCACGATATTGACGACAAGAAAGCCGAAAGCTTTGCCAAAGAACTTTGCCTCCCCCAAATATGCCATAACTACTCCGAGCTTCTTTCCCAGATAAATGCCGTCTATATAGCCACACCACACCTCACTCATTACGAGCTAATAAAAGAGGCTCTCCACGCAAAAAGGCACGTGCTTTGCGAGACACCGCTGGTTCTCAACGGCCAGCAAGCAAGAGAACTGTATGCCTTAGCGGAAAAGCAAGGAGTTATCCTGATGGAGGCGAACAAGACAGCGCATTGCCCTGCCTTCAACCACCTTATGGTGATGGTGAAAAGCGGGGTAATAGGGGAAGTGGTGGACATCGAAGCCTCGCTCTCGAAAGTGTGGGAAGACGACACGCTCCGCGAGTTCGACCCTCAGCAGGCAGGTGGCTCGTTGTATGAGCTTGGCAGTTACCCTTTACTGCCAATAATCAAGTTAATGGGGACAAACTACGAAAACCTGAACCTTTACTCCCGTATGGCTGGTGGCGTGGACATATACACCAAGGGCGTACTGCGCTTCCCAAAAGCGATTTGCTCGTTCAAGGTGGGACTTGGCGTTAAGACTGAAGGGAATCTCATAATATCCGGGACGAAAGGATACGCTTACGTGCCTGCGCCATGGTGGAAGACTGACTTCTTCGAGCTTCGCTATGAGAACCAGAACAACAACAAGAAGTTCTTCTACAAATGGGACGAGGCTGGTCTGCGCTACGAGATACAAGAGTTCATCTCTTGCATCATAAACCACCGCTTCACCTCTGCCCGTCTCAGAAGAAGGGAGAGCGTATGTATGGCTGACATAATGCAGCAGTTCACCGAACGGAAAAACGTCATAGAAATATGAAGAAGGAAGCCATAGTTACTGGGGGGACAAGAGGTATCGGCAGAGCTGTCGTGGAGATGCTTTTGAGCGAAGGCTACTGCGTAACAGCGACTTATGGTCACGACACGCTAAGTGCACAGGCATGCAAAGACAAGTGGGAAGGCATATCTCCTGATTTCACCATACTGAAATGCGACCAGGCGGACCCCAAGGATATAAAGAACTTCACTGATTGGTTTAAGAAGACGCATTCTCATCTCGATTGTCTTATATGCAACGCTGGAACCACTTTACGCAAAAGCTTGACGGAGATAACAAATGCAGATTGGGAGCGAGCAATGCAAGTGAACGTGAACAGCAACTTATATCTTATACGTGACCTTTACGACATCATTGAACCGACATGCGAGGAAGAGAGAAGCAGCATTGTTCTGATTGGCTCGATGATGGCAGTTTATCCTCACGGAACCTCGTTAGCGTATAGCGTCACCAAAAGCGCTATACACGCATTGGCTGTGAACTTAGTGAAATTCTTTGATGGCAAAAATGTCAATGTGAACGCCATAGCACCAGGCTTCGTCGAAACAGAATGGCAAAAAGACAAACCTCTCAATATACGGAATAACATCTGCGAGAAAACAGCTCTCAAGCGCTTTGCTACCGTCAACGAGATTGCTGATGCCGTAAAGTTCTGCATATCCAACCCTTATGTTGACGGGAGCATTATTGAGGTAAGCGGAGGTTATTCATATAAGTAGACGTGGAAGCTCCCGCAAACAGCTTGAAATCACCTTCGATGAGATCATTATCGTTAGAAGACTTGCACGGTCTGCTCCTGAATATAGCAAAAGAGTTCCACCGTATTTGCGAAGAGAACCACATACCTTACTTCATGCTGGGCGGGACAATGCTGGGGGCTGTGCGCCACAAAGGCTTCATTCCGTGGGACGACGACATGGACTTTGGCGTGCCACGTGAACACTTTGAAAAGCTAAAGCGGGCATTAAAGCAAGGGCTGCCCCCTGAGATGGATGTGCTAACGCAGGAAAATTCTGATGCTTTAGTGGCTGGTTTCATAAAGATAGAAGACACGAGAGCCGTCACAAAAGAACAGAACACGATGGGGTTCGCCCCTATCGGTGCCAATGTGGATATCTTCCCCTTGGACAAGTGCGACGGCAAGACAGGAAGATTCTCGAAATGCCGACTGATAGGAAGGCTGATGAGTGTGCAGATGTACCGCTTCGCCATTTCTGCAAAGGAGCGGCCTTTCCCCAAGAACCTGCTCAACTACTTCATTAAGACTGCGTTGTTTTGGCTGAAGAAGGACGACCTCCTGAATTACATTGATAAGCATCTTATGACTGACGGCGATTACATAGCAAACTATTACGGAGCATGGGGATATAAGGAAACAATGCCTGCCACCATATTCAGCAATAGAATATTGTACGACTTCGAGGACACCCAACTCTATGGAGTGAAGGATTACGACACTTACCTCAAGAACCTGTACAACGATTATATGCAATTACCCCCTGAAGACCAACGCCATATCCACCTTCAGTACGCATATTGGAAAGAAGATAACTGAGCAAGCTGCAACGCAAAATGGGATTTATTGCCTACCTTTGTGACAAGGTATAAAAGTAAGCAATGGAGAAGCCTGAGATTTCTGTGATTGTCCCGGTGTATAATGTGAGAAAGTACTTGCAGGAATGCATCGAGAGTGTCATCGCACAGTCGTTCTCTGAGTGGGAGCTGCTGCTCGTCGACGACGGAAGCACCGACGGGAGCGGGGCTGTCTGCGACGAGTATGCACAGAAAGATAAGCGCATTCGTGTTTTTCACAAGGAGAACGGGGGCGTGAGTTCCGCACGCAATTTGGGCTTGGATAACGCAGAAGGGGAATGGATCGCCTTCCTTGATGGCGACGACTACTTCCCGAAAGAAACTCTCAAGGTGCTACACGACAAGGCATGCTCCTCGAAAGCGGACTTAATAATAGGTAAAGCTCTTATGCTGGATAACGGGTCACTTTATTATCACCAAGAGATAACCCCGCAAAGAAACAATCGCATAATTCTCTCTATAGTAAGACCTGAGGTTTGGGGTTATCTGTTCCGTAAAGAGATCATATTAAAGCATTCTCTAAAGTTTGTGGAAGATCTGGCTTTCGGGGAAGACAACGTGTTTATAAGCTACTACGTTTCTTACTGCGATACTATGGATGTAGTGCAAACCCCAATCTACGTCTATCGTACAAACGAAGTCTCGGTTACTCACAGCATCAATCCCAGAGAGAAGATTTGGCAACGGTTTGAGGTGGCCAGCCATCTGTATCGATTAGCGCAGTCTTTTCAGGGAATGGACGAGCAAAAACGGAAGGATGTCTTTAGCAGATGCAATGCCTCTTTAAAGATAGGCCTGCAGAGTATGTTTGACGACACTGTCACAAGGGAGGATTTTCTGTTTTTGCTCCAGCGCTACAAAGAACTTTTCGGTGATAGCAGGGAAAGGCTTCGCTTTCTATACAAGAACCTTCCCGCATATTATGTGAAACAAAGGATAAAACACTTCCCAAGGCTGACAAAAATGGCAAAGCGCCTGCTCGGAAAAGCTACTGCGCCACGCCTTTATAGGCAAGTTAGTGCAACCGAAGAGAAACAATATGCGGAGGGCTACAGCCCCCAGCTATCATAGTACAGCCCCTCCGGAGCTAATTGCCGGCAGACAGCATAAAAAGATATGATTAAGGAACTCAGAGATACCGCTATTGGATTTTTCATCTTAGTTGTGGCTTTTAGCGGAAGCTTATATGGAATTATGCTGGCTTGCTTTGGTCTTGTCCATAGTAGTATCGTCGTACATTTATATTATTTTGCCATAGCATTTGGCTTGCTCCTGTTCTTCATTGGAGCAGCAAATAAAATATCGCTGAAACCATTCGTCAACACAATCCTGATAGGCATTGTAGTGGCGATATTGTATTTCTGGGCCCACTTACACTATCAGTCAACCCCTATTCACTCTTACTTTGAGAGTAACACCACCTTTCAGGCTACCCATAACGGCTACCATAGATATTTTATCTACATATTAGTTCATTTTATCCCTGCAATCGCAATGGGAGCCATGATGCTACAAGACAGCTCTGTACTCAAAAAGATGGATAAAGCTTTGCTGCCTTTCATACTTTTCTTTACGATTGTTCTTGCCTATACTATTTTTTCCGCAAAAATCAGTTATAGCGTAGCGACGACATTTGAGTATATGAACGACCAAACCCTTAACTACCAACTGGTTTCATACTATTCTATGTTTGCTTTTGGCATGACTTTGTATTTAATCAGCAACCACAGATACCCGTGGATATTCTACATCCTGCTGACCGCATTGGCAGCCTTGCAGTTGGTGTTGGCTCTTACGGCAGGGGGACGCGGCGCTTTCGTGATGGGATTAGCATTCTGCCTGTATTTCGGATTGACACGTCTTTCCTTCGGCAAAATGACACTTTACATTTTGCTTGCGGGTGTCGCCTTTCTTGTTGTCCAGTATTTGCTGGTCAACAACGAGCTATTCGGTCAGGGTTATGAGCGAATAATGAACTTTTTCAGCAACCAGGAGAACTATAGAACCGATAACCGCTGGGTAAGATGGGACTTGTCGTTTGAATCATTCGCGACAAGCCCCATTATCGGTCACGGAATCGGGTCTGTATTCTATGAAGTGGGCTATTACTCACATGAGATCTTCTTGGATATACTTTGCGAGGGAGGTCTTGTACTCTTTGGCATATTCGCATACGGACTGTTTAAGTTCGGTTCTCTCCTCTGGAGCTCAATAAAATACGACCGCCATAACGAGCTGTTGCTTGTCCTGTTCCTGTGTTCATTCGTGTATCTATGCTTTAGCGGATACTATTTAGGGGAATCTGCTGGATGGCTTGCAGTCTCTTACGTGCTATGCCGCGGAAGAAATTACGAAAAAGAAGCCGTGGTTTAAAGCACACGGCTATCCTTCAGCAGTCCCTCTGTTTTTTATTATTATCTCGTAGTCTTTTAGCAGCTTGCTAACTATGCTTTGTGGGTCGTGTCGACGAAGTGCCTCCTCGCGGGCTTGCTTCCCTATTCGTTGGTTCAACTCCTTGTCCTCGAAAAGCAAGCGCAGGAAATAAGCCATTTGGAAGGGATCGTTAGCGGGAACCAAGAAGCCCGTCACACCGTGTCTCACCAAGGAAGACACTCCTCCAACGTCGGTGGCTACCACGGGACAGGCGGAGATCTGGGCTTCACATAGGCTGTTGGGACTGTTGTCTATGTAGGAAGGATGAACATACATGGAGGCCGTAAGAAAAGCTTCCCTTAATTGCCCCGAGGTCGCCACGCCCATCAGCCTGACATTCACGTCCTTGTGTTTGATATGCGACAACTTCTCGGCAAAGGCTGGCTGGACGTTTCCGTATACTCTCCACTCGAAGTCCATACCTGTGCGCCTCAGCCAAGCAGCCGTCTTGAGTAAAATGTCGAAACCCTTGTAAGGAGGCTTCGACATTGTGGTTACAATTACGCACCTCTCGGGCAGTTTTCTTTCGCAAGGCTTATAGAACTCAGACCGAAGCACCTCGCTTCCATATATATATTCGGCTTGTGGATTAAGGAGACTTACCACTCTTCTGTCCCAGTCCGTGCGGCCGATGAAGTATCTCACCCGTCTTGCTATCTCCTGCTCTCTTGCCACTCCGAACTGAAAGTCGGCATAAATGGCAAGCTTACGCAACGCTTGGTAGAAATTGAACGGGGTCCAATAGTATCTTCCCCAAGACATAAAGGGTGGAAGATAAGCCATCAAGTATGGAGTCAGCAGTCCCTGAATATGCAGCACGAGGGGAACGTTTACCTTACTGGCGATTAGCCCGAACGACTTCTCCGAGCCAAACACCTCTATAACGTCGGGCTTAAAGTCGTCCACTACCTTCATATAAACAGCCTCGTCACGTCTCCACTCTCGTTTCTCAATGGACGCGCGGAAAGGCAAGCCGAAAGTTCTCCTTGTCAGCGCCAAGATGGAGTACTCCTTAATGTCGATAGGGTAATAAGTCACCTGGCCGTCCTCGACTTTTCCGCCCGCTCCCGCCATTGTGAAAGCCACGCCGAGCCTGATTCCCGCCACTTTCCTCAACTCGTTCTCGAGAGAACTAATCCAGCCTCCGCCATTGTATGGCAAACTCTTTCCTCCGCGATAGTTGGAAGGCGTGTTGACGAACCAAAGTATTCTCATATCTTTTGTGCGTGTCATCATTGAGTGTAGTCTATGCAAAGTTATTATTTTCAGCAGATACCGCCATTCTTTATCCGAGAAAATGCGGGAACAACTCCCTAACTTGGCGCAAGCGAAACAATTATTATCTATATTTGCGGCAGAAACACTATGGGCGAAACAGAGGTAGACCTTTCGAAGTATCACAATTCTCTTGGCAGGCGGCACCAGATGGTGCGGCTCGTCTGGACGGTGACGTGGACTCTGCTCGCTCGCCCCCTGCCTCGCAGCGTGGGAAGCGGCTGGAAGAGGTTTCTGCTTCGCCTGTTCGGGGCTCACATCCACGACACTGCGGTGGTATACTCCTCGGCCCGTGTCTACTGGCCCGCCAACCTTTGGATGGAAGCTTACTCGTGTCTGGCGCAGGACGTGGACTGCTACAACGTCGCTCCCGTGCGCCTCGGGGCGAACTCAACAGTGTCGCAAGGGGCATACCTTTGCACCGCCTCGCACGACATCAGCAAACCGCAGAATCCTTTGATTACCGCTCCTGTCACCATAGAAGACCAGGCGTGGATAGCCGCAGGAGCGTTCGTTGGGATGGGAGTGACCGTCGGGCAAGGTGCGGTGGTGGGGGCGCGGGCAGCCGTGTTCAGGGACGTGGAGCCGTGGACTGTGGTGGGCGGCAACCCGGCTAAGTTCTTGAAGAAACGGACATTAAGGGAATAAGCTATGACGTATAATCCGATACAAACCAACACTCTGCCTACGAGTTGCAAATTGAGAAATATGGGGTGGAAGCTCGTCAATATGACGCTTTTCAGGTTCACCCCCCCCCTATCTGTCAATATTTAGGAAATGGAGAGTGCTTCTGGTTAAAATGTTTGGCGGGCAAGTCGATTGGAGCGTCTCTCTTCATCCGACGGTTGCGATTGACTATCCTTGGAACCTAAGCATTAAGCATAAATCATCGTTGGGAGAGCATTGCTGGGTATATGCGATGGCTCAGATTTCTATAGGTGAGTTTACTTGCGTGGGGAAAGATGTCTATCTACTTACAGGAAGCCATGATATAGAAAAGAACACTTTCGATTTAGTGACTAAGCCTATAACTATAGGAACTGGATGCTGGCTTGCAACAGCCTCAACAGTATTACCAGGCAACACGATAGGCGATTATGCGGTTGTCGGAGCCAATTCTGTGGTATGTAAGGATATCAAGAGCTACGATGTGGTGGGAGGCAACCCGGCTAAGTTCTTGAAGAAACGGATATTAAGGGAAAGGGAAGAGGAAGCCTGATAATCCCATTCATTCCCCGAAGCGTTTCCCGCAAAACTTGCAAAATTCGGGGAATTTCCTTATATTTGCACCTGGATTAGCTCAGGAGCTTGACAAGCGTCCCCGAGGCGCATTTTGCCGAAGGCCTAAGCAACCCGCCAAGTTCGCATGTACACTTTCTCAAGTTTACATGTACCTTTCTTCAAGTTCACATGTACGTTTTCCCAAATCCACACGTGGTTTTCACCAAGTCCACGTGTGGTTTTAGTCAAGTCCACGTGTGGTTTGGCTTCATTTCCTTAAGGAAAAAAGAAAAAAGCCGTGGGAAAAATGAAAAAAGCCACGAGGAATCGAGCGAAAAGCTTAAGGAATCTGGCGGAAAGCTTAAGGAAATCCGCAGCGGCCCTTGGGCTTCCGCAGGGAAACCTCACGGCTCGCCCGCGCGCGGCCTTTGGCATCCTCCTGCCGCACCCCCGACGATTTCTCGCCACGATATTTGGGAATGTCAACAGAATGGTCTACTTTTGCTTGGATTAGCTGCGAGACAAAATGCAAAGGCTTGACATATCCGCCATCATTCTCACTTTCAACGAAGAGAGGCACATCAGGCGGTGTCTCAGGAACATCTCGGATTTTGCGGAAACAATCTATGTCGTTGACAGTTTCTCAACAGACCGGACGTTGGAAATAGCCAGACAATTTGACAATGTCGTAATCTTGCAAAACAAATGGGTAAACTACGCGACGCAATTCAACTGGGCATTGCAGAATGCGCCCGTGAAAACTACATGGGTGCTCAGGCTCGACGCTGACGAATATCTAACGCCGGAGCTGAAGCTCGAAATAGAAGAAAGACTGCCCACGCTTCCCGAGAAATACTCTGGGGTTGTGTTCACAAGAAGGCGGGTCTTCTTGGGCCGGACGATAAGAAGAGGAATGCCGCAAGTAAAGTTACTCCGCCTTTTCAGGTATGGGATGGGCATCTGCGAGGTGCGCATGATGGACGAACACATCCAGCTGACAGAAGGGGAAGCCATAGAATTTGAGCATGAGTTTGCCGACGACAACCTGTACAATTTGAGCCTGTGGGCGCAGAAGCACATTGGCTACGCCATCAGGGAGGCAGTCGACATGTTGGACATCGAACTGAATCTGACGGGCGCCGCGGAAACAGACGAGGACAAGCGTATTAGCGCGCAGGCGTCACGAAAGCGTATGAGAAAGCACCAATATGTCAAGCAGCCACTGTTCTGGCGGGCGTTCGGCTATTTCCTTTATCGTTATTTCATCAGGTTAGGCTTCACGGAGGGCAAGGAAGGCTTCCTGTGGCATTTCCTGCAAGGCTGGTGGTACCGCACCTTGGTTGACGCGAAAATATATGAGATAAAGAAGGCTTGCGGCAAGGACAAGGAGAAGATATGCAGGTATCTTGAGGAAGAGTACCACATATCTGTAGAAAAGATTAATACAGGGGGGGGGTAAGAAATAATGAAGCCAGCCATTATATCCTATACCATTCTGAGAGGAGGGAGGCGGCATGAACCTCTCTCTCTACGACAATTCGTGGTACTCGCCGGGGGCTGGAGTGGCGAAGCGCACGCTTTGGTATCTGGTGAACGCCGTGGTGTTCGAGTGCCCGCTGTGCATTTCAAGCCGGGGGAAGGCGAGACTGCTGCGCTGCTTCGGGGCGAAGGTGGGCAAAGGCTTAGTGATAAAGCCATGTGTCAACATAAAATACCCGTGGAGGCTGAGCGTCGGGGACAATGTGTGGATAGGAGAGAACGTTTGGATAGACAACCTCGGGCAGGTGAGCATAGGCTCGAACGTCTGCATAAGCCAAGGCGCGATGCTTTTGTGCGGCAACCACAACTACAAGCGTCAGGCGTTCGACTTGATGGTCGGGGACATCACGTTGGAAGACGGAACGTGGGTGGGAGCGAGGAGCGTGGTCTGCCCCGGCGTGACGCTGCACACGCACTCTGTTCTCTCGGTAGGCTCGGTAGCGTGCCACGACCTGGAGGCTTATTCCGTCTACCAAGGCACGCCCGCCACGAAGGTGAGAGAGCGGAGTGAGACGGAATAAATGCTGAAGCTAAGGGGGAAAAGATGCGGCATACAAAGATTTTGGGCGAGTGGATGAGAGAAACAGTCCGCAAACATCTGGGCGAATGCTGATAACAGTCATAACTGCCACCTTCAACAGTGCGGAAACCTTGCGGGACACCTTCGAGTCGATGCTCGGGCAAAGCCACAAGGAGGTGGACTACGTCGTGGTGGACGGGGCTTCGACAGACGGCACCGTGGACATAATCCGCAAGTACGAGCCGCGCTTCTCGGGGCGTATGAGGTGGGTGAGCGAAAGGGACGAGGGAATCTACGACGCGATGAACAAGGGAATCTCTATGGCGAAGGGCGAAGTTGTCGGGCTGCTTAACTCCGACGACTTCTACTCGTCGCCCGACGTGCTGCGGACGGTGGCGCGGGAGTTCGCTGAGCATCCTGAGACGGACGCCGTGTATGCCGACGTGACATACGTGAGCAGTGAGGACACAAGCCGCACGGTGCGCCGCTATTCCTCCAGGGTGTTCAGGCGATGGCTTATGCGCCTGGGCTTCATGCCCGCCCATCCGAGCTTCTATTGCCGAAGGTCGGTGTACGAAAGGTTCAAGCTCGACGGCAGAAACATCAAGGGTTTCAAGGGAGACCCCAGGCACGCCTACTTCAACACCACGTACAAGATAGCCGCCGACTTCGAGAACCTGCTGCGAATGGTGTTTGTCGGCAGGATAAAGACACGGTATATAAGGGCGAACTTCGTGACAATGCGCACGGGTGGCGCAAGCTCGAGCGGCAACAGCAGCCACAAGCAGATTAACGCCGACCACAGACGCGCGTTCCGGGAAAACGGGGTGTACAGCAATTGGCTGCTGATCTCACTCCGATACCTTTATAAAATAGGGGAACTCGCCGCGGCAAAGCTTAGGCGATAGGCGGGGCGGGGGCTCCTCGACCCTAACGAACGCGCCCCATCGCATTATGGGTCAAAGAAAAACCCCTCCGGGGTTAGCTCCGCCCTCAAACGTTTGCGCCCCATCACCCAGCGACGAATGCGCAACATACCTCGACAAACGGTGCCGAAAGAAGAAGAAAAATCAGTAAAGCCCGTTGATTTTGTCGTCGGCAGCCTCGCGGTAAGTGCGCATGAGCGCATAACACTCCTCCACGTCGAAGCCACGAATCTTGGCGTACTCCTCAGCCATGCAGCGGTGCATCTGCGGCGTGGCGGGCAGACGCTCAAAGTTTTTGCAGCCAGCCTGCATGTCTATCTCCCCGATGAACATACGGTTCAGGTCGATTATCTCTATCCTCACGCCATTCTCATCAACGTCGAAGAGTATGTTTCCCCTGCCATAATCTTTGTGCGCAAAGCCATGCTCGTGCAGGATTGCGGTCACCCGCCCCACGGCTCGGCTCACGTCTCTGGCAAGGTGGAACTGCTTGTAGAACAAGTCCTTGTAGACATACGGGCAGGTGGAGGCGAGGGCGACGAAGTAGCTGCGCTGAAAAAAGAAGCCAAAGTGCATGTTCACGAAACCCACAGGGGCGGGCGTGCCAACGCCTATGGAGCGAAGCATAAGGGCGTAATCGTAGGAGCGCTTAGCCTTGGAGGAGCGGAAATTATCATAGACGACACTGTTGACAAGGTGCGGCTGATGGAACGACTTCACCACCATCTCCGCCCCGTGGTGCGCCATCCTGCGCAGCTCGTTCCGCCCTTTGTATATCACCTTCCCCTCACCGTTGGCGAAACGCTCAGGCACAGTGCGCACGAAGTTGCCTAAATTGGGGAACTCAGGGTTAACGCCGACCTTCCTGTGCGTCAGATAACGCCAGACAACCTTCGCTATAGGTCTCATCGTTTGTCAGGGTTGGGAGACATTTTTGCCAAGTCAACTGACAAATTTACACGTTTTAGCCTTTGCCTCAAAGCGTTTCTTGCAAAAAACGGAAGAGGAAAGTCATATCCTCTTGCGCCGCCTTTTCTCCCACTCCTCACGGGTGCGCTTCCAACGGGCGTGCGTCCAGAGCCAGAGATGCGGGTCGCGTCGGATGCTTTGCTCCAGCATCCGGGCGTAAAGCTCCGTTATCTGGTAGTCGTCGTACGCCTCTGGCTGGTCGGTTATCAGCTTCACCTCGGCTCGATAGTAGCCTCTTCGGGGGCGGGTCACGTCGAGATAAGTGACGACAGCCCCAAGCCTTTTGCCCATAGCCTCAGCGCCTATGAAGAAGGAAGTCTCGTGGTGGAGGAAGTCGCACCACTGGTGCATCGCCTCCCACTTGGGGCACTGGTCGGAGATAAGTCCTATTATCTCGTGCCTGCCACGCTGGCGGGTTGCTATGATGTGGCGAAGCGTCTCCTTCATCGTTATGCATTTGCCCCCGAAGCGCTCACGGTTGTGGCGGAAAAGCTCATCGACGACACGGCTGTGCAGCGTGTGGTACACCTGGGCGAAGTCGAAGTCTTTGGTCATCTGCATAGCGACGCTCGACATCCACTCCCAGTTGCCGAAGTGACCGAGGCAGGTAAGGTTGGTCAGCTTGCCCTTCGCCATCATCATTTCCTGCAAGCTGTCAACGCCCACGAACTGGACACGCCGCCTCATTTCCTCGGGAGAAATGGACATCATCTTGATTATTTCCACTATGTAGTCGCAGAGCGTGTGATAGTATCTTCGCTCAATCTCCTTGTGCTCCTTAGGGGTCAGTTCGGGCAAGCTCTCGGACAATTGCCTGCGCACAAGGGGCCGGCGGTAACGCACTACGTAATAAAGCAGGGGGAAGAGCAGGCAGTCGCTGAAAAGATACAAGACGCAGAGGGGCAGCAGCGAGAAAAGCCACCACAAAGCGAAAGCGGGATAAGTGCGCCAGCTCATAACGAGAGGCAAAATTAAGGAAAAACGTCGCCTAAAGCAAGCCATCCTTTCCCATAAACGTGACGGAAGCCATCCCTTAAGCCGCAGGGATTGCGGAAATATAGCCGTGTGCATAAAGGTTTCCTTGGGGAAAAAGGCTACCTTCGCGGCAGAAGCGTTCCTGATGAACAAAAGGATTATCCTCACCGCCGTACTTGTCCTTGCCGTCGCCTCCGCAGCTTATTGCCTCTGGGCGTACACTCTCGTAGGCTCTTGCAAGGAGAAGATATGGCTTCACCGCTGCAACTCGCTGGAGCGCCTTGAGGAGAAGGGCAGGCATTACAAGGGCATTGAGGTGGACATCTGCCTGCGAGACGGGAAGATGGACGTGACGCACGACCTTGACACCACGTTCTCGCTGGAGGCAACGCCCTACTTCGAGTACCTCGGCAAGCACAAGCAGACACGCATTTGGCTGGACGTGAAGAACCTGACAGCGGAGAACGAGCCTTGGCTTTGCGAAAGACTTTTGTGGCTCTGCAAGGAATACGGCATAGACCACGGAAGGATTATCGTGGAGAGCCCCAACTGGAGGGAGCTCGAGCCGCTGACACTGGAGGGCTTCATCACCTCGTGCTACGTGCTGGGCAAGCCGGACGAGGACTCCATCCCGCGGCTTCAGATGGTGGCGAAGAGCGGAAAGGTGAGGGCGCTCTCGTTCCATCACGACTGGTACGGCAAGCTCAAGGGGCGCGTCGACAGTGGCATCTGGCTGCTCTCTTGGGCGAACCACACGAGCGAGTACCACCTTTGGCTTAGCTTCTGGGGGAGGCGTATGGCAAGGGACAGACAGCTGAAGGTGATATTGATTAAGGATATAGGCGAACACTACCGATGAGAGCATACCTGAGAGCCTTGGGTTATCTGCTCAGCCTCCACGTCTTGGGGCTGGTGGTTACGGGCGTTCTGCGGCTCGCCCTCTTCGTCGCGGGGCATCACTTCCTTGGCGACGGGGGCTTCTCCGCAGGGGGAGCGTTCCTCAGAGGCGTGTGGTTCGACAATGTGGTGGCGTGCTACATCTCCATCGTGCCGCTCTGTCTGCTCACTCTCGCCCACACCTTCGGCAAAGGGCAGAGGGGAGCGCTCGTGTTCTCCCGCTGGTGGATGGCGGTGCTTTGGACGCTTGTCATACTCATCTCGTGCGCCAACATCCCTTACTTCCTTTACTTCTTCAAGAACATCAACGCAGGCATCTGGAACTGGGCGGAGTACGGAGGCACGACATTGGGGATGCTGCTGGGGGAGAAGGCGTACTACCCTCCCCTCCTTGCGTTCCTCGCGCTTGCCGCCCTGTTCATTTGGCTCTCAGGCAAGCTGTTGCCAAGGAAAGAGCGCAGGAGGCAGTGGTCTGAGTGGGGGGCTTTGGTCGTAGGCTTGCCGCTGATAGGGCTTTGCCTCTTAGGCATCCGTGGCAGACGAGGCTACAACCCGATAAAGGTAAGCCAAGCCTATTACTGCGACGACGCTTTCCTCAACCAGCTCGGCATTAGCCCTACGTTCAACCTTCTCACAAGCTCGCTCGACAATCTCCGCCCCGAGAACAAGAAGCTCCGCCTGATGGACGACGAGGAGGCTTTGGGCAACGTGCGGAAGCTCCTCGAAAGAGGCGGAGAAGGCGGCAAGCCTCTCGCCTACGAGCTTAAGCCTCAGGGCGAGGCGCAGGCGGAGAAGCTTAACGTCGTGCTAATCCTTATGGAGTCGATGAGCCGAAGCCTGATGGGGCGAGGGCACACTCCTTTCCTCGACAGCCTAAGCACTCGAAGCCTCTTCTTCGACAATTGCTACTCCGCCGGGCTGCACACGAACCACGGCCTCTACGCCACGCTCTACAGCTTCCCCGCCCTTATGTTCCGCAATATGATGAAGGGGAGCGACATACCTTTATATAATGGTCTGCCCACGGTGCTTAAGGGCGAGGGATACCGCACGATGTTCTTCATGACCCACGAGTCGCAGTATGACAACATGAACGCCTTCCTCCGCACCAACGGCTACGAGGAGATATACAGCCAGGAGAACTACCCGCGGGACAAGGTGGTGAACAGCTTCGGCGTGCAGGACGACTTCCTCTTCAGCTACGCCATCAACCGCCTTAAGTCGCAGCGGCAGCCCTTCTTCGCCACGCTCCTCACGATAAGCAACCACCCTCCCTACGTCATCCCCCAAAGCTTCCACCCCTCGGACTGCGAAGAGGAGTGGCAGATAGTGGAGTACGCCGACTGGTCGCTCCGCCAGTTCTTCACCGAAGCCGAGAGGCAGCCGTGGTACGGGCGCACGGTCTTCGTCCTGCTTGGCGACCACGGGAAGCTCATCGGCGGGGCGGAGAGCGAGATGCCCGAGTGCCTTAACCACATCCCCCTGATGTTCTTCGTGCCGGGCAAGGAGGCGGAGAGGCGCAGCGACTGGGCTTTGCAGATGGACGTGCAGCCCACGCTCCTTAGCCTGCTCGGGATAGAGGCAGAGCAGAACAACTTCGGCGTTGACCTGCTCTCGACCCGCCGCCCCTGCGCCTTCTACACGGCGGACAACGTCATTGGGGCGAGGAGCGAGGGGCATCTCTTCGTCTTCAACCCCACGACGGAGCAGGAGTTCCTCTACCTTAACGGTGCGCTCCAGCACGAGGCGGACAGCACGTTCAACGCCCTAAGGCAGCACGTCTTCAGCATGCTTCAGGCGGCTCAGCACATCGTTAGCAAAGGCGAGACACAGTGATGTTATCAAGGAAGCTTGGGGGCGAGGCTCTTCGCTTCGTCATAGTGGGAGCGGCGGCGACGGCTCTCCACTACGGGCTTTACCTCCTGCTCGTGCTCCTGATGCCCGCCAACCCAGCTTATATTATAGGATACGTGGTCAGCTTCCTTGGCAACTTCTACGCCACGTCCCGCTTCACCTTCCGCCGAGAGCCCTCGCTCCTTAAGTTCGTCGGCATGGCGGGGGCGCACGCAGTCAACTTCCTGCTGCACCTCGGGCTGCTGAACCTCTTCCTCTGGCTCGGAGTGCGCGAGAGGCTTGCCCCAGTGCCCGTCTACTGCGTTGCCGTGCCCGTCAACTTCCTCTTGCTTAAACACGTCTTCAAGAGATGATATACATTGTTATTCCCTGCTACAACGAGCAGGAGGTGCTCCAAGACTCCTGCCGCCAGCTCCTCGGCATCACTGAGACACTTGGCGAGGAGGCTCGCCTGCTCTTTGTGGACGACGGCAGCAGCGACCAGACGTGGGCTGTCATACGCTCCCTCTCGGAGGCTCACAACGAGGTGCTCGGGCTAAGGCTCTCCCACAACGTCGGGCATCAGCGTGCCTTGTGGGCGGGGATGGAGGCGGCGGTCGAGCTTGCCGACGCTGTGATTAGCATAGACGCAGACCTGCAAGACGACATCGAGGTGATACCGCGTATGGCGCGTGACTTCCGAGAGGGGGCGGACATAGTCTACGGCGTGCGCAAGGGCAGGCGGGAGGACAGCTGGTTCAAGCGGCAGACGGCGCAGGGCTTCTACCGGATGATGGGGGCGATGGGCTGCCAGACGGTGTACAACCACGCCGACTTCCGCCTCTTGGGCAAGCGGGCGCTCAGGGCACTGCTCAGCTTCCCCGAGCGCAACCTCTTCCTGCGTGGGCTTGTGCCAACGCTTGGCTTCACGGAGCGCATAGAATATTACGACCGCAAGCCCCGAGAGGCAGGCACGTCTAAGTACCCGCTCACGAAGATGCTCAGCCTTGCCTTGGACGGCGTCACCTCCTTCTCCGTCCGTCCCCTTCGCCTGATAAGCGTGACGGGGCTGCTCTTCGTGCTTGTCGCCCTGGGAGCGTGCGTCTGGGCGCTGGTAACGTACATCGAGAGCCGCAGCGTGCCGGGCTGGGCGTCGCTCTTCATCTCCCTTTGGTTCGTCGGGGGCGTTCTGCTCTGCGCCCTTGGCGTGACGGGCGAGTACATCAGCAAGATATACACCGAGGTTAAGCGTCGCCCGCACTACTTCCTAAGGGAACGGGCAGGCGACTGGACACATCCTATATAGGATGTCTGGACATATCCTATATAGGATGTGTGGAGATATCCTATATAGGATAGGTGTCACGCCCCTTATACCCTGGCCATAAAGCCTATATAACAGGCATCACAGTCACCCTTGTTAGGCCAACCGTCGTCACCCTAACAAGGCCCACCACGGTCACCCTAACAAGGCCCACCACGACGCTTAGCCGCTGGCTGCCTCAGCGAAGGTAGAACATGTAGAGGCGCAGGGGCTGCCGCGTGTCGCAGCTGCGGTGAGGGCTCGTGTATTGCAGCTTGAAGCTCCACTGCCTGTGCTCTGCTATGAAGCTTTCAGCGTCCCTCTCCCCCACGAGCAGGTAGCCCTCGGGCTGGTTGTCCCAGTTCCCCACGATGTCACCAAGGTAGAAGTTAACGGTGAAGAAGTGCATCGGGTCGCCCGCCTCGCTGTCCTTGATGTAGCTGACAAGGGGCTTCTCGAGGCGCATCCGCCTGATGTCCTCGGCGATGTCCTTGTCGCTCCGTCTATTAAGAAGGAGAGGCAAGACCACGGCGAAGGCGACGACCCAAAGGGAGTAGACGACGCCAAGCATTATCCTCCGAACCTTCCTCGGCCACTCCCTAAGCAGCACCGCCACCAGCCACGAGGCGAAGGGATAGACGGGCAGAAGGTAGACGCTGCGCTTGCTCTTGGGCACACAGTAGAAGGCGAAGACGAACACGAGCGCCACGAGCGAGAGGAGCGTCTCGGGACTTAGGCGCAGCCACGTACGTGGGCTGGGGATGGAGCGACGCTTTCGCCATAGCTGCCATAAAGCGGGCAGCGTCCAAGGCAAAAGCCCCGCGGGAAGCAGGGCGAAGTAGTACCAAAGGCCGTTCTCGTGGCTGCGGTACGTCATCTTGCCGAGGAAGCGACCCACGTTCTCCTCCCACACTAACGAGTAGAAGGCTTCGCCGCCTTGGGCGTAGGCAGCCGCATACCACAGGGCGGGCAGCACCAAGGCAAGCACCGCGGCAAGGCAGAGCCAACCAAGTGTCTTGAAGAAGTTGCGCCCCCTTAGAAGCATGTACACGCCCGTCACTAAGCAAGGAAGCAGGATGGCCACGGGTCCCTTCGTCAGCGCCCCGAGGCTCATCATAAGCACACCGAGGACGAAGCGCCACCACCCTCGCTCCTCCGCCCATGCGGCAAGGCTGAAGATAGCGCCGCACACGCCGAGCGTCAGCATCATGTCCACACGGCAGGCGTAGGCAGCCCTGAACACCTCGAACGAGCTTAGGAAGAGCAGGGAGGCGAGCAAGGCTGTGTCGCTGTCGCGCCTTCGGGCGAAGAAGACGTACGCCCAAAGCGTGAGGCAAATGGCTGCGAGGGCGGAGGGCAGGCGTGCGGTCCACTCGTTCACGCCCCCCGCAAGGAGCGAGGCGGCGGCAACGATCCAGTGGAAGAAGGGCGGCTTGTAGGCTATCTCGCCCCCGTCGTTGGTGGGCAACACCCAGTTGCCTTGCTGCAACATCGTGAGGCTTACCACCGCCTCACGGGGCTCTCCCTTCGTGTTGAACCGTGTGAGCCCAAGCCAAGGAAGGGTGGCAAGGCACGCTACTAAAAGCAAGAGACAGAGGTGCTTCCTCACTATCATACGGCGGCAAAGGTAGCGCAAGCCGTAGCAAAAAGCAACGCTTTTCCTTGCTTATTGCTCTCGTTTGCACTACCTTTGTCGCATATCTATAACACTAACCTTTAAGAAGAATATGAAAAGCAGTATGTTCAAACTGACCGCCGTGGCTGCCCTCCTCTGCGCCGCCACCCTGCTCTCTTGCTCGGGCAAGAAAGCCTCCAAGACCGTGACCTCTCAGGACGGCACCTCCGTCGAACTGCCGAGCGACCTCTACCTCTACACTAACGCCGCCCGCGCCAACAAGGCGAAGGTGAACAAGGAACACCTCGGCTTCAAGCAGGACGTGAAGGACGTGAAGGAACACGAGTTCGAGAACAACCAGAGCATCAAGGAAGTCTACCTTATCGACGGCTTCGTTCACATCTCGCCTTACGGCTTCGCTGGCTGCACGAACCTCGAGAAGCTCGTGACGACAGGCACCGTTGACGTCATCAACGACTACGCCTTCGAGGGATGCACCAGCCTTAAATACCTCGACTCCGACGTGCGCGCCATAGGTGTTAGCGCCTTCGCTGGCTGCACCTCGCTGGAGTACGTCCACACTAAGGACAATTTCTATCAGCTTCGTGACAGTGCCTTCCTCGGCTGCACAAGCCTCAAGAGCGTAATCATGGGCATGACACTGGTTAAGTTCGAGGACGAAGCTTTCAAGGACTGCCCGAACATCGAGGAAATCTCCGTGCCCAACGACTACAAGCTCCACATGTTCAACGTCTATCAGTCGATGCCGAAGCTCCAGAAGGTGTACCTCCTCGTGATGGAGTACTACGACTTCCCTGCCAACTCCAAGGACTTCCCCTGCGAGCAGGTAGACCTTTACGTGCCCGATGCCCTCCTTGCGCAGTATCAGGGCAGCGAGAGCTGGTCGAGGTTCAAGTCCATCAAGCCCCTAAGCGAGACGGAATACTACACGGCAGAGGGCTTCAGCAAGTAGCCCACTCTTAGACGACAAACCCCTTAAGCAGCCCCGGGCAGAGCGAAGCCTGCGGGCTGCTTTCTTTGTCTCCCGGCTGGGCGTTGCCGAATGGTGCGGAGCGAAAGCCCTCGGAGCTTTGGCTTCGCCCAAAGCCGGCTTGCGGGGGCGAGCCTAAGGTTTTCCAAGCATAACCCTAAGGTTTTCCGGGCGAAATAGCTAACTTTGCGCTCAAGCGTTATGGACGAGAGGCGGCGTGACATTGCTTACTTTGTCTCCTTCTGCATAGAGCAGTACAAGAACGCCAAGGGATTGACTGGCGAGGAGGCGATGACGGTACTCGAGAAATACGGGCTTCTCGACTACCTTCAAAGGCACTTCGACGTGCTTCACACACAGGGGCACCGCTGGCTCCTGACAGAAATGGACGAGTTCATAGACAAAAGGAAGCAGGAAGCCAAGGAAGTGAAAGGATGATAGGAGAGATTAACCAGGGAAACCTCTACTTGCTGCTGCCTTCAAAGGTGGGATGGCTCTCGGGCATGCTTGTCGACGACTGCGGAATAAGCCTTACCGAGGCGATAAAGCGGATATATTCCTCCGAGACGTACAAGCTTCTGGAGCGGGAAGACACCAAGTTCTGGCATTGGAGCCCTGTGGACTTGTACAACAACCTTAGGGGTGAGCTGCGGCGAGCCTAAAGTTTTCCGGGCATAGGCTTAACGTTTTTGGGGCGAAAGAGCTAACTTCGCGCCCGAAAACCTTAGGGTCTTATGGAACGCTTGATAAAGTTTCTTGAGAGTTTGCGTATGACTATTGTGGGAGGCGTTGCGCTTCTCGCAAGCCTGACGCTTTGGTTGACGGGCGTCGAGGTCAGGGTCGACCCCGCGTGGCTCACCGTCTTCATCTGCGGACTGCCGCTGCTCTGGCTTGCCGTCACGAGGCTTCTGTTCCAGCGCTGGGTGTCTTCCGCCCTGCTCATCTGCGTCGCGATGGTGGCATGCCTTTGGATAGGCGAGCTTTTCGCCGCGGGCGAGGTGGCATTCATCATGGCCATCGGCTCGTTGCTCGAGGATTACACCGTCGACCGTGCGAAGCGTGGCATAACGAGCCTGATAAAACTTGCGCCCGAGACGGGGCGGCGGCTGCGCGACGGGCGGGAAGAGACGGTGCCCGTCGAGGAGATCCAGGCGGGAGACCTGCTGAGAGTGCTGCCGGGCGAGCGGATCTGCGTGGACGGGCTTATAGTCAGCGGCGGCACATCCGTTGACCAGTCGGTGATGACGGGCGAGTCGCTTCCCGTCGACAAGGCGGTTGGCGACGCAGTCTTCTGCGGCACCGTGAACTGCTTCGGCTCGGTCGACATAAAAGCCACCAAGGTCGGCAGCGATTCCTCCCTGCAGAAGATGATCGCGCTCGTAAAGGAAGCGGAGAAGAACAAAGCGCCTATGCAAAGAATAGTTGACGTGTGGGCAACATGGCTCGTGCCGCTTGCGTTGCTCATCGCCGTGGCTGCTTACGTCATAACAGGTGAGCTGGTCCGTGGGGTCACGGTGCTTGTCGTCTTCTGCCCCTGCGCTTTGGCGCTGGCCACGCCCGTGTCCATCGTCGCGGGCATCGGGCAAGCCACG
The DNA here is from genome assembly GCA_021204865.1 of Prevotellaceae bacterium. Taxonomy (GTDB): domain Bacteria; phylum Bacteroidota; class Bacteroidia; order Bacteroidales; family Bacteroidaceae; genus Physcousia. Next base: position 69,442 of record JAJPYQ010000041.1, on the reverse strand, counting down.
AAGTACGGCGTGCTCATTAAGTCGGGAGAGGCGTTGGAGAGGATGGGAAAAGCCGACTGCATCACGTTCGACAAGACGGGAACCCTTACAAAAGGCACGCTTAGCGTGTCCGACACATTAAGCTTCCAGGAGGGTTTCGGCAAGGAAGATGTGCTGAGGCTCACGGCCTCGGTCGAGGTGCGCTCCGAGCACCCGATAGGCAAGGCGATAGTCAGGCACTTCCTCGATGGGGGCGGTGAACTCAGGGCCTGCGACGGCTTCACGATGTTCCCCGGGAAAGGGGTGAAAGCTGTCGTGGCAGGCAAGACCGTCCTCTGCGGGAAGAGCGATTTTCTCTCGGAGCAAGGGGTGAAGCTAAGCGAAGAAATATCAACCTCCTTAGGCAAACTCCGCAATGAGGGCAAGGCATCTGTGCTGACAGCCGTGGAAGGGCGTTGCATTGGCTTGCTCGCTCTCAGCGACGAGCTTAGGCCGAATGCCGCAAAGGTTATGGCTGAGCTCCGAGAGATGGGAGTGGAGACCGTGATGCTCACGGGCGACAACCGACAAGCCGCCAGGCATTTGGCCACGCTCGTAGGCATCGATAACGTGAGAGCCGAGCTGCTGCCCGCCGACAAGGTGGACGCAGTCCGCAACCTTCGGAGCGGCGGCAGGTCAGTCTGCATGATTGGCGACGGAGTGAACGACGCGCCGGCGCTGAAGACGGCTGACGTGGGCGTGGCGATGGGGAGCATGGGCAGTGACATCGCAATCGACGCGGCAGACATCGCCTTGATGGGCGACGACGTCTCCAAGGTCCCCTATCTGAAGCGCCTGGGAAACGCCGTGATTCGTTCGATAAAAGTGAACATCTCCATATCGATGGCGATAAATTTCGTGGCGATAACACTCTCAGTCCTCGGCCTTCTCGGCCCGGTATGGGGCGCGTTGGTGCACAACGCTGGCTCTGTGCTCGTGGTGCTTAACGCCGCGCTCCTCTACGACCGAAAGATTTAGCGACCTCACCCAGCGGGCGCACGCCAAACCCCGAAGGGGTTTATCCGCATCCCAACGACGATTGCGCCCTCATTCCCCAACCTTTTCGCCCGATTTCCCTAAGCTTTACACAGATTCCCCTAAGCTTTTCGCTCGATTCCCCTAAGCTTTTCGCTCGATTCCCCTAAGCTTTTCGCAAGACATGCCTAAGCTTTTCGCAAGACATGCCTAAGCTTTCGCCAGATTCCCTTAGGCTTCCGCGTCGATTCCCCTAAGCATTTTTCATTTTTCCTTAGGGTTCCGCGCTGATTCCCTTAGGGAAATGAGCTGACGCTACATGTATAATCTGCAAATGCTACATGTAGCGTTCGCGATTCCTACATGTAGCGGGAACGGTTGCTTGAGCTTTCTGGAAAATCGCTTCGGGGAACGGCTTTGGAAGCCTGACCAAAACACAACGCGAATATAAGGAAAATCCGCGAAACATCCAAGTCGCGCGCAAGGCCTCCACGTTAAATTACATTATTTTGCAAGGCCCGGCTTGCAACTATAGGCTGAAATGTATAACTTTACCCGCTGAATACGCGAAAAAGCATTAGAAACACACCTATATATGAGGATAAGGAACCTGCTTCTCGTGGCAAGCTTACTGCTGGCGCTTCCCACGTTTGCCCAAGACAACGTCATAACCGTGCAGGCCGACCTGCCCGGCGCGGCGGTGCAGCCAACGATGTATGGCATATTCTTCGAGGACATTAACTTCGCGGCGGACGGGGGGCTTTACGCCGAGCTTATAAAGAACCGCTCCTTCGAGTTCACGCCCGACCCGCTCACGGGCTGGCAAGCCTTCGGCAAGGTCAGTATAAAAGACGACGGGCCCTTCGAGAACAATCCCCACTACGCCAGGCTCGAGAGCATGGGACACCCGGAGTGGTGGACGGGACTCGTGAACGAAGGCTTCTTCGGCATCGGGCTGAAGAAAGACCACGAGTACCGCTTCAGCCTCTACGCCCGTGTGCCTTTCGACTCGGCCCAGACGCTCCGCGTGCAACTCATCGACCCTTACACCAAGGAAGAAAAGCAGGAATTCGTCTCGAAAGACATAAAAGTGAAGTCGAAAGACTGGAAGAAATACACCATAACCCTGAAGAGCCCGCGCACCATCGACAAGGCCCAGCTCAGAATCTTCCTTTGTGAGTACAACGGGAAAAGCGGCAAGGGGACCTGCGACGTTGAGCACGTGAGCCTCTTCCCCACCGACACTTGGAACGGACACGAGAACGGGATGCGAAAGGACCTTGCGCAAGCGCTCTACGACATGCACCCTGGAGTGTTCCGCTTCCCAGGGGGATGCATCGTGGAGGGCGTGACTTTGGACAACCGATACAGCTGGAAGAACAGCGTGGGCCCAGTGGAAAACCGCCCGATCAACAAGAACCGGTGGGAAAGCACGTTCACTTATCGCTACTATCCCGACTACTTCCAGAGCTACGGCTTGGGCTTCTTCGAGTTTTTCCAGCTGAGCGAGGAGATTGGCTCAGAGCCTCTGCCGATTCTCAACGTGGGAATGGCTTGCCAATACCAGAACAAAAAGACAGACAAAAAGGCGTACGCGCCCGCGACCGAGGAGGGACTGAAGGAATTCATTGACGACTGCCTCGATCTCATAGAGTTCGCCAACGGAGACACCAGCACAAAATGGGGAAAGCTCCGGGCGGACATGGGACACCCGAAGCCTTTCAACATGAAGTTCCTCGGCATAGGCAACGAGCAGTGGGACAGTCTTTACTTCGAACGTCTTGACATCATCTCGAAAGCCGTGCGCAAGGCTCACCCCGAGATTAAGCTTGTGGGCACAAGCGGCCCGGACGCCGAGGGAAAACAGTTCGACCACGGATGGATGGCGATGAAGGAACTGCAGGTCGACCTCGTGGACGAGCACTTCTACCGCCCAGTGAGCTGGTTCAAGAGAGAATGGGAGCGATACGACGAGTACGACCGTAAAGGGCCGAAGGTCTTCGCTGGCGAATATGCTTGTCACGACAAGGGAAAGAAATACAACCACGCCGGGGCGAGCATATACGAGGCTGCTTTCATGACGGGACTGGAGAGAAACGCCGATGTCGTCAGTATGGCGACCTACGCTCCCCTGTTCGCTCACGTTGACGGCTGGCAGTGGCGCCCCGACGCCATCTGGTTCGACAACCTGCACGTCGTGAAGACGGCAAGCTATTACGTGCAGCAAATGTTCGCGAGAAACAAGGGAACCAATGTGCTTCCCATAGCAAACAGCGAGTTTCCCGACAAAGGCGAGGACGGCGTCCTGGCGAGCGCGGTCTACGACAAGGAGACTGGCGAGTATATCGTCAAGGTCGTGAACACGTGCGACTCGACGAGGGAGGTGAGCATTCGGCTTGAAGGGCTGAAAAACCTTAGCCGCGTGAACACAATCACGCTGGACTGCAGCGACTATAACGCAGAGAACACCATCGAGGACCCGAACGTCGTGGTGCCGGACGAAAGCTCTGTGGCGGCCGACGGCAACATCATTAACGCCGCAATCAGGGCTAAGAACTTCGTAGTCTTCAAAGCGAGGAAGTGATGCCCTCGCCTCTGCGGCGCCTCGGGAAGCGGGCATCCTTGGCGGGAACCTTAATAGTTCTCGCGAATCTCTTCGCCCTTTCCTCTCAAACCTCGGCGCAAGAGACAGAATCCCTTAAGGCTTGGGCGGAAAGACTCGGCACGTTCGCCTCGAGCATCCCGCAGGAGGAGGTGTTCATCCATACGGACAACTCGTCTTACTACCTTGGCGACACCATATATTATAAGGTGTACATGCGCCTGAGCAACGGCAAGCCCTCCACGCTGAGCAGCCTGCTCTACGTGGAACTCCTTAACCAGGACGGCTACCTCGTGGAGCGGCAGAAGATTGAGATGGAGCGCGGGCAGGGTTACGGCTCGTTCGTCCTGCTCGACACCCTATACGGGGGCTACTACGAGCTTAGGGCGTACACCCGATGGCAACTGAACTGGGGCGAATACCAGCACCCTCACACGAAATACGCCGAGAGCTGGTTCTACAGCAAACGGATGGCGCAGGATTATTACCGGGACTACGAGAAGCTTTACTCCCGTGTCTTCCCCGTCTACGACAAGCCGCAGGACGCGGGCGCCTACGACCAAGTGATGACCACCCGACCCTTGCGGCGATACTTCAAGGCGAAGACGGAGAAGCCTGAGGCGTCGCTGGCTTTCTTCCCTGAGGGTGGCAGCCTCGTGGCGGGGGCTCGGTGCCGCGTGGCCTTCGAGGCTAACGACGCGGACGACGGGCATCACCTGCGGGGCTCGCTCGTTGTGCGCGACAAGGGCGGAAACACTGTGGCTCAAGCCGAGACTGTGAACCGCGGACGCGGCTACTTCTTGCTCGATTGCAAGGAGGGCGAGGCGTACTCCGCCGAATTCTCTTGGGGAAACAATGCGCAAAGCGCAAAGCTTCCCTCTGTGGAGACGGACGGTTGCGCCTTGCAAGCAACGAGCGATGCTGAGGGAATCCACATAAACCTTCAGGCTCGCGGCGTGGCTGCCACGGAAAATCTTGGACTAACAGCGACCTGTCACGGCATTCTCCTAAGCTTCCAGGAGCTGGGGCAAGGGGAAACGCTGGAGACGGTCGTGCCTTCCGCGGAACTTCAGACGGGTGTGGTGCAGCTGACCGTGTTCAACGAGGCGGGACGCATCTGGGCTGACCGCCTTGTCTTCGTGAATAAAGGCGACATCTCGGAGCAAAACATCAGCTTCCTTGGAGTGCGCGGCGACGGCTACGAACCATACGCGCCAATAGAGATGACTGTGAAAGGCGAGCCTAAGGCTACCATCTCGCTTGCCGTGAGGGACGGGAGAAATAGTACTTACACTTTCGACACAGGCAATATGCTCACCGAGATGCTGCTCGGAAGTCAGATTAAAGGCTTCGTGGAGCAACCGGAATACTTCTTCGAGAGCGACGACGAGGAGCATAGGCTCGCGCTCGACCTCCTCTTGCTTGTGCAGGGATGGCGTAGGTACAGTTGGAAAGAAATGGCGACACCAGGGGCGTTCACCGTAAAGCAACCCTACGAACGCACGGAGATATTGCTGGGAGAGGTTAACGTCTACACGCCGGAGGAGGAAGAGAACCAGTTCGTGGAGGCGGGGCGTGAGATGATGAAAGACGCGGGAATGGACATAGACGCCGAGGCGCGCGAGGCGGACGAGCAGGTGAAAGCTTCGCAACAAGTGACGGGCCTGTCGCAAGCCGACGAGACGGTGGGCGACACATCGGAGGAAAGCGAGGAACGCTTCGAGGCCGACCAGACTAACCAAGGCACTACGACGAAGACGGACGGCACGGTTAGCTCGGAACGCTTCTACAACAACGAGGGTAACCTTAAGCGCGAGGTGATGGTGCACGCTGAGTTCGTGCAGCCGGGCGTAAAGGAAAACGGCATGGCCGAGGGCGATGTCAGCACTTATAATAAAGGTAAGTTCCGCATCGATGCGCCTAAACTCTACGAGGCTTGCTTCTTCTTCTTCGCCGCCAGCGACACTACCAAATGGAAGGCCGGGAAGACGCACACCTGGACCGCAAGCAACGAGGACAAGAACGGCAGGGTGGAGTACCCGGAGTTCTACGTGAAGCTGGACCCGATATTCCCGCGTTTCGTAAAACCATACAACTATTATCAGACAAACCTCCCAGAGCAGAGGCTTGCGGACGGAAGGCGGGTGACCGTGGACGACGCTGTCATCCTCGACGAGATAACGATAGGGGCGAAGAGGAACGGGATGCGTCGCTTCGACAGCAGCAAGCCTGCCTTCGTGATAGACGCTTATCAGGCGTTCAACGACGTGTGCGACGCGGGACTTTGCCCTGGATACTTCATCGGGGGCAGCCGATTCTCTTACGATATTGCCCGAAACTATATCGGCGACATGAACATGGCGCGGAGCTACGACCTTGAGCGCCGGTACAACACGAAGAATACTACGAGCCTCCTCTCCGCAGGGCTTATGGAGAAATATAACCACCTCACGAACCTTGACAAGGTGTACGTCTACACGGACTACTCGCCTCGCAACGAGGGAAGCTCGCACTTCACGCAAGACGACCAGCCGAAAGTGACCGTGGACCTCCGACGCTACGAGGACGACAGCCAAAGGATGGCATGGCGAGACCGCCGTATGCTGCTCACGGGCTTCGCCGTGTGCGAGGACTTCTACCAGCCGAATTACTCCAAAAAACCCGAGGGAGAGCCGACTGACTTCCGCCGCACACTCTACTGGAACCCGAACCTCCAGCTCGACGAGAACGGGGAGGCGACCGTCAGCTTCTACAACAACTCCTCACAAACCCAGCTCGCCGTGAGCGCGGAGGGGATGACCGACGACGGAATGCCCCTGACTGGCATGGCGTATCCCGAGGACTTCTGACCTTGCTTCCCTAAAGAAACTACCTCAGGACCCTAAGCTTTTCAACGAAAACCTTAAGGCTTCGGAGCTACGACCCTAAGCTTTCGGGGCAAAAGCCCCGTGTCCCGCCTTGTAGACATTAAAAAGACAAGCCCCTGACATCGCGTCGGAGGCTTGCCAAACCCTAATTTTAGAGAATATTTAATTAACCCTTTATTATTAAACCGCTGCAAAGGTACAGACTTCCCCAATACGTTGCAATAGTTGTGTGTAGATAAAACACCCAACGACCCTAAATTTAACCATCGTTAACCGTAGGGGCGTGCTTGGGGCAAGGCAATTTGTCGTAACTTCGCGCCCGTAACTCAGAGCTTAACCACTTAACACACTCGAATATGGAGCAAAGCAAACTGGAGGGCATCGTGGCCCTCTTCGCCACAACCGGCACGGTAAAGGACATCAAACCCTTGGGAGAGGGGCTCATTAACGACACGTACAAGGTGACGACCCTGGAGGATGACGCTCCCGACTACGTGCTGCAAAGGGTCAATCACAACGTGTTCCCCGACGTGGATATGGTGATGCGCAACATAAAGGCTGTGACTGAGCACATTCGAGGGAAGCTGGTGGCGAAGGGAGAGACGGACATCGAGCGCAAAGTCTTAAGGTTCATCCCCCTCAGATCCGACCCTGAGAAGCTGCACACCATAGTCGACGGCACGTACTGGCGGCTGATGGTGTTCGTGCCCAACGCCATAACGAAGCAGGCGGTTAACCCTGAGTCGAGCCGTGCGGCGGGCAGGGCGTTCGGCAACTTCCAGGCGATGCTCGCCGACCTTCCCATCGAGCTGGGAGAGACCATTAAAGACTTCCACAACATGGAGTTCCGCCTCCAGCAGCTGCACGACGCTATCGAGGCGGACGCTATGGGCAGGGTGAAGGAGCCCCAGACGCAGCAGATATTAAGGGAGGTGGAGAAGAGAGCCTTCGACATGTGCAAGGCGGAGCGCATGGGGCGTGAGGGCATCTTGCCCAAGCGTGTGTGCCACTGCGACACGAAGGTGAACAACATGATGTTCGACTACAACGACAACGTGCTTTGCGTCATCGACCTCGACACCGTGATGCCTAACTACATCTTCTCCGACTACGGCGACTTCCTGCGCACGGGAGCTAACTTCGTGGAGGAGGACTTCCCGCAGATGAAGCAGGTGGGCTTCAACATGGACATCTTCCGCGCCTTCACCGAGGGCTACCTCGAGAGCGCGAGCAGCTTCCTGCTTCCCGTAGAGATAGAGAACCTTCCGTACGCCGCCGCCTTGTTCCCCTACATGCAGTGCGTGCGCTTCCTGTGGGACTACCTGAGCGGCGACAAGTACTGGAAGAGCCAGTACCCGCAGCACAACTACATCCGCGCCAACAACCAGCTGCACCTGCTCTTCAGCGTCGAAGAGCACGCAGACGAGATGAAGGCGTTCATCGCCCAGTGCATGGACAAGATCAAGTCTAAACAAGCATAAACAGCAATGCCTACAAGAAACTATTCCCTGCTTGAGACGATACGCAAGTACGTCAACTCAAGCATTCTGCTCGTGGCTGCCACGGTGCTCGCCCTCGTCGTGGCTAACAGTCCGTTGGGCGGGCTTTACCAGAGGCTGTGGGACTTGCCCGTGAGCCTCAGCCTCGGCGGCTTCAACTTCTTCTCGGAGGAGGGCGAGCCGATGAGCCTCGGCACGGTCATCAACGACTTCCTGATGGCCATCTTCTTCCTCAGCGTGGGGCTTGAGATAAAGCGGGAGGTGCTCTGCGGAGAGCTTTCCACTTGGAAGAAAGCCCTCGCCCCAGTGATAGGCGCTTGCGGCGGGATGCTCCTGCCCGTCATCGTCTTCTTCCTGCTCTGCTACCCTTACCACAGCGCTGAGATGGAGCGGGGCATGGCTATCCCTATGGCTACGGACATCGCCTTCTCGCTGGGCTGCCTCTCGGTGTTCAGCAAGCGTTGCCCCATAAGCCTTAAGATATTCCTCGCCGCCCTCGCCGTGGCTGACGACCTTGGCGGCATCATCGTGATAGCGATACGCTACACGGAGAACCTCTCGCTCGCCTACCTCGGCTGGGCTGCCCTCGTGGCTGCCCTCACCTTGATAGGCAACTGGCGGGGCATAAGGTCGAAGGTGTTCTACAGCGTGATGGGCTTGATACTGTGGTACTGCATGCTCAACAGCGGCATCCACTCCACGATAGCGGGCGTGGTGCTTGCCTTCTGCATCCCTGCCAACCTGCCCATGGGCACGAAGTACTACATAGATATAATAAGGAAGTGCACGAACCACTTCCCCGTCACTGAGCCCGACCCCTCGGAGCGCAACAAGCCCGTCATCCTCTCCGAGGACGAGCTGGTGGTGCTGCGGGGCATAGAGACGGCGAGCGACCGCCTCGTGAGCCCCTTGCAGGACATGGAGGACAACCTCAAGCTGCCTGTCAACTACGTCATCATCCCCCTGTTCGCCTTCGCCAACGCAGGCATAAGCTTCGAGGGCATGAGCCTCTGGAACCTCTTCAGCGGCGTGGGGCTGGCGGTGTTCCTCGGACTGTTCATCGGCAAGTTCTGCGGCGTGTTCAGCTTCACTTGGCTGTTCATCAAGCTCAAGGTGATACAGATGCCGAAGCACGCCACGTGGAAGGCGTTCGCCAGCGTCTGTATGATATGCGGAATAGGCTTCACGGTGTCGATGTTCATGGCAGCATTGAGCTACGACCCCGTAACACACGCCGAGCTGCTGAGGGACGCTAAGCTGGGCATACTCTCGGGCAGCGTGATAAGCGCCGTGGTGGGCTGCCTCTTGCTCAACCTCACCCTGCCGAGCCAGCGGGAGCTTGAGCAGTACAGAGCCGAGGAGACGGACGACAACGAGTAATCACTGATAGCCCTTAGGGGCATAAGACGGTAGCCGCTACCTTTCACCGAGGGTAGCGGCTACCTTTCGTTATGGGCAGCTGTGAGTTGTCGCAGTCCACTCAATGAGTGGAGTCAGGTCCACTCAATGAGTGGAGTCAGGTCCACTCAATGAGTGGGGTCAGGTCCACTCAATGAGTGGGGTCAGGTCCACTCAATGAGTAGACTCCAGCCTACTCAATGAGTGAACGACGAAGCCTCACCGTGAGTCGTCACGGCGCGCAGCTAATGTGTGTGTCGGGGGGGAAGCCTACTGCTTCTGGGAGAGGTACTCGGCGAAGATGCGGGCGGCGCACTCCACCTTGGCGGCGCAGGGGCGTGTCTTGTAGTACTCCTTGGTGCGCTCGGAGGCGACGTAGCTGCACTGCGCCTTGTCCTTGCCGTTAAGCCCGAGGATCTCGGCGCAGACGAGGGAGCCGTTCTGCTCACGGAACCTCGCGAGCAGCTCCTGCACCACCTTGTAGCAAGCCGACTTGCCCAGTCGGTCCGCTCCCTCGGTCTGCCCTCGGTCAAGCCCTGCGAGCATGACAAGGGCGGACACTGCCCCGCACGTCATCCTCAGCCTGCCCATCCCTCCGCCGAAACCAGCCGCAAGGCGCTTCGCCAGCTTGTCGTCCAAGCCGTAAAGCGAAGCGAAGGCTGCCACCACGCTCTGGCAGCAGCCGTAGCCTTGCATGAAGTTGTCCGTGGCCTGGGCTATGCGCTCTTCGAGGTCGTCGGTCATAAGAGAGGGAAGGGTCACTGCTTGCCGAGGATGCGGTCCATCACCCAGTTCACGCTCGTGGCGGAGACACTGTCGCAGGTGCAGACGGCTTTCTGCTGCAGGTGCTCGACGATGTTCTGTATGAGCGGCAGCTGCACGTGCTTGGGGTTGGGCACGACAAGCTCCTGCCGCCCCTCGCCGTTGAGCAGGACGATGGGGTCGTAGGTGAACACCGAGAAGGCTATCGCTCCCTCCGTGCCCATTATCTCGATGCGGTCTATCTTGCTGTGCTCGCTCGCCACGAAGCACCACGAGCCGCTGCCCGGCAGCCCGTCGGGGAAGCTGAAGCAGGCGCTCACCGTGTCCTCGGTCTGGTAGAGCCCGCAGCGGTTGGTCTTGTAGCCGTGTGCCTTAAGGATGGGTCCGAATATCTCCTGAAGAAGGTCTATCTGGTGCGGGGCGAGGTCGTAGAAGTAACCGCCCCCGGCGATGTCACGCTGCACACGCCAGGGGAGGTTCTTGGAGTTGTAGTCGAGGTCGCGGGGAGGAACGGCGAAGCGTATCTGCACGTTGATGACCTTGCCTATCGCCCCGCCCAGCACAAGCTCCTTCACCTTCTGGAAGTAAGGCAGGTAGCGGCGGTAGTAAGCCACGAAGCAGGGCACGCCGAGCTGCTTGGAGATGCGGTTGACACGCTGGCAGTCGGCGTAGCTCGATGCGAGGGGCTTCTCCACGTAGACGGGCTTGCCCGAGCGCATAGCCATAATGGCGTAGGTGGCGTGGGAGGAAGGCGGCGTCGCAACGTAGATGGCGTTGACCTCGGGGTTGTCCACAAGCTGCTGAGCGTCGGTGTACCAGTGTGCGATGCCGTGCTCCTCGGCGTAGGAGCGCGCCTTGTCGGCATTACGGCTCATAACCGCGTAGACGCTGCTGCCTGGAATGAGAGGGAAAGCAGGCCCGCTCTTTTTTCGGGTAGCCTCACCACACCCGATGAAGCCCCATCTTATTTCCTTTACCGCCTCCATAATAAATGGTGTTAACGCCCGCGAAGTTAGGGCTTTTTTAGTACTTTTGCACCTACTTAAACCCGCAAAGATTAAGATTATTATGGAAAGGGACATGGCTAAGGGCGAGCTGACCGACGTGCTAAGAAGCCGCAGCTACTACCGCTGCCTGGGCGACGGCATCCTTCTGCTTATGAACAAGATGGGCTCTCTTGCAGGCTTCCTCTGGCCTGCGGCAGTGCTTTACACCGTGGTGTCGGTGGTGTGCCTCCACCTTGAGAAGGGGCTTTACCAGCCCATACTCAGGGACGAGGTGTGGCCAGCGGAGGCCTACGTCTTGGGGCTTGGAGTGCTGACCTTGCTGGCTTCGGCTGTGTTCGGGGCTTGCATCGTGTGGCAGCAGCGCAAGCTGGTGGAGACCGGCTCGCTGCCCAAGGCGCGGGTGTGGAAGGTGTGGCGTGAGGTGCTGCCCTCGCTCGGGCGGCTGCTTGCCCTGTGGTGCATAGCCCTCGTGGTGGCTCTCGTGCTGGTCTTCGCCTACGCCCTCATCGTCGCCTTGCTGCCCTCTCTGGCGATGGCGGCTAAGGTCTCCCTCGGGGTGCTGCTCTTCGTGGTGTTCTTCCTCGTGGCAGCGTGGCTTGTGCAGGTAGGCTTCGAGTACCTGCTCTCGGGCGTGAGCCTGAGGAAGGCGTTCGGCAGCATGAGCTGGGGCAGGCGCTACTACGGGCGCACGCTGCTGCTTGTGTTCGTCTCGGCTATGCTTTGCCTCGTCGTCTCGCTGGTGATGTCCTGCCCCGCTATGGTATGCTCCTACGTAGAGGGCTTAGCCCTTTCGATGCGCCTTGAGGGCGACTTGGACGACCTTCCCTCCTCCTTCAGCCTCATCCTAAGCATAGCTTGGCTGCTCTCCGCCCTCGGCAGCTGCCTCAGCCAGCTCCTCTTCTGCTTCCCCCTCTGCCTTAACTGGGGAGCGACCCACGCCATAGAGCAGGAGAGAGCAAGCAACAGCTAAGCAGCTATTTCCAAAACAGAACTAACTCGCTGTGACGACTCACAGTGAGGCTTCACTCTCAGTCAAAGAAGTTCCAGGACACGCCGAAGTGTATGGTGAGGGGGTCCATGGCGTAATGGGGCGCCCAGAACATCCTGCCGCTGCCCGCGTTGAAGTGCTGCACGGCAGCGTAGATGCGGCAGTGCTGGAGATGGAGGTTCACGTAGCCGTTGCACACGGGGTAGTTGCCTATCTTTATCCTCGGGTTCGAGGCGTCCTGCACGGCGAACTGCCCTATGCTGACGGCGTAGTCGGGGGCGTAGTAGTTGGTGAAGTACCTCAGGTCCGCCCCCAGCTCCACGTGCAGCACCTTGGCGATGCGGAACTCAAGGTAGAGGTTGCCGTAGAGGTTGAGCTTGGGCAGGGGCAGCACGTCCTGGTCGGAGGAAGTCTGGTAGGTGAACTCCGTGTCGAGGTGCAAGGGACCGAGCTTGAAGTCCTGTGCGAGCTGAGCCATGAACACCTGCACGCTGCCCGACTTCTGCCTCACCGCAACGGAGTGGCTATAGTCGGCTGCAAGGACGCTCGCCTCGTCCTCTCCCGTAAGGGTGTTCTGCATCCCGAAGTAAGTGTAGTTCTTCACGTTCTCCACGCCAACGGTCAGCCTCGTGCGGGTGCGCTTAATCTCCAGCGTGCCGTCTATGCGTGTCTTAAACTCGTCGGAGAGGCTGCGGTCCCACCAGTCGAACTGGCTGTGATAGTGGCGGAAGTAGAACGTTGGCTTAAGGTTCTTCACGTAGCCGTGCGCCTCGAGGGCGACGGTGTCCTTCTTGCCGAGGGGGAAGGAGAGGTCAATCGTGCCGTCCACGTCGAACTGCCCTGCGTCGGTGCCAACGAGGACGACCTCCCCGTTCACGTTGTAGTGTATCAGCGTCCCCTGCCTTCGGCTTATCTCGCCCCCGACGGAGATGTCGTTCTCACGGTACGTCTTCTGGTAGACGGAGTCGCCCATCTCGGGCAAGGTGAACGAGCGGAACTGGTGGGTGGCGAAGAGCGTCACGCCCATCGCCGCCCATTTGTTGAAGCCCTCAAGCACAGCCACTCCCAATGTGTTACGTATCTGCATGGCGTTCGTCTGGTCGTGCACGTTGTCGAGGTCTCCGTAGTAGTGGTTGGTGTAATAGCCGCTTGGCGTGTCGTAGGAGTAATAGGTATGGTGGAGGTTGTCCATCTCGAAGGTGTGGATGAACGCCCCCACGGCTGTGAACTCACGGGGCTTGGGCTGCATCTCCTCCCACGCTTGGGTCAGGGAGTCGAGCACCAAGGCACGCCTCACGGTGTCCGCCTGAAGTATCTGCTGGATGCTGTCGGAGAGCTGGCTCAGCAAGTCCTTGTCCTCAGGCACTTTGGGCTTAAGGCTGTCCGGCACCTCCACCTCGTGATAGCTGCCCAGGTTGTAGCGGTGCGTCAGGTAGTAGGTCTGGTTGTCGTTCCTGTTCCACGTGTCGGTCAGCGTGGTCGGTATGTCCTTCGAGCCGTAGCGTTGGGGGAAGCTCTGCGGGTCGGTGATGTAGATGTCGTCCTCTATGCCGCCGTTCTCCGCCGTCTTGCTGTGGTTGGCGTTAATCCAGGCGTGCATATTGTAGCGGTCGCCGAGGTAGTAGCCGAAGACCGTTCCCCCGAACTGGGCGTTCGACTGCGAGTTGTAGTAGCCACGGCCGTAGAGGTAGTCGAGCTTAAAGCCAATGCCCGAGAGCTTGTTGATGTTGCTTGCGAAGTAGGCACGCACACGCTCCTGCCCGTTCACACGGTTGCCCACCTTGTGGTAGGCGAGGTTGGTGAGGGGGCTGAGCGTGTTGCTGAAGCGGAAGTCCCTCAAGCCGCCTATGAAGAAGCTGTAAGGGTCTATGAAGAGCAGCTGCGAGGCTTCCTGCCTGTGGAAGAACACCCTTGAGAGGCGGGGCGAGCCGAGGTTGCCGAGGATGGTGTACTCGCCGTTCATCCCCTCCGTGCTGTTCCAGAACTGGAAGGCGTGCACAGCCGTGTCGGTGTTGGCGGCTTCTATGATAGTGCCGAGCCGCTCCTCCACTGTCCACTGATGCACCCCGACGGGGACGAACTTGCGCTTGTTCTTCGTGGTGTCACGCCCCCAACTGAGGTGGTTGTTGCCCGCATCAATGCTGCCCGCGTTCCTATTGGCGCTGCTGAACGAGGAGTTCTCGTTCTGGTTCAGCGACACCTGGGAGTATGCGACGGTGGCAAAGAGCGAGAAGAGAAGGAGGAGCAGGCGCTTGGTCATCGGCACAAGGCGCTGCTGTTAGAACAGGAAGCGAATGAAGAACTCTATTATCTTCACCACCATTCCGACGACGATAACGATGATGCCCGTCTCACGGTAGCTCTTCTGGAAGTAGAAGATGAAGCCCGCCACGGCAAGCAGGAGGAAGACGATGTTAAGCACCTTGCGCACCGAGGCGGTGTCTATGCCCTTATGCCTCTTCGAGCGAATGCGCTCCAGCTCCCTCTGCTGCTCCTCAAGCATCTTGTTAACGTCGCCCATAATATATATAAAGGTATAGCCTTAATCCTCAACTATGCCTTGGCGGACGGGCTTCTCCACGGGCGCTGCCTCCTCCGTTGGGGTGAATGCGTCCATAGCGCTCTCGAAGAGGCTCTCCATCCTGTCCACGGTGCGGCGGCGGAACTTGGCGCTCTTCGGGTAGAGCTTCGTCTGCGCCTTGTTGAGGGCTTCCTTGTCGCTTATCCACTCCTCAGCCTTTATCAGCTGCCCGTTCTCCCCGTCGTTGTCCTCGCTGTAGTAGTAGGTCAGGGTGTAGGCGGAGATGCTCACGTGGTCTCCCTCGACGTTCACGTCCATCTGGAAGCGCAGGCGGGCGCGGTCGAGGTAGAGCGGCTTCTTGAGGAAGACCAGCCACTCGCACACGCGTGCCACTATGCTGCTGTCCGTGCTCTCCATTATCCTCGCGTAGTTGCCGGGGGCGGGGATAGACGCCTCCACCAGTCCGTCAGCCCAAGCGCCGAGGACGCTCAGTATCTCCTCCTGCGTCTTGCCCGTCACGCTGAAGCTCTTCGAGAAGACTATCTGCCCGTCCACCTCAGGCACAGCCCCCGCGAGGTATTTGCTGTCGTCCTTGCTCTTGGCCGCGACCGTGAGCGGCAGGACGAGGAATAGGGTTATCAGTATTCGTTTCATAAGAGTTATGTGTTGGTTAGAGTGTTATTCGTAGCGTATCGCCTCTATCGGGTCCATCATAGCCGCCTTGCGGGCTGGGATGTAGCCGAAGACCAGTCCGATGAGGGCGCAGACGCAGAAGCTGACCAGCACGCTCCACAGCGGCACGGTGGCGGGGAAGCCAAGGTACACCGCCCCCCAGCTTAGCAGGTAGCCGAGCAGGATGCCTATGACACCGCCCGTCAGGCTGATGACTATGCTCTCGAACAGGAACTGGCGGCTGATGTCAATGCCCCTCGCCCCCACACTCATGCGCAAGCCTATCTCCTTGGTTCGCTCCGTCACGCTCACGAGCATGATGTTCATGATGCCTATGCCCGCCACGAGCAGCGAGAAGGCGGCGGCCACAACGAGCACCGTCTGCAGGGTGGTCATCGTGCTGGTCATCGTCTCCATCATCTCCTGCTGCGAGCGTATCTGGAAGTTGTCCTCGTCGCCGTCCTTAATCTTGTGCGTGCGCCTCAGTATCTCCGTCAGCTCGTCAATGGCGTCGTCGCTCAGCTCCTCAGAGAGGGCGCTCACGTTGATGCTGTTGAAGTAGGTCTGCGCCGCTATGCGCTTCATCACAGTCGTGTAGGGGGCTATGATGACATTGTCCTGGTCCATCCCCCACGAGTTGTAGCCCTTCGACTTCAGTATGCCCACGATGTGCATGGGGATGCTCTTGAAGCGGATGGTCTTGCCTATGGCGTCGAAGTCCTTGTCGCCGAACAGCTCCTCCACTATGGTCGTTCCCACGACGCACACCTTCGCGCTCTTCTTGATGTCCTCCTCGGTGAAGCAGACGCCGTCCTTCAGCGTCCAGAGCTTGATGTCGAGGTAGTCGGGGCTCTCGCCGTACACGGTGGTCGTGGTGTTGTTCCCTCCGTATATCACCTGCCCGCTTGCCGTCACCTCGGGGCTTATGCCGCGGGCCAGAGACGCATCGCTGAGGATGGCCTCGTAGTCGCTCACCTTGAGGGTCTGCATCTCGCTCGGGTCAAGGCGCACGCCCCCTCGGGTGTCAGCCCCGGGCCTGATGGTGAGCAGGTTTGTTCCCATCTTCGAGAGTTCCTTCCTTATGCTTTCCTTCGACCCCTGCCCTATCGCCATCATGGTGATGACCGCAGCCACGCCGATGATGATGCCAAGCGTGGAGAGCAGCGTCCGTGACTTGTTGCTCATTATGGCGGTGAACGCCACCTTCAGTAGATTAGCAAAGCTCATATACTTGTTTCTTCCTTATATTCGTTGTCGCGGCTCTGTAGAGGCCTTTCCCGAAAGAGGTGTAGACCTCTTTGGCTGAAGAGGTGTAGACCTCTTTGACTGAAGAGGTGTAGACCTCTTTGACTGAAGGGGTGTAGACCTCTTTTGCGGCCCCTCGGTTAGTCGTCCTGCGACTTGGGTAAGGCGGCGAGAGCCTCCTCCGCGTCGAGGATGTTGTCGTTGACCTTGTCCTCACGTATCTTGCCGTCGCGCAGCATGATGTTGCGGCTGCTGTACTTGGCTATCTCGGGGTTGTGTGTGACGAAGATGATGGTCCTGCCCTGGCGGTGGAGCTGCTGGAAGAGCACGAGTATCTCGAAGCTGGTGCGTGTGTCGAGGTTGCCAGTGGCCTCGTCGGCCAGGATGACCGCCGGGTTGTTCACCAGCGCCCTCGCTATCGCCACGCGCTGCATCTGCCCGCCTGACATCTGGTTGCTCTTGTGCTCAAGCCTGTCGCCAAGGCCCACCGCCTGCAGCGCCTTTATCGCAGCCTCGCGGCGCTGCTTCGCCTTGTAGGTGGTGTTGTAGAGCAGGGGCAGCTCCACGTTCTCCACCGCCGTGGTCTTAGCCAAGAGGTTGTAGCTCTGGAAGATGAAGCCTATCTTCCTGTTCCTCAGCACCGCCCTCTGCGAGCGGCGCATCTTCTTGACGGGCGTGCCGTCCAGTATGTACTCGCCGCTGGTGGGCGTGTCGAGGCAGCCGAGCTGGTTAAGCAGGGTGCTCTTGCCGCTGCCCGACGTGCCCATTATGGTGACGAACTCTCCCTCGTATATCTTGAAGCTCACGCCTCGCAGAGCCTTCACCACCTCGTCGCCCACGTGGAAGTCGCGCCTCACGTTGCGCAGCTCGATGACAACCCTTCTGTTATCCTCTTGCTCAGCCATGGTCACTTGCTCTTGCTGTTGCTGCTGTTGCTCTTATTGTTGTTCTTCGGGTGCGGCATGAAGGGGTTCTCTGCCTCTTCTTCCTCCTCCTCTTCCACCTCGCCGCTCTGAACGTCAATCAGCACGCTCGTTCCCTCGTCAACACCGCTAAGTATCTGTGTAAGCGTTGAGGTCGACGTGCCTATCTGCACGGCTATCGCCTTGATCTCCGAGCCGTCCTTCACCCAAACCTTATGGTCAGCATCAACGTCAGTTATGGTCTCGCCCTTGTTGAGGGCAGCCTGCGCGGGGGTGAAGCGTATGGCCTTCGTCGGCACCGCCAAGACGTTCTCCTGCTCGAGGGTGAAGATGGTGACGTTGGCGGTCAGCCCGGGCTTCAGCTTAAGGTCGTCGTTCGGGGCGCTGATCACCACCTCGTACGTCACCACGTTGCTCTCCGTCGTCGCCTCCTGCCTTACCTGAGTGACGAAGCCCTCGAAGGTGTCGTCGGGGAAAGCGTCCACGGTGAACGACACTCTCTGCCCCTCCTTCACCTCTCCTATGTCAGCCTCGTCCACGTCGGCTATCACCCGCATGTCGGTCAAGTCCTGCGCGATGGTGAACAGGGTAGGCGTGTTGTAGCTCGAGGCTACCGTCTGCCCTTCCTCCACCTCCTTGGTCAGTATCACGCCGTCTATGGGGCTGGTGATGGTGGCGTAGCCGAGGTTCGTCTCCGCCTTCTTCACGTTCTCCTGCTGCTGCACGAGGGTCTGCTTCGCCTTCGTGTAGCTGAGGTAAGCCTGGTCGTAGTCGTCGGCGCTTATCAAGCCCTTGTCGTAGAGGTTCTTGTACCGCTTGTAGTTCGTCTCCTGATAGTCGAGGTCGCTCTGTGCGCTCTCGAGGCTTGCCTGCGCGCTGTTCAGCTCGCTTATAAGGTTCGTGCGGTCAAGCTCGGCTATCACCTGCCCCGCCTTGACGATGCTGTTGTAGTCGACGTATATGTTGCTGATGATGCCGCTCACCTGCGTACCTACCTCCACGCTCGTGACTGGCTCAATGGTGCCTGTGGCGGTGACGGAGGTCACTATATTCGTGCGCTCCACCTTCGCCGTCTCGTACGAGTACTTGCCTTTAGAGTTGCAGGCAGCCATCGCCATGGCTGTGAGGATTACTAATCCCGTCTTTAAGTATGTCTTCATCTTGGGTATTGTGTTTTCGTTAGTGTCGCATTACATGTCTATCTCCTCGCCGCTGTAGAAGCGCAGCATCTGTATGTTCAGCAGGGCTGTGTACTTGCTCTGCAGCTCGTCTTGCTTGGCGCTCAAGAGGTTGTCCCGCCCCTGAAGGAGGTCTACGATGTTCTTCAGCCCGTTGTTGAACTGCTCGTTCAGCAGCTCGTAGCTCACCTCTTGGCTCTGGCTCTTCGCCTTGGCGGAGAGGAACTTCTGCTGGTTGGAGTTGGCACTGAGCCAGTAGTTCTCTATGGTGCTCGAGAGGGTGTTCTTCTTGTCCTCGAGGTCGAGCTGGTTGGTCACCTTGCGCAGCTTGGCGCTCTCGAGGCTCGCCTTGTTCTGACGGTTGTCGAAGATAGGCACGCTCAGTGTAAGCCCTGCGCTGAAGTTAAGGTTAGTCTTCATCTGCCCTCCCACGCTCTTGTCGCTCGCGCTGTAGTGGCTGTCGCCAAGGCTTGCGCTAAGCCCTATGGTGGGGTAGTAGCCTCGGCGGGCTATGTTTATGTCAAGGTCGGCAGCGTCGATGCTCAGCTCCGCACTCCTTATCTCTGGTCGGGTGGCAAGCGCCTGCTCGTAGACGCTGAGGCTTGAGGGAAGAGCGGCAAGCACCTGCTCGTCGGTGGGAGCTTCGCCCGTCACGTCGAAGGGCTCTTCCATTGGCAACTGCAAGAGGTTCTTCAGCTGCCGCTTGAAGTCGGCTGTCTGCGTCTCGCTGTTCACCACGTCGTACTCGGCGCTCCTCCACTGCGCCTCAAGCTGAGCCACGTCCGCCTTCGAGAGCTGCCCCTGCTCCATCATCGCCACGCCACGGTCGTACTGGCTCTTCGCCGTCTCCGCCAGCTTCTGGTTCACCTCCTTCGCCTCCTTGCTGTAGAGTATCTCAACGTAGAGCTGCGCTATCTGCTCCTGCACGGAGAGCTCGCTGTTCTCGGTCGTAAGCTCGTTAATCTGGTTCTGCAAGCGCTGCGCCTCGATGTTCTTCTGGTTGATGCCCCCGTTCCAAAGGGTCACGTTAGCGTTCAGCCCGTAAGAGCCTTGGTAGGTGGTCTTGCTGCTGGTGTTGGTCACCTGCCCGTTCTGCACTATGGCTGTCGTCTCCTCGAAGGGGCGGTAGCCGAACGTCTGGCTCGTGGAGAAGCTAAGGCTGGGGAACACAGCGCCCTTCGCCTTCCACAGGCTCACCTCACCGTCTTCCACGCTCACCCGGTTCTTCTGCACCTGCACGTTGTGGGCGGTGGCGTAGTCAATGCACTGACGTAGCGTCCACGTCTCCTGCGCCCTCACTCCGCAGACTGCCATAAGCACCAAGGCTGTTGATAGTAATGTCTTTCTCATGTATCCTTAGATATGCGCCCGCAAAGGTAGGTAGCAAATAAATAGGAAACAAGCATTATTCTGCCTAACTTTGCCCTCGCAACACAGATTAACAGCATTATGTTCTCGGGAATAGTGGAATGCACGGCACGTGTGACGGGCGTCAGGAGATGGCAAGGCAACATCGACCTCACGCTCTCTTGCCCCTTCGCGGGGGAGCTTAAGGTGGACCAGAGCGTGGCTCACAACGGGGTCTGCCTCACGGTGGTAAGGCAGCAAGGGGGGGAGTACACGGTGACTGCCATGAAGGAGACGCTTGAGCGAAGCAACCTGGGGCTGCTCCAAGTGGGCGACGAGGTGAACGTGGAGCGCTCGATGATGATGAACGGCAGGCTGGACGGGCACATCGTGCAGGGGCACGTGGACTGCACCGCCCGTTGCCTGAGCGTCAAGGAGACGGACGGCAGCCACGAGTACGTGTTCCAGTACGACTGCGACCCTGAGATGACCCGCCGGGGCTATATGACTGTGGACAAGGGCAGCGTCACGGTGAACGGGGTGAGCCTTACCGTGTGCCGCCCGACGGACAATACCTTCAGCGTCTGCATCATACCCTACACCTTCGACAACACTAACTTCCGCGGCATCCAGCCCGGCACTACAGTCAACCTTGAGTTCGACATCATAGGCAAGTACCTCGCCCGCCTCATGCGGTGGCAGTAGGAGTTTATTAAAGGAATACCCATGAGAGACTGCACTTTTTGCAACTCTCATAACTAATGCATAACTTTGCACCTGAACACAACGCTAATACATTGACACGTTTCATCGACCTTTTCGCTGGTATAGGGGGTATACGCATAGGAATGGAGCAGAACGGCTTCGAGTGTGTGATGTCTTCGGAGATTGACAAGGAATGCCAGAGAAACTATTACGCCAATTTCGGGGAGATGCCTTTGGGGGACATCAAAGAGATAAGCGAGTATGACGTTCCTGACCATGACGTTCTCTGTGCTGGTTTCCCATGCCAGCCGTTTAGCATATCGGGCAAGCAGAAAGGCTTCGAGGACACGAGAGGCACGCTCTTCTTCGAGATATGCCGCATAATAAGCACAAAGAAGCCCTCCGTTGTGTTCCTCGAGAACGTGAAGCATCTTGTCTACCACGACCATGGGCGCACTCTCAGCACCATCATTAGCAAGCTTTGGGGCTTAGGCTACGTCGTCTCATGGCGTGTCCTTAACGGACTCGACTTCGGTGTTCCCCAGAATAGGGAGCGCATCATAATCGTCGGCTCAAGAAGGGGAATGTTCAATTTCGACTTCATCCCCAGACAGCCACAGGTACGCCTTATCGACTTCCTCGACAAGGAAGGGGACTTTGACTTCCTTTCCCCCGATGAATACACCCTGCTCGAGAAGACCACTCGGCAACCTGGCTCGGGACTTATCTTCGCCGGTTACAGGAACAAGTCAATACGCAAAGTAGGCGTACGCCCAGACACTGTTCACCTCTCAAGGGTTCACAAACAACCTAACAGGATATACTCTGTCTACGGAACTCACCCCACATTGCCCTCACAGGAGTCATCGGGCAGGTTTTTCATTCTCACGGAAGACAGGCGAGTGAGAAAGCTCACAATAGGCGAATGCTGGCGTATTATGGGCTTCCCCGAAAGCTACAAGAAGCTAAGCGCAACGGGCGAGCAGTATAGGCAACTGGGGAACTCCGTCTGCATACCTATGATTTCCGCTGTGGCAAGTGCCATAAAACAGCAATTATTTAACGTGGAGGCTCAAGATAATGACACACGGAGAAGTTATAAAGAAGATTTACGAGAAAGCCCTTGCTACCTCATCGGAGAGCGAGATCAGCAAGTCTTTAACCCCTGAGACCAAGGAGCAAGTAAGACAGATAGTCGACAAGGCTGAAGACGTGAAAGGCGTTGTGGCAGTGCTTGCCACTCTGCTGACTCATAAAATAGTAATTCCCACACAGGACATACGCTACCACCAGAAGAAAATGGACGGAGGCTTCTCGGGCAGGACTATCGACACGAAGCACATCACGCCTTTTCTCAAGTCCGTTGACTTCCCCGCAATGGCTGAGTCTGGGTGGCTGACACGTGCTCTCGAGCAAGATCATCCCTATACCCTCGACTACCCAGGCGCAATCCGATATTCTAAGGTTAAGGCAGCTTTTCTACACATTATAGACAAGGTGCAGGTACGCAAAGAAAGTCCTGAAGCTGTCCTCTCCTATATGTTTTACCTGCTTATCGAGCAAAGAGACAAGAAAGCCTCGAGCTTGCCAAGCCACACAAACTGCCCATATCCTCCATCGTCCGCCTGCTTGAGAAGCACTTCACATACAAATACACAGGTTATGGTGCCTCCCGACTGCCCACGCTTGCAGTATATGCGGCATACCAGTGTATGATGGGTCAAGTGGCAAGATACGAGGGGAAAGTGCTTTGTCCGCTCGAATCACACACCTCGGCTGACACAAGGTCGGGCAGAATTGGCGACATCGAGATTGATTATTCAGACAATAAACCATTCGAAGGAGTGGAGATCAAGCACGGCATACAGATAACCAAACAGCTCGTAACAGACGCTTACGAGAAGTTCAAAGTGCATAAGACTGACCGCTACTATCTTCTCACCACTGCCAATATGGGCTCAGCCGAGTGGGAAGCGATAGAAGCAGAGATAAAGCGCATCGGCTCTATCCACGGCTGTCAGGTGATAGTCAATGGGGTTTACTCCACATTGAAGTATTACCTGCGACTTCTTAAAGACCCTTCAGACTTTGTGGACAAATACGTTGAACTCGTGATGGCGGACGAAGCTGTCAAGTATCAGCAGAAAGTCGCTTGGATCAACATTATAGACAAGGGGGTTTAATTTGATAGCAGAGGACTTGAGTACCAAGTTCTTCGGTATGAGGAGTGCTTTACTTATTAAGCAAAGAGAGGAAAACGTCCGCCTGACAGTCTTCCTCCTCATTGGTTAGAGAGGGGTTCGCCTGACGGATGTACCTGCGGAAAGCCTCAAGAGCCTGCCTGCGGGCTATGGCTCTGCCCATACGCAGGCCGCTCTCGTAAGGTGTGTGTGGCAGGAGCGAGCGGTTGTAGTTGCCGTCGCTCATCAGGCTTTGCCCTTCCGCCTCCCGAACATCTTGCGGAGCCTCGAGGCGAGGTCAGCCCCGAGCTTGAAGCTCTTGTAGAGAGCCGCCGCCTTGGAGACTGCCTCGGCGAGGCGAGCGGCTGGGTTGCGCCTCCTCTTCCTTGCCCTCGAGATGGCTCGCAGGCTGTCCTGTATCTCCCGCTGCTTCCTGAGCACCTGCTGCCCCAGCTCTGAGGCGGTGCAGCTGTCCTCGGTGTCCCTGAGGAGCTTGCGCACCTTGCGGTTGATGGGAGCCATGATGAGGCAGCGGCGCAGGGCGCACACGAGGAGTGTGACGACGAGGGCTATGACCGTCAGGCAGCCGAAGCCCAAGGCTTGGCTGCCCAGCAGGTCGCCAAGCCAATAGGCAAGGGCGAAGAAGAGGAGCAGAAGCACCGTGCTCGCCAAGAGGACAAGGGCAAGCGCCACCACGGCAAGGCAGATGAGAGCCCCTATCTTCTCGGTGAGCAGCTTGTGGGCGAAACGCTTGCAGAGATTGGCGTACTCGCCAGTCTCCACAAACAGATCACGCACGCTCTCTTGCGTGTCTCTGAAGAAGCGCATGGGGCTTCAGGCGTTCTCCTCCTGGTCCTTCTTCTCGAACTCCTCGGCTATCTCCTCGACGAGCTGGCTCATCTCGTCCTTCTTGAGGTTGATGCCACGCTTGCGCAGAGCCTCGGCGATGCGAGCCCTCGTCTCCGTGCCCTTCTCCGGGGCGCAAAGCACTCCAGCCGCCAAGCCAAGAGCCGCTCCGCTGATGAATGCCATGATGAAATTAACTGCCTTCATAGTCTTGTGTTGTGTTAGTTAATGGTTAAGTGTTCCTGATGTATCGCCGCAAAGGTAAGCCTTTTAAGGCAATAACCACTAAGCCCGCCCTCACTTTTTAGCTTATCGTGGGGCGATTAGGCTTTTTTGTAATGCCGAGGCTTGTGGGTTGCCCCCTTTTTCCTTACCTTTGCCGCACGACGAACCTGACGAATAACAAACTAACACATAGAAGCAGATGAGAAGCAAGGTATTAATGTCCGCCGCTGTATGTGCGGCTTTGTTGGCACTGACCGCCTGCCACAGCAGCGAGAGCCAATACAAGAAGGCTTACGAGAAGGCTCAGGCGGAGCAGCTGGCCGAGCAGCAGTACGCCCAGCAGAACGCTCAGGAGAACACGCCCGTGGAGGTGACAGCCGTAACGCCCACAGTAACCCCAACGACCGACTACAGCAACGTGTCGGTGCGCTCGGAGGACGTGTCGCTGGTCAACGGTGCAGGGCTTAAGGCGTACAGCGTGGTGGTAGGCTCGTTCGGCATGCTGAGCAACGCCCAAGGGCTGCAAAGCTCGCTGCAAGGGCGTGGCTTCGGGGCGCAGATAGTGCAGGCAACAGTCAACGGGCAGCCCTTCTACCGTGTGGTCGCCACCACGTACGACACGAAGGAGGAGGCAGTGCAGAGCCGCGCCAACCTGATGCAGGAGTTCCCCGGCACGTGGCTTCTGTACCAGAAATAAGCCGCACTGGCTTGGGCAGGATATTAGCAATAGACTACGGAGTCCGTCGCACGGGAATAGCTGTGACGGACTCCTTGCAGTTAATAGCCAACGCCCTGACGACGGTGGAGACCCGCGAGCTGCTGCCTTTCCTCGAAGGGTACACAAAGAGGGAGAGCGTGGAGAGGATAGTGGTGGGGCTGCCGAGGCAGACCAACGGCAAGCCGAGCGACAACCTGCCTCGTGTGCGCAGCTTCGTGGGGCAGCTGAGGAAAGCGATGCCGGAGATGCCCATCGACTGGTGGGACGAGCGTTACACAAGCCTAATGGCTCACCGCACTATGCTGGAGAGCGGGCTGGGTAAGAAGGCACGGCAGAACAAGGCACTTGTTGACGAGATCTCCGCCTGCATCATACTGCAAGGCTATATGGAAAGGAAGATATGATACTACCAATATACATATACGGGCAGCCGGTGCTTAGGCAGGTTGCCGAGGATATTGACGAGAGCTACCCCGACCTTGGGCAGCTCATAGAGAACATGTGGGAGACGTTGGCGGCGAGCGAAGGCATAGGGCTTGCCGCGCCGCAGGTAGGGAAGAGCATAAGGCTCGTGGTGATAGACCTCGACCTCGTGAGCGACGATATGCCAGAGTACAAGGGCTTGAAGCGAGTGTTCATCAACCCCCACATTGAGGAGCTGGACGACACAGAGACGGACATCAGCGAGGAGGGCTGCCTCTCCTTGCCTGGCATTCACGAGCGGGTGAGGCGACCGACACGCATCCGTGTGCGCTATCAGGACGAGCAGTTCCAGCAGCACGACGAGTGGGTGGAGGGCTACCTTGCAAGGGTGATGCAGCACGAGTTCGACCACCTTGAGGGGCACGTCTTCACCGACCACGTCAAGGGCTTGCGCCGCCAGTTGGTGAGAGGCAAGCTCGCCGACCTCACTAAGGGCAACTTCAGCTGCTCCTACAAGGTGAAGTGGAAGAAGTAGGATAGCCGCCTCACCATGAAGCACCTCATCGTCGTAGCCCTCTGCCTGCTGCTTCCCTTCGAGGCAAGGGCGCAGATCAACACCGACCACGTGATGATAATGGGGCGCAACGCCCTCTACTACGAGGACTACGTGCTTAGCATACAGCGCTTCAACATGGTGATAAGCGCCAAGCCCTTCCTCTCCGAGCCTTACTTCTACCGGGGGCTGGCGAAGTTCTACCTCGAGGACTACTCCGGGGCGGACGCTGACTGCACCAGCGCAATAGAGCGCAACCCCTACACGGAGAACAACTACGTGCTGCGGGGGCTGTGCCGAGTAAACCTCGGACGCTTCGAGAAGGCGGAGGAGGACTACCACCGAGCCACAGAGATTAACCCGATGAACAGCACCTGCTGGTACAACATGGTGCTTTGCCAGCTGGAGCTTAAGGAGTACGAGAGGGCGGACGCTACGCTCGACACCGTGATAAAGCAGTGGCCTAAAGACCCCACGAACTACACCCTCAAGGCGCAGGTAGCCTTCGCCGACAGCGACACGGTGAGGGCGGTGGCGTGGATAGACAAAGCCCTGGAGGTGGACGCATACAACGGGCAGGGCTGGGCGCTTAGGGCGATGGTGAGCCTCAGCCGAGGGGAGTATAAGCAGGGGGAGGAGGAGCTGGACAAAGCCATAGTGCAGCTGCCCCGCAGCGCTAACCTCTACATCAACCGCGCCTTGGCGAGATACAACCAGAACAACCTGCGGGGGGCTATGTCCGACTACGACGCCGCCCTTGAGATAGAGCCGGGCAACTACCTCGGCCACTTCAACCGGGGGCTGCTCCGAGCGCAGGTGGCTGACGACAACAACGCCATCGAGGACTTCAACTTCGTGCTGGAGCAAGAGCCTGACAACATGATTGCCCTCTACAACCGCGCCCTGCTGCTCGACAACACGGGCGACTACCACGGGGCGATTAGGGACATCAGCCAGGTCATCAACGAGTACCCCGACTTCTGGGCGGGCTATGAGGCGAGGGCTGCCATCAGGAGGAAGATAGGCGACGTGTACGGGGCGGAGAGGGACGAGTTCAAGGTGCTTAAGGCGGAGACGGACAAGAGGGCTGGCGTGTACAAGCCCTCAGCCTCGAAGACACGCAAGAAGAGCGAGCATGACCCCAGCCAGTACGACAAGCTGGTGGTGGACGACAGCCAGGAGGCGACCGAGAACGAGTACACGAGCGACTACCGAGGCAAGGTGCAGAACAAGGCGGTGGAGCTTAAGCCCGAGCCTATGTACGTGCTCACCTACTACAAGAAGGACAGCGAGGTGGGCAGCTTCATCACCTTCAGCAAGCTCGTGGAGGAGCTGAACGAGAGCAAGTCGCTGCCCTACCGCCTCTACCTGAGCTCGGAGGAAGCCTCAGTGTCGGAGGAGCGCATCGACGCTCACTTCTCGGACATCGCCTCCGCCACCACTACCCTTGAGAAGCACCGAGGGCAGGCTGCCTCGTACATGAGGCGGGCGCTTGACTACTACCACGTCCGTGACTTCAGCGCTGCCTTGGCTGACCTCGACTCGGTGGTCGCCCTCAGCAAGAGCTATGCCCTCGCCTACTTCCTCCGCTCTCAGGTGCGCTACGCACAGCTGCAGGTGGAGCACCCCACGCCCGCCATCGACCCCTCGGCAGAGGCTAAGATAGGCTACTCGCAGGTGAGGGCGGACTTGGAGAGGACGCTTGAGCTTGCCCCAGATATGGAGTACGCCCAGTATAACCTCGGCAACCTCTTCGTCTTGCTTGGCGACTACGACCAGGCCATCGACGCTTACACCCGCGCCCTAAGGGCGGAGGAGAAGTTCCCCAACGCCTACTACAACCGCGGCGTGGCTTGGCTGCTGTCGGGCAACCGCGAGGAGGGGCTCAAGGACCTCTCTCAGGCAGGCGAGTACGGCCTCTACTCCGCATACAACCTCATCAAGCGGTACTCCGGCGAGAAGAGGTAGCCCCACGTTCCACAAAGCCTTCGACGAAGGGACCAGAAACCCTCCGACGGACCGACTTCAATCCCTCCGACGGACCGATTCCAAACCCTCCGACGGACCGATTCCAAAAGGTCCGACGGACCGACTCCAAACCCTCCGACGGACCGATTCCAAACCCTCCGATGAAGGAACAACGTCGCCTACGCCTACAAATAACGGCCCCTCGGGCAGATTTCCGCCAAGATGTAAGCTACGCTTAACAGTTTTTGTCTAACTTTGCAGCCCGAAGACTTAAGCTAAGCAAAGAAGACGACTATGGTTAAGATCACATTCCCCGACGGCTCGCAGAGAGAGTACGAGGCTGGTGTAACCGGCCAGGAGATAGCCCAGAGCATATCGCAACGGCTGGCGCAGGACGTTCTGGCCTGCACCGTTGACGGAGAGACGACGGAGCTGAGCCGCCCCATCGAGAAGGACTCACGGGTGGTGCTGCTCAAGTGGGACGACGAGGAGGGCAAGCACGCCTTCTGGCACACCAGCGCACACCTTATGGCGGAGGCACTGCAGGAGCTCTACCCCGGCATACAGTTCGGCATAGGGCCGGCCATAGAGAACGGCTTCTACTACGACGTTATGCCGCCCGAGGGGACAGTGATACGCGAGGCGGACTTCCCTGAGATAGAGAAGAGGATGCAGGAGCTTGCGCAGAGACGGGAGCCTCTCACAAGGCGGCAGATCTCCAAGGCGGACGCTCTGAAGTTCTTCGGCGAGAGGGGGCAGACGTACAAGTGCGAGCTGATACAAGACCTTGAGGACGGGCACATATCCACCTACACGCAGGGGGCTTTCACTGACCTCTGCCGTGGTCCGCACCTCCTCAGCACCGCCCCCATCAAGGCTTGCAAGGTGACGGCGGTGAGCGCGGCTTACTGGCGAGGGGACGAGAAGCGCCCGATGATGACCCGCCTCTACGGCATAACGTTCCCCAAGCAGAAGCTGCTCCAGGAGTACCTCACCCTCGTGGAGGAGGCGAAGAAGCGCGACCACCGCAAGATAGGCAAGGAGATGGAGCTGTTCATGTTCAGCGAGAGGGTCGGCAAGGGCTTGCCAATATGGCTGCCGAAAGGCACTGCCCTGCGCCTAAGGCTTGAGGACTTCCTCAAGAAGATACAGAAGCGGTACGGCTATCAGCAGGTGATAACGCCGCACATCGGGGGGAAGAACCTCTACGTCACCAGCGGGCACTACGCACACTACGGCAAGGACAGCTTCCAGCCTATCCACACGCCCGAGGAGGGGGAAGAGTATATGCTGAAGCCGATGAACTGCCCCCACCACTGCGAGATATACGCCTCAAAGCCGCACAGCTACAAGGACCTCCCCTTCCGCTGCGCCGAGTTCGGCACCGTCTACCGCTACGAGCAGAGCGGAGAGCTGCACGGGCTGACCCGCGTGCGCTCCTTCACGCAGGACGACGCCCACATCTTCTGCCGCCCCGACCAGGTGAAGGAGGAGTTCGAGCGTGTGATGGACATCATCCAAATCATCTTCGGCGCTCTCGACTTCAACAGCTACGAGGCGCAGATCTCCCTGCGTGACCCCGAGGACAAGGAGAAGTACATCGGCAGCGACGAGGTGTGGCAACAGGCGGAGAACGCCATCATAGAGGCTTGCCGTGACAAGGGGATGACCACCACGACGAAGCTCGGGGAGGCTGCCTTCTACGGACCGAAGCTCGACTTCATGGTAAAGGACGCGTTGGGAAGGAAGTGGCAGCTCGGCACCATACAGGTGGACTACAACCTGCCCGAACGCTTCCAACTGGAGTACGTGGGCGAGGACAACGCTAAGCACCGCCCAGTGATGATACACCGCGCCCCCTTCGGCTCGCTCGAGCGCTTCACCGCAGTGCTCATCGAGCACACGGCTGGGCACTTCCCCCTTTGGCTCGCCCCCGACCAGGTGGCTATCCTGCCCGTGAGCGAGAAGTACAACGACTACGCCGAGGAGCTTGCCGCCTACTACGACCGCCGTGACGTGCGCTGCTACGTGGACAGCCGCAACGAGAAGATTGGGCGCAAGATAAGGGACAACGAGCTTAAGCGTGTGCCTTATATGCTCATCGTGGGAGAGAAGGAGATGAACGACCGCACCGTAAGCTTCCGCCAGCAGGGAGGCGGAGAGCAGGGAACGATGGGATTTGAGGACTTCGCACAAAAAATAAACGAGAAAGTAAAGGAGATGACGGAAAAGTACTAACTTGGCCTTCAGCGAAGTCAGGCTGCGCTCGGCAAACGCAACTGAAAAGCCAAGCTTTTCCTTGCTTATTGCTCTCGTTTGCACTAACTTTGCACCCGTTTCCATTAATTAAATGAAGAAAGACGACAAGAAGCAACAACAGTATCGCATTAACGAACAGATCAGGGCGGCGGAGGTAAGGATAGTGGGCGAAGGCCCGGACACCGTGGTGGTGCCGACATACAGGGCCATACAGATGGCAGAGCATAAGGGGGTTGACCTCGTGGAGATCTCCCCGAACGCATTCCCGCCCGTTTGCAGGCTGATAGACTACAGCAAGTTCCAGTATCAGCAGAAGAGGAAGCAGAAGGAGATGAGGCAGAAGCAGGTGAAGGTGGACGTTAAGGAGATACGCTTCGGGCCTCAGACCGACGACCACGACTACAATTTCAAGCTTAAGCACGCCAAGGGCTTCCTCTTGGAGGGCGACAGAGTGAAAGCCTACGTCTTCTTCCGCGGCAGGAGCATACTGTTCAAGGAGCAGGGAGAGGTGCTGCTGCTGCGCTTCGCAGCCGACCTTGAGGAGTACGGTAAAGTGGAGTCAATGCCTTCCCTTGAGGGCAAGCGGATGACGATGTTCATCTCCCCCAAGAAGAGCGTGGCTCAGCGAAAGCAGGAAGAACAACAGAAAGCCGCCGCCTCGGTGGAGAGGAAAGCCCAGCAGCAGAAAGCCCCGAAGGAATACACTGTGCCGAAAGTGGAAGGGGAGGACTTTGATGACTGAACGCTAAAGGTTGTGCGCAACGCCCTTGGTTATGCGTTGCCACGCCACTGATTATAAACTAACTAACAACAAACAGAAAATGCCAAAAGTAAAGACGAAAGGGTCGGCGAAGAAGAGATTCCGCCTCACCGCAACGGGCAAGATTAAGCGTCACCACGCTTTCCACAGCCACATCCTCACGAAGAAGACGAAGAAACAGAAGAAGAACCTGCAAGGCAGCACCATCCTCGACCGCACAAACGTCAGGCAGGTGAGAGACCTACTGCACCTTCGCTAAACCCTTAAACGACAAGAAACTATGCCAAGATCAGTAAATCATGTAGCTTCACGCGCCAAGAGAAAGAAAATACTCAAACTTACCCGCGGGTACTACGGGGCGCGCAAAAACGTATGGACAGTAGCGAAGAACACCTGGGAGAAGGGGCTGCTCTACGCATTCAGAGACCGCAGGAACAAAAAACGCACCTTCCGGGCTCTGTGGATACAGCGCATCAACGCAGCCGCAAGGCTCGAGGGGCTGAACTATTCGCAGCTGATGGGCTTGCTGCACAAGGCAGGCATCGAGATCAACCGCAAGGTGCTCGCCGAACTTGCATACAACCACCCCGAAGCCTTCAAGGCGGTGGTGGACAAGGTGAAGTAGAGAGCCACGACAACTCGAAACATAGCACGAGGGGCGCATCCTTTGCAGGGCGCGTCCCTCTTCTGTAGCAGTTTTGCCGTGGATGCTTGTGCGATGCCTCTTTTTTCCGTAACTTTGCCCCTAGCATAGGGACAGAGATGAAGACGAAAGGCAGCAAGTTAGTGTTGGACGCAAAGGCTGAGTACCCAGGCGTTGCCGAGTACCGTCTCTCGCTTGAGTTCTACGTCTTCGTTGACGGCGGTGACCACATAGCCTACTGCCCCTCACTCGACATCAGCACTTCGGGCGACAACTTTAACGAAGCCGTGGCAAATTTCTGCGAATGCCTCCGCGCGCACATCGACTGGTGTGTGGAGCGTGGCACTCTTCTCGACGACCTCGCAAGCCACGGGTGGCGAAAGAGAAAGACCACCCTCACCCCTCCCTCGTTCAGTTCGATGCTGAAGAAGAAGGAGGTGCGCAGCCTCTTGGGTGGCAGCACCGCTTACGAGAAGGTGGTCATCCCCGCAAGAGTGCCGTTGTCCGTATGAGAAACCTGTCGAACATCACGCTTGACGAGCTGAGGCGTGTGTTGCAGTTGGCAGGTCTTGCGTTCGACGGTGTGAGCGGTGGACACGAGAAGTGGAGCAAGGCAGGCATGACACGCCCAGTGATCTTCCAAACACACAAAGAGCCAGTGCCTGAGTTCATCGTCAGGAACATAATGCGAG
Source organism: Prevotellaceae bacterium (assembly GCA_021204865.1). Lineage (GTDB taxonomy): Bacteria > Bacteroidota > Bacteroidia > Bacteroidales > Bacteroidaceae > Physcousia. The sequence goes on along the minus strand of JAJPYQ010000041.1, from coordinate 37,468 downwards.
ACATCGGGATGAACCGTAAGGACTTCATCTCCCTGCTCGAAAGCCTTTAGCCTCTCACGACAGGGGTATTCTCGTGAAAGGCAGCCCTGCGGACACGAAAAAAGCCGCACCGGTGATGTGATGAAACTCCGAGTGATAAGTTTTGAGAGCCCGCGCCCTTCTGTAATCCACCGGCTCCTCTGAGGAGCTACAACCCTGCTTGCAGGGAAGCGTGGCCCGCCATCGTGGCGCGAAGCTTGCTCGGTTTCATTTTGTTTATTGATGAGTATCCCAGTCTAACCGATGCGGCTGTGTCTCATTTCTCTACCACAAATGTAGCCCTTTAAGCCAACACCGCAAAACATTTCCCCATATTTTTCACTCACCGTCTCTGAGGAAAGCGGAGAATTGCCTAACTTTGCGGAAAATAGCTTACGGGAAAACACATAACGAATATGAGCGAGAACATTATCAAGGGGCTGCCTCAGGGGGCGGTGCTTCAGGGAAAATCATACCAGTACAAGATAGTGAGGGCACTGGGGCAGGGCTCGTTCGGCATCACCTACCTCGCAACGATGCGTGTGCCAGGAGCGTTGGGGGAGCTGGATCTCAACGTCGCCGTGAAGGAGTTCTTCATGCGCGACATCAACGGCCGCACTGGCACCTCGGTGACCAGCGGAAGCGAGAACGGCTTGTTCGTGGACTACCGCAAGAAGTTCGTCCGCGAGGCTCGCAACCTATCACGGCTGAGGCACCCGAACATAGTGAAGGTGCTTGAGGCGTTCGAGACAAACGGCACTGTCTACTACGCCATGGACTACATCAGCGGCGGCAGCCTCGACGACCATATCGCCCAAAGGGGAAGGCTCCAGGAGGAGGAGTGCGTGAAGTACGCCCGCGAGATATGCTCCGCCCTCGGGTTCATGCACAAGAACGGCATGCTGCATCTCGACCTCAAGCCGCTGAACATCATGCTGCGTGACGGGCACGCTGTGCTGATTGACTTCGGCCTCTCCAAGCAATACGACGAGAACGGCGAGCCGGAGAGCAGCACAATGGTGGGAAAAGGCACTAAGGGCTATGCGCCACTCGAGCAGAGCGACTACCAGGAGGGGCAGGGCTTCCCCGTGACGATGGACATCTATGCCTTGGGCGGCACTATGTTCAAGATGCTCAGCGGGCAGCGTCCACCAGACGCCTCGCACATCCTCAACCAGGGCTTCCCCGCTGCCGAGCTGCAAGGCAAAGGTGTTTCCCAGTGGCTTATCGAGCTGGTTAAGAAGTGTATGGCTCCAATGATGGTGGACCGCCCGCAGTCGGCGGCCGAGGTGCTTGAGGTGCTCAACCGTCACGCCCCCACGGGCGAGGAGACCATGCTTGGCGGTGACGAGCCTATAGTGGCGGAGGTGGTGAGCGATATTCCTGAGGGCGTGGTGTCAGAGCCCGAGGCGGAGACTGTGGAGACGAAGCCCGCGGAGCCAGTGCAGCCTACGCCCAAGCCCAAGGGGAAGTCTCTCCTCTCCCCTGTCACGATAGCCGTGGCTTGCCTTGTGGCGATAGGCATAGTGGCGGCTGCCGTCCTGCTGCGCAAGCCCAAGCCCTCAGATGGGGAGCTTGCAAGGGTGGACACGGTGTATGTGGACACCGTCGCAATCCCCGACCGCCTCACGAGCCAAGTGATAGCGCCCGATGAGGAGGAGACGCAAGAGCCTGAGAAGAAGCGGGAGGAAGAGGTCGCAGCCCCTGCCCCACAGCAGCAGACGCAGAGCGAGCAGCAGACCCAGACGACCACACAAGCCACGCAGACAACGCAGACAACGCAGACAACGACCACCGCAACACAGACGAGCAAGCCAACCAGCGGCTACATCAACGGGCACGAGTATGTCGACCTGGGGCTGAGCGTGAAGTGGGCAACCTGCAACGTTGGGGCTTCTTCTCCTTCGGAGTATGGCAACTACTATGCCTGGGGAGAGACAAGCACGAAGTCATCGTACGATGAGGACAACAGCAGGACATATAATGTGAGCATGGGCAGCATAGCGGGCGACCCAAGCTACGACGCGGCGTGCTCCAACTGGGGCGGCACGTGGAGGCTGCCCACAGCGAACGAGATAGACGAACTGATAAACAAGTGCCAGCGCACGTGGACAACTGTGGGCGGACACGCGGGCTACAAGGTTACGGGACCGAACGGGAACAGCATCTTCCTTCCCGCCGCTGGCTGGCGTAACGGGACGTCGCTTTGCTACGCTGGAGGGAGCGGCTACTATTGGAGTGCCGCACCCGACGAGAGCAGTACGCAGAACGCGTACAACCTCAACTTCAGCAGTGGCTACTTCCGCCGGAACGACAGCCGCCGCGACGGCGGCTTCTCCGTCCGCGCCGTTTCAGAATGAAAAGCGAAGCGTGTTTGATTCATTTGATTCATTTGATTTATTAGCGTCGGGCATTAAAAGCCCGACGCTGGAATTCCCGCGAAGCGGGTCGATTTTTTTGAGATTTTATGCCAACGTACACAGAAGCTATCAAGTTTGAGGAGGCGGCTCCCCAAGGCACCATCCGTCTCGTCAGGTCAGGTGAGTTCTACCGCGCGTACGACCATTCGGCGTGGCTGTTCTGCTGCTGCATAGCGGAATACAAGGTGATGCGCAAGTATGTGAAGACACTGAAGCGTGATGTCTACTATATAGGCTTCCCCGAGAAGAGCCTGTTCAACAACATAGGCGAGCGCACGTCGAGCAAGACCGACTTCGGGTTCGACATAAGTCTCACGGCGGAAGAGACACCTGCGGAGGAGGCCTACGAGACGTGGAAAGCCACGGTGCAGGCGGAGGAGTCGTCGAAGGGAGACTACAACGCCCTGCCAATGGCTGGGGCTGACGCTGAGCGCGAGGTGCTGAGGCGGCTGAGGGAATACCCGCTGGAGAGCAAGTCGATGGTGGAGTGCGCGGTGTTCCTCTCCGAGCTTCGCAAGCTGCTGTCAAACCAGTGAGGCGAGATGGCTATATACACAAACCTGCCCATCTACAAGGCAACCTACTCGCTGCTGCTGTCGGTGAGCAAGATGCTGCCCAACCTGCCCCGGGACTGCCGCTACTCCATAGGCACGGACCTGAGGGCGAAGGTGATGGAGATAATCATCCTGATATACCGAGCCAACCGCACGAAGAACAAGGCTCCGATAATAACACGTATGCGGGAGACTCTGCTGGAGGCGCAGGTGTATGTGCGGCTGCTGTGCGACATGCGCCACATCTCGGAGGGGAAGTACACCGAGCTGGCGGAGCGCACGCAGGACATGTCGAGGCAGATGGCAGCGTGGGAGAAGAGCGTGACAAACAAGCAAAACAGCGGGCGCGGGGAGGAGGCGCCGACGACATAGCCGGAATGCCGGCGGCCAAGGCTGCCGGCAGAGCGCATAGTAAATTCAATGCTTAAAGAGAGGCGACCTGACCATAGATGGAGACAGACATGGTAAATAAGAGTGAGCCTGGCGGCAAATCGCAGGAAGAATGCCCTTCGCCGCCTTGCAGTATAGATGGCCGCCTAAGAAGCGTTCCCGCCGCTGGCTGGCGTAACGGGACGTCGCTTAACAACGCTGGAGAGAACGGCAACTATTGGAGTGCCACACCCAACGAGAGCAATACGCAGAACGCGTACAACCTCAACTTCAACAGTGGCAACTTCAACCGGAACAACAACAACCGCAACAACGGCTTCTCCGTCCGCGCCGTTTCAGAACTTACACCGCCATCCGCGCCTCCCTCCGCCGCCCGCCCTTTCAAGTTAACACGGGAGCAGCTGCTCGTCGACCTCTACCGCGCCTACAAGGACGCAAGGAGGCACAAAAGGGGCAGGACGTACCAGCTGACGTTTGAATACCGGCTGGAGGACAACCTCGTGACCCTCCGCAACGAGCTGTACTCACGCTCGTACCGCCCGCTGCCCTCCACCTGCTTCGTAATCCACGACCCGAAGATGCGGGAGGTGTTCGCAGCCGACTTCCGCGACCGCATAGTGCACCACCTTTTCTACAACTACACGCACCGCCTGTTCGAGCGAACTTTCGTGGCGGACTGCTACAGCTGCATAAAAGGACGAGGCACACACTATGGCATAGAGCGGCTGAGGCACCACATACGCAGCGTGTCTGCCAACCACACACGCCCTGCCTACGTGATGAAGCTCGACATAAGCGGCTACTTCATGCACATAGACAGGGGGGTATTGCTGGGGCTGTGCCGCGACACGCTTGGCAAGATGAGCTGCCACGCCTCGGACAAAGAGGGGAAGCGGTGGGGAGAGATGATAGACATGGAGTTCGCTGACTATCTGCTGGAGAGCATCGTGAACACCGACCCCACCGAGAACTGCCGCCTGCTGGGAAAACCAGAGGACTGGGAGCAGCTGCCCAAAGACAAGAGCATATTCCACTCCGCCGCGGGCTGCGGGCTGCCCATAGGCAACCTGTCGTCGCAGCTGTTCAGCAACGTCTACATGAACGCCTTCGACCAGTTCATGAAGCGCACCTTGGGCTGCCGACACTATGGGCGATACGTGGACGACTGCTACGTGGTGGCGCAGAGCAGGGAGTGGCTGCGCTCTCTCGTGCCGCGGATAGACGAGTTCCTAAGCGAGAACCTGCGCCTGAACCTGAACAAAAGGAAGCTTCACATAGCGGACGCGCGGCACGGGGTGCAGTTCCTCGGCGCGTACATTAAGCCCTTCCGCACCTATATCTCGAACGACTCACTGAGGCGCATCCGCCAGAAGCTGAAGGCAAACCGCTACACAGACTACGCACGGATGGACGCATCGGTGAATTCCTTCCTTGGCGTGCTGTCCCACTACCGCAGCTACCGCCTGAGGCGTGTGCTGTTCGGCTACTCGTCGGGGCTAAACGCATACGGGCGCTTCAGCCGCGACTGGCTGAAGTTCCGCCCTGCCTCAAGATAAGGGGATTGGCTTTCGCCTTCATTTCTGTCTCTGTGTCGGGGTGTCTCCAAGAGAGCCGAGCCACAAGTGACACAGGGCTTTCCAGTTTATGCCACTCAGCGTGAATTGTAACTCGCACTATCCACAGTCGGGTGGAACAAATACTTGGTGACGATAGCAAATAGGCCTATGACGTTGGCTGTGGTAGTGCCGAGGAGCATCATCAACACTCCATCGTTCAGAGCCATAAGACCCCATCCGCACGAAAAGACAACAATGAGGATAAGGACGAGATATACGCATATCATCCAGAAGATACGCGAGGCATACTTCTTCCTCTGCTCTCTGTCCTGGATGAGATTGGACTGACGCTCCCTCAGCATCTCATTCTGCTGGGAATAGTTCTCCGCCGCCAACCTGAAAAGCTCTTCCTTGTGAAGAACCTCAGACTTATCTCCCTCAGGAGCTTTATCGTTCTGGAGAATGTCTATCTCCCTTTCCTTATCCTCCATACCCAGCTCTCTTCATCTCGCTATCAACCACCTTGCGGTAGAAGGCCTTGGTAATGAAATCTGGGATCTCAGCATTCTCTCCCTCCTTGTAGCACCATCTCCAGGGCGTGCCATCCCTATGCGTGAGGGAGACAAGCGCACTGTCGCTCCAATTGCGGTAACGCTCATATACCATTTTCACAATCCTCCTCGCCATCTCGTTCCGCACCTCGGGGGACTCGTACACAGCTTCGCTTTTATCTTCGTTCCACTTCAATATGACCGTTCCCTCCGTAATGGGGGAATCCTTATAATGCTTGAACGAATGGTAGACGGAGGGGATGACGGGACCATACCGCCATGCCTCAACCCTGTCGAACCGTCTGTCAAGAAGTGGTTCATTGTAAATGGCAAGGCTGAAGCCATGCGCTATGTAGACACGCTTAATGAGACCGAGCAGCCTTATCGGCTCTCCCTTCTCCTTAGCTATGCTCACAAAGCAATTGGCTATCGACAAGGCATTCTCTCTCTTGGCTGTAGCTTCCATCGGATATGTGTGTTTCTTATAAATCGTCGGGGTGACAAGGCTCGAACTTGCGACCCCCTGGTCCCAAACCAGGTGCGCTACCAACTGCGCTACACCCCGATTGCCCTTAGGCAGCTGCAAAGATACTAAAAAAGAGACATCGGGCAAGCGCCCCGCTGCCTTTTTACATCTTGAACGGCTCTGAGCTGACGTATATGCGGTAGTCCTTGATGCTCTCGGGCGCTCCCTGCTCCATTCGGGGCAGTATCTGGAAGCCGCTGAGGGTCTTGTCCTGCCCGAGGTCGATGACCACGGCGTGGGGATAGGGCACGCCCTTGTTGGTGCTCCAGTAGGTGCTCTCCTGAAGGTCGAACAGCTTGTCGGCGTTCTTGTTGCCGCTCGTCACGTCCTCGTCGTCAGCGTAAGCCACCTGCCACGGCTCTCGGCTAAGGCGCTGCCCGTCGGCATCGAGCAGGTAAAGCTCGGCGATGCAGCAGTACTCGCGGTCCCAGTGGCTGTTGAGCGCCTCGATGCAGACGTACCTGCCGGTGGCGTTGGAGGCGAAGCGCACCTCCTGCCATCCGTTGCCCGCCTCAAGGCTGCCCTCCTGCACGGGAGTCTCGCCCGAAAGGTCGAGCGTCTGCCCCTCCAGACGGTGCGTCTGCGGCGCGGAGAGCTGCAGCTTGTCGATGATGGGCTTCGTCAAGCCCTCCACGGCAGCCTCCGTCGGGCCGAGGACGTCAGTCACTATTATCTCGTTCTCCCCCTTCCTCAGCCAACAGCCGGGCATGTAGAGCGTCTGCTGCGGCCCCACCTGCCAGAAGCGCCCGATGGCGTGTCCGTTCACGTAGACCTGCCCCTTGCCCCACGTCTCGAGGTTGAGGAAGGTGTCGCCCACCTTGCCCAGCGTGAAGGTAGCCCGATAGTTGCCTCGCACGCCCTTGTTCTCCTCGGTCAGGGGGACGTAAGCCATATCCCTCTGCCTTTGGTAGTCGTCAGGCAGGGGGAAAATAGCCCAGCCCTTAAGGTTCATCGTTACAGTGGTCTGAGAGGGAAGCGTGTACGTCAGCTCCACCTTCTCGGTGATGCCCTTGAAGTCCTTTATCGCACTACCGAAGTTGATCCTGCCGAGAGCCTCCACGTAGATGTCGAGCACGTCGCCCTCCTTGAGCTGCGGCAGCACGACGGAGGTCTCGTGATTGATGCGGTCTATCTTGCCTATGAAGCGTTGGTTAAGGAACACCTGCGCATAGTCGTGCGCCTCGGTGACGGTGAGGACGCTCTCCGACGGCACGTCCTGCGGCACGGTGGTGCGGTAGAGCAGGCAGCCCCAGCCTTGGCCGAGCTCCTCGAAGGTCTTCGTGTCAACGCTCTCGATGCCCTCGCCGAGGTTGTCGTAGAGGGGAGCGACCTCGTTGAACTCTATCTTGGGGATGCTGATGACGGGGAACTCCTTTGGCACTGGCGGCAGCTTGCCGTCCGTGTACTCAGCCATCATCCGCCGCAGCTCCCAGTACTTGTCGGTGGTCTGCCCCGCCTCGTTGATGGGGGCGTCGTAGTCGTAGCTCGTCACGTCGGGGGCGAAGCCGGGGCTGTTGGCGCCTGCCCAATGCCCCCAGTTCGTGCCTCCGTGCGTCATATAGAGGCTGAAGGATATGCCGCGGTCGAGCATATCCCTTATGCCGCTCACCATCTCCTCCGCACCGCGTGTCTCGTGCCTGCCTCCCCACTTGTCGAACCAGCCGCTCCAGAACTCGGAGCACATCAGCGGGCTGTCGGGGCGCAGCTCCTTAAGCCGCTTGAACTCGTTGTCCACGTTAGCCCCCGTGCCGAAGTTCATCGTCCAAAGGAGGTCGTCGAGGGCATTCTTCGTGAAGTTGCTGCTCCAGTCGCACTGGAAGAGCTGCACCCCGTCGAAGCCGCTCCCGCGTATGATGTCCCGCACAGCCGAGACGTACTCCTTGTCCTCGCCGTAAGAGCCGTACTCGTTCTCCACTTGCACCATTATTATCGGACCGCCCTTCTCGATGGTCAGGTCGGAGAGCTGCTCGCCTACTTTCGCCTCGAACAGCTCCAACCGCTCCATGAAGTAAGGGTCTTGCTCGCGCAGGCTTATGTCCTTCTTCTTCAGCAGCCACCAAGGCAAGCCACCCATCTCCCACTCGGCGCAGACGTACGGGCCGGGGCGAAGGATGACGTACATCCCCTCCTTCTGGGCGAGCTTGACGAAGGCACGGATGTCGTTGTTGCCAGTGAAGTCGAACACGCCCTCCTCTTGCTCGTGGGCGTTCCAGAAGATGTAGATGCAGAGCGTGTTCATCCCCAGCGCCTTGCACATCCTTATGCGCTGCTCCCAATAGGGGCGCGGTATGCGGGGGTAATGCACCTCCGCCGCCTTCACCACGAAGGGCTTGCCGTCAAGCAGGAACATGCCGTCGCCCGCCTCGAAGGAGTGCGCCTCCGCCTTGCGGAAAGGGGCGAGCGAGAGCGCGACGAGGAGCGAAAGGAACGGGATGCTTTGTCTTACGAATTTCATAGTAGAAGCCTATTGGTTAGCGCGAATTTAGCTACTTTTGTGCTAAGCTACAAGAAGCGCCATGATTTACCGACTGACAGCCCTGCTCTTTTCCCTCCTGCTCTGCCTCATCCCCTGCCGGGCGGAGAACGCCATGCAACTCATCCTCGCCCACCGCCAGTGGATGAGCCAGCATTACCCCAAAGCGGAAGACCTCACGGAGGAGGAGCTGCTCAAAGAGGCTGCCTTCGCCATCTCCGACGAGCTGAGAGAGCCTGAGGCAAGAGCTTTGCTGGTGGCTACCTCAAGGATAGTGCCTGAGCTGAACGACTATGTGACGTGGCTTGACAGCGGCGAGCCTGACAGGCTGTTCCACGCAAGCATAACCGCACTGATAGCGGTGGCGGACGCCGCCGAAAGCCGCCTCGGGAAGTTGAACGAGACAACGGGATGGTGCCGCTTCCTTGCGCTTGACTGCATAAGCCAAATGCAGAATGTCACCGAGCAGGCGGGCGAACTGATAAAGACACTTGAGGAGGCGATAAGCAAGAAGCCCACACGTGAGGCGAGGGCGCTACTCTGCATCGTGAGGCTGGAGATGGCGAGCTATATGCAGTGGGAGCAGTTCGTGGACGACCCAAGATACTACGACACACTGCTGACCACTGAGAAGGATGTGCTGCAACTCTACCCCCTTGACGACAAGGAGGTGAGCCGCACAAGGGCGTATCTCTACTACATCACTGGCAAAGCAATAGCGGGGATGAGCTTCGCAGCAGAGTCTATCGAGGTGAGGGAGCGACTTGGCACTAACAGCGAGACACCATACCAAAGCCTGGCTGGCGGTATGGTCTCCAACGCATACGACTACTTCGAGAAGTCCCTTGACCTTTACTCGGAGCTGTTCACAGAAGGACATCCCGAGAAGATAGCCGTGGACAACGAGCGCCTGAGCTTTCTCGTGAACAACTTCCCGGCAAAAGAGGAGAACATCGACGTAGCCGACCTGTTCAAGCAGTATATGGAAGCGTACTATCCCAAGGGTTCAGTGGCACAAATGGAAACACGCCTCGGGCTGTGGACAAGCAAACTGACCGCAGGGGAAAGCTTGTTCGAAGCGATAGCAGTGCCACAGTTTGTCAGCGACCTCAAGGAATGCCTTGGGGAAGGCAGCTATGCCTACATAAACTCCGTGACCCTCTGTATCCTTATATACGCCAACGCTTATCCACAGCGAGCCACCGACATGCTTGATTATATAGACGACCTCTTCGAGCGACTTTATGCCAACGAGCCTCTGAAAAGAGCCTTCCTGCTTAACTCACTCTACAGTTACCTCGTGAACATCCTCCCCGAAAGGGCAGCGCAGGAGACGGAACTGGCGTACAATCTCTACCGCCTCAACCACAACGCCTCTCCCCTGTCCCTGTCGCTCGGCAGACGGATAACTGAGGACAACTACTTTCAGAAAGGCAACCTCAAACTGGCGGCAGAGGCTCAAGAGGCGGTGTGCGCTGACGCTAAGGCTCTCTACGGAGACACCTCCACCGTCTATCTCACAGAGCGAAAGAACCTCATCGCTATCACGCCCGACCCCGACACTCCCGCCACGCTCTACCCTGAGCTGATAGCGGAGATGAAAGCCTGCGGAAAGGACTTCCGCGGTGTGCTGAGCGACTATGCCGACTACGCCTACACAGCAGGCGACTACGAGCTTGCCGAGAATCTTTGCAGACAGCTGATTGACAGCATCAACGACGACACGCCGCTCTCGCAGCGCTCCTTTTACCTCCTGCAACTGAACGCAATACTGGGACAGAATGGGGGCAGCCAACAGGAACGAGAGGAACTATTCAACCAAGCGTTGGACTGCCTCAACGCAGACACTGACACGCTTAACTTCTTAGTCGGCAACTACCAACTGGCAGCGGGCTATCTGAGCGAGACAGGCAGATTTGAGGAAGCCGTGGAGATGCTTGACCGAGGGATGGAGGTGAACGACATACTCTCAGGAGGGCAGTTTGACAAGCAGTTTAGCGACATGCTCTTGGCAAAGGCTAACATCCTATACAACGCCCTCGACGACAAGGTGAACGCTCAGCGCATCCTCTCCGGGCAGCTCAGTCTGATAGACCTCGACAGCCCTGCCAACCAAACGCCCGAGATGCTCGGCTTCCTGTGGAACTGCTACTATCTGATAAGCGGCTCAAGCAACAACGACTTCACGCAAACAAGCAGGTATCTCACGACTATATCGCAGATGACGCAGAGCCTCTACGCCCAAAGCGGCTACAGCGAGCTGTTCCTTATGAGCTACGTGGTACAGGCTCTTGCCGAATGCTTCGAGATCTCGGCAACGCTGACACGCCTGCACGACGACCTTGAGACAGAGAACCCAGTGATGTTAGCAAGCATGCAGAGCAGCGAGGTCATTGACTTTGCCGAAGGTAGCTCCGACATTATCGAAGCCATCAACCAGTCGTTCCGCAACAACGAGCAGTACCGCAAGATGGACTCGTACTCGACTTGGCTGCAAAGCCTCGGCCACTACTACTTCTTCGTGAAGCAAGACATCCCCACAGCCCAACACTATATGGAGATGTACTGCGAGGCGATGGAGGGAGCAAGCGCATTGTCCTTCATAAACGCCCAAGTGGAGCTATGCGACTTCTACTGCTCGCAGGGCAAGAACCAACAGGGGCGCAAGGCACTGGACACGGCTTACAGGAAGCTGATGGAGCTGCCCTCGCCCCCCGCAGGCACCAGGCTGCTCATCTTGGTAAGGATACTCAACTTCTACCGAGAGCAGGGCAACAGGCAAGAGCAACTCAAATACGCCCGCCTTTGCTACATCTGCCTTAAGGAGATAATGGACGGCAACTTCCAGCTGATGACGGAGAGGGAGCAGAATAACTTCTTAGACACCTACAACGACCCTGCCGCTCTGCTTGCCGAGCTGTTGGAGTATATGCCCGAGGAACTGGCGGGAGAGGTGTACGATGCTGTGCTGTATCGCACTGGTATGCAGCTCCGCTCGCAGGTACGGACTAAGCAGCTGATAGCAAGCTCTGGCGACAAGGAACTCATAGCTATGGCTGACAGCCTCAGCCTCTTGCAGGCGCAGATGAGAAGCCTGCCGATGGAGACAGAGGACTTCAGCGACACGGGCAAAGGCAAGCAGCTGTCGGACTTGCAGTTCAAGCTTAACACCCTTGAGCAGAGGCTACTTCAGGCTACAGAACAGTACAGGCAGGAGGACTTGGCGGACGTGACGTGGCAGCAGATAAGGGACAAGCTATCGCCCGACGAGGCTGCCATCGAGTTCGTGGGTTCAGCCAACTACGTGATGGCTCTCGTGCTAAGGAGCGACAGCAAAGCCCCCTCGGCGGTTAGGCTGATAAGGACAGACAGCCTTATGCTGAGCCTGCAGAGCCTTGGGGCGAAGAAGTCGGAGCAGCTCGCAATGATGCTCTATAACGACCGTGCGCTCGACCTCTACTCCATGCTTTGGCAGCCCATAGAGGAGCGGCTCGACGGGGTGAAGACCGTCTACCTTGCCACGTCGGGAGTGTTCAACAGCCTCGCCTTCGCCGCCTTCAGCCTGCCCTCAGGCGGCTACCTGACGGACAAGTACACCCTCTGTCAGCTCACCACCACCGCCAAGATACTGCGCCCAAGCGAGGAGAGGCAGCCATCGTCCGCTCTGTTGATGGGCGATATGTTCTACTCCGACACTCAGGCTCTGCTTGCCTCCAACGGCGAGGCAAGCACAAGGGGACTGGAAGAGAGCCTCGCCATCGACGACTTCAGCGACTCAAGAGGGGCGAAACGAGACCACTTCCCCTACCTCTCTAACACGGGGGCGGAGGTGAAGAGCATAGCCTCGGAAATGGAGGGGCAGAAGCAGCTCAAAGGACACATCACCCTCAGGACGGGGAGCGAAGCCTCCGAGGACACGTTCAGGCAGCTGTCCGCAAGCAGCCCCGACGTAATCCACCTCGCCACGCACGGCTTCTACCTCTCCAATGATGTCGACCTGACAGGCATCCCCTACTACAGCAACAATATGCAGAACTCCTACCTTGCGATGCGACGGGCAGGGGTGGCTTTCAGCAACGCAGAGTCAGCGTGGAGGGGAGAGAGCAGCGAGGAGGACAAGGACGGCATACTGACCGCCGACGAGGTGGGGAGGCTCAACCTGCACGGCACCCAGCTCGTGGTGCTCTCCGCCTGCGTCACCGCCCTGGGCAACTACAGCTTCGAGGGAGTGTTCGGCTTGCCCCGAGGCTTCATGCAGGCGGGAGTAGGGTCGATGCTCGTCAGCCTGTGGAGCGTGAGCGACAAGTCCACCTCCCTGCTGATGCAGGAGTTCTACCGCTCGTGGCTTAGCGGCAACACCAAGCAGGCAGCCCTCCAAGAGGCAGTCAGCAAGGTGCGCTCCCAATACCCCGAGCCCTACTACTGGGCTCCCTTCGTGCTGATGGAGTGAGACGGAACATTAATTGATGGCATCCATAAGGACAAAGGCTGCCCAATACTCTATGTCCGCATATCTGCCATCCTCCACGTCGCGAACATACTCCTGTGCCGCTCGCAGCGCATCGTGTTTGCTTTTCCCTGATGCCCACTGCCGATAGAACTCTGTTATTAGCATTTGAGTAGCATAATCTGAAACATTATCCGTTGTCGCCATAATAGATTTGACTCCAGCCTGCCTGAAAGCGTAAGCCAAGCCGAACGTCTGGCATGACGTGGAAGCACTGGAAAGAGAAGATGACGTGGCGAGAACCACCAAATCCGTATTGCCAAGATCCATCTGGGAAACCTCCAACGCAGAAAGGATGTTATCCTCGTCAGCCTCTGGTTCTGCTGATACATTTATATTGGCACACGATAATGCGACAAAGCCACATTCCAACAAATTCTCCCTAAGTGAGGGGTGGGGCTTCACGTGCATTATCCTCTTCCCCGGTTTATGCCTTAGCAAATCTTCAAGCCTAAGATTGCCTCCTTGAGTGGCAAAATACATAATATCGAACTGTCGTTCTGAGAGAATGCCCCTCAGCTTATTCTCCGTCGCGTCTCGTTCCTCCAACAACACCACGTCATTCATATAAAGCCTTAAGATAGAATCGGCATTCTCTACTTCCCTCTTAGTTTGTGGCAATGGCAAAAGCCCCTTATAGACCACACCTGGCGAACACAGTGTTCCCTCAGAGGGCAAAAGCTCCTTCTCTCCGTACGTGTAATCCAGTCCGCCAACGAGCAAGGCAGAGGTTGGCTGCCTCCGCTCCTCCGCAAGAAACTTCAGCGACTCGCCTGACGATATGCGATAGAATGACAAATCAGGGTGGACGCACTCCAGAAGGTTCTCTATGGGCAGGCTGTTAAACATCCCCGTCGGGCGGAAGAAGATGCGGGTCTTACCAGAGATATGAGGTTCAAGCCTTGCATATATCGTGTCTGCGAGACCCCACCATTGCTCATCATCATCATCCCACAGCGGTAGCCGACCTATGCCTTGCCCAGCACCTCTATACACAGGAACTATCTTGCCGTCCGGGCATTCGGGCGAGTAGATCAGTGCCACATACTCATCCTCGCCTGAGACAAGCGTGTAGTTGTAGAAGTAGATGAGGGCATCCTCCGGCTGGAGCAGACCCTTGTATTTCTGCCAGTCCTCCACATCCTGCTCCACGAAAGAGCCTAAGAGGTTCTCGTCCCTGAACTGCTTGATGAAGTCGAGAGCCACCTGAGAGACTGGCTTATAAAGCGTCTTGTTGGCATCCAGCATCACGAACGCAGCCCAGAAGACAGGTTCCGCATAGGGTCGCTCGTAGCCTCCTGCCTTATCGGTAGACCTTTCGTAGTTACGCACGAAGGACTGGGCTTCCTTCAGTGCCTCAAGCTTGTCGAGACCGCTCGTCAGATTAGAATAGAAGCGTATCATAAGCAGCTTTGTGGCATCGTCGTCTACCTGCCAAAGAGAGCCGAGTATTGATTTCGCCTCTGCTTCCTTGAAGGCGGTGGGCAAACCGTATTGCTTGCCCTCGAACACATCGCCAAGCCCTGTCTGACAAGCAGACAGCACCACAAGACCAAGGTTATCCAAGTCCATTGAGGCAATATCCCTGCCAGTGACAAGCCCGCTTTCCGCCTGGGACGAGTATTGGTTGTAGTCACCCGAGAGGTAGATCGCTGTCCTGCTCAACATCCATTTCTTCAGTTGGCTCTCGTCCGTCACGTGGAGGTTGGGGTCATAGCTTCCGTGGGTAGCCAGGTGCAGCAGGCTGATGTCGCTTTGAGCCACCTCGCTGAAGGCTTCCTTCCCTCCGCTCTTTCCCGTCTGCAGGGAGACAAGCACGTTCTTCTGCCTGAGTAGAGAGTCGATGTATGTTACCTCCTCCTGCGTTTGCGGGAGCTCTTGGGGATACGACAACGCACCACGGAAAGCCAGCAAGTCACTGCTCTCTGTGTCTGTGTCGTATGCATTATTGTCGAACTCCAAGCCACCAAACACCACCGCCTTTCTCTGTCGCACATCCTCGACACCACACCTTGCAAGCTGCTCTATGCCCGACAAGCGGTACATGTTGAACTCCTCGTTCATCTGCATAGAGGTGTCATCGGGGGCTAGCAGATATTCGATAGGGTAATTATACAGCTCGCCTGAGGCTGAGAAATAGATGTTCCTCTTCCCTTGCACAGCTTCTTGCAAAGGTCCCCACACCAACTGCCCAAGGCGTGCGTTGGTGCAGTCCTCACGGGCGAAGGGATGTAGACTACTGCTCTCAAACAGATAGGTCACCACCGTGTTGTCGGCTTCGGGGTCGACCACAATAGCCACGTACTCATAGGCATTCACATACACATCACGGAACTGGATGAATATCTCATCTGGCTGCAGCAGCTCCCCAACAACTGTCTGATAGGTGGACACGGAGAGGCCGTCGCTTTCCGCAGAGTGGCATCTCCACTGCATACAAGCAAGTATCGACAGAATAGCAAAGAGTATCTTCTTCATGGTGACTGTTACTTATATGCTTACAAAAGTAAGGAGAACGAGGGCAAGAAGCAAGCGAAAGCCGCGGCGATTGGCTAAGAGGCGCCGCGGAGCCTATACCGTAGGGACCGTGAAGCCTATATAACACCCTTCACACAACCCATCGCAATGGGTTGCCCGGAACCCATCGCAATGGGTTGTCTTGAACCCATCGCAATGGGTTGCCTGACGGGTAGCGTATAGGCGCAACGGAGCCTCACTGTGAGTCGTCGCGGCCCGTGGCGTATGGGCATAAAGAAAGCCAGCCGTGGCAAGGGGCCGCGGCTGGCTATGCTATATTATATAAGATAAGGGTGGGATCAGTGTGGGCCTGCCGTTCCCTGAGGCGTTCCAGTGCCGCCATTCTGGGAGCCGCCCTGCCCCATGCCTCCGCCTCCTGTGGAGCTGTCACCCCCAAGCGTCTCGGTGACACCCGAGATGATGGAGGATGACGCGGGCTCTATGATGGTGGTAATCCACTCGTTGCCCCTCCACTCGCTGACGACCTGCTCCTTCACGGTGTCCCAGAACGAGGAGGAGTGCTGCCGAGCCTTGATTATCTTCCACTCCTTCTTCCACTCGTCGTTCCACTTCTGCTTCTGCTTCTTCTGCTTCTTGCCCTGCTTGCTGTCTCCCTGAGCCATCTGCTTAGTGGCGGCGCTGTCCTGCTTCTCCAAGTAGAATTCCTGGTTGATGCTGCACGACTCGCTCACCACCATATTAATCTTGTACTGCCCAGTGCCCCAGAGGCTGGCGTAGGAGATGGTGTCCTTCATACCGACGTACGAGCGAGGCACGATGAAGCTCTCGCCCTCCACCGAGATGTACTTCTCCTTCGCCTTCTTGGAGTCCTCGTGGTTGCGGTCGTAGGTGAAGACCCCAGCCTTGTTGAGGGCTGCCGAGTCTATCCTTACCGTCACCTTGAACTCGCCGAGGGGGACGTCCCGATAGACCTGTATCGCCTCGTTCATCCAGGAGGAGGTGATGTTGGCGGTGAGGGTGAAGACGAGATCCTTGCGCTTGTGGAAGTCGAAGTCGATGTGGCCTGTGCCATTGGCGGCGGTGCTGTCGTTGGGCAGGTTGCAGGCGAAGGGGTTGAAGTAGATGGAGTCTACCTCCACCATGAACTTGCCGTGGTTAATGATGTGCATCTGGCCGAGGTCGTCGGTGAGCAGGTTGCAAAAGATGTAGAAGACAGGCACGGTGTCGGAGGGCGTGCCCTCAGCCTTACCGCCCCCTTGAGGAGGTGTCGCTCCTTGCTGCCCTCCGCCTACCGCAGTTGGCTGCCCCGTCTGGGAGGAAGCCTCACCCGTGGTGTACTGTCGGCAGCCGAAGCCAGTGAAGACGATGCCCGTGGGGTCGAGGGCACCGTAGGTGGAGGGCTCACGGTAGAAGTCCACCACCTCGGTTTGCATTGCGAGGTTCTTGGTGTAGGTGCACTCCTTCTGCACTGCCTGCATCCAGTCCTGTCGGTGGCTGGCGAGCTTCTGGTAGAGGAAGTTGATGCCCTGGCTGATGATGTTGGTGGACGAGTTGCTGAACTTCTCGGCAACGGCGGTGCGGTAGAGCGAGAACATATTAGAGCCGAAGCTGAGGAACCCCCTCTGCTGGGTTTCCCAGTTGATATCTCGGGTGTTGGTTTGTTCAGCGTCCTCCTTGACAATGATCTCGAACGTTCGCTGCCCGCTGCCCGCTTGCGTTCCTCCTCCGCCTCCACCCTGAGGGGCGTTCTGAGCCTGAGAGGAGAGAGCGGCGCAAAGCGTGGCAAGCATTAGTAAAGGTCTTGCTTTCATATCGGTGTTGTTTATAGGTCGTCTATCATAATGAACGGTGCCCAGTAGTAGGGCGAGGCGTAAGGCTGCGAGAGCGTAAGGGCAGCCCCTCTGTCGGGCTGGTGGCTGAGAGTGCGTGGGGAGAAGCGCATAGCGGGGCGGGAGACGGTGAAGCTCCTAACCGCCTCCTGCGCCTTGAGGAAGGCTTCGTGCTTCGTTGCGCCTTTGGTCTGCAAGGCATCGTAGAAGGCGTTCATAAAGAGCGAGGTGGCAGTGTCGTCCACTGGCCAGAGCGTCGCCATTATTGTCTTAACGCCTGCCTTCTTCAAGCCTCGCACCACCCCTGCGGGACCCTCGTCGCTCACAACCCCCTGAGCCGTCTGGCAGGCTGAGAGCACCACAAGCTCCACACCCTCGAGGCTGTCGAGGTCGCAAAGCTCACGGGCGGAGAGCAGTCCGTCCTCCTTCTCGCCCGCCTTCCCTGCCACGTTAGCGCCACGAAGGGCAATGCCCGAGGCAAGCAAGGTCTTGTCCGCCATTAGGCTGTCGCCCTGCATAAGCGAATTCCTTCCCACGTTCACCTTAAGGCTGTACCCGTGGGTGGAGAGATGCACAATGTCATACTGCCCTAAGCTGCGCTTAAGGTAGTACTCCGAGCTGTGTCCCTCCTCACTGCCCTCAGCGTCGGGCAGCTTGCTGAGGATGGAGTCCGCCTCCGCCTTGCTGCCTTGGAGGTAGGAGAATGCCCCCTTCGAGACATCAAGCCCGAACTCATCCTTCATATAGTCGTAGGCGAGGTGGTTGGTCTCCTCTCCTTCAGCCAGTGCCTCACCGTCGGCAGCGTCGTAGTCAACGCCTCCTATCACGAGCACCCGCTTCCTGCCTCGCTTTACAGCTGAGCTGCGGCTGATGAGGTTGGCGGTTGAGGTAAGCCTTCGCGCGTCCTTGCCCTTGAGCGGGGCGTAAGGCAGGCTCTCTATGGCGAGCATCTGAAGGATGCCGTCGGGGGCGAAGTAGATGGTGGAGCAGCTGGAGGGCAGAGCCTCGAGGAGGGGCTTCCACACCTTGCGAGCCAGTGTGCTATCTGTATAGATAAGGTTCTTCAGCCCTGCCGACGAAGAGCACACCGCTTCCTCCAGTTCCGTTCCGTCTGATAGGAGGTAGCCGTGCAGCTCCTTCTTAGTTAAGAGGTACACGTACTTGGGGGAAGCCTTGGGCGAGGCTACGAGGGCGGCGTAGATGGTGTCCTTGGCAGTGTCGTCGTAGTAGCAAACGAACTCAATGGCAGCCTCGTTGGGCTTCAATGCCTTCCTAAGCTCAGCGAGGCTTGCGCCGGTCTCCTTGGCGATGTCGGCACAGCCCGTGGGGAGCAGAGCCATCTGCCGCCGGTAGAGGGCAACGTCGTAGAGGAAGGCGGGGGCGGTGTCCTCAAGCTGGAACACCTCCGAGACGTGCGGCTTCTGCGAGTACCAGTAGTTGAGGCGGAACTCGTTGTCCTTCGTCTTGGCGAAGGCTTCCTCCAGCTGCCGCCTCTCCGCCTCGAAGTAGGTGCGGTAGAGGCTCAGCGCCTGCTCCCTCTCTCCCGCCTTAAGCAGTATCAGCGCCTTCTTGCGGAGGGAGACGAGGTAGTCAGGGTGCTGAGGCGTGCCGCCCTGCCCTTGCAAGGCTTCGTCTATGTGCCTAAGAGCCGAGGGGAAGTCCCCGAGGTCAGCCTCCACCATAGCGAGGTTGCCAAGTACGACATAGCGTGTGGGCGGATGCTCAAGGCTTAGAGCCTCGCTGATGTCCCGCCTTGCCTCCTCCAGCTCTCCCCCGCCCCAGAGGATGAAGCCACGGTCTTGCAGCGCCACGGCATAGTCTGCCTCCCCGGGGCTATGCGTAGAGAGGTACTCATTGACGTACGCCAGCGCCTTCTCCCTGTCGCCCTCCTCGTCACGCATATAATATAAGGAAGAGAGCGTCAAGAGCCGCTGCCCGTCGTAGCGAGTGCCCGCAGGCATTGCCTCGAGCAGCCCGATAGCCTTGCGGTAGCTGCCCGAGAGCATCAGAAGGTTGGCGTAGCTGTAGCTGTAGAGGCAGACGCTGAGGGTGTCCTCGTTGTACTTAGCCTGCTCGAGCGCCTTGCCGTACATCTCGTCCGCCTTGGCGTACCTGCCCAAGCCCTTCAGGCTCACCCCTGCGTAGTACTGGAGCGTGGCTTGCTTGCGCCTCTGCCTCGTGTTGCCCTCAATCTGCCTTAGCGCCGACTGGCAGGAGTCGAGGGCTGCACCGTAGTCTGCCTTGCCGAGCAGGCTTCGGATGCTGTCCAGCTGCCCGTCGCCTTGGGCATAACCCACGATGGGCAGGCAGAGCAGTAGGCAAAGCAGAAGGCGGAGGGGCATGGCTTAGTTGGAGGCTATGGCTACGCTTATCTCACGGTCCGAGAGGTTCTCCAGCGTGATATAGGCTAAGCCCGAGCCGTCGGGCTGTGTCCACTCCACGTAGGAGACGGCTCCGCCCTCGTACGCCTCGCCCTTCAGCGTCTCTCCGCTCCCCTCGCAGGCGACGCTAAGCGCCACCCTGCCCTCGGGCTCAGCCACGGTGAACATCTGGCACTCGCCTCCCACTGCCAAGGCGTACGTCGCCTTGCCCTTCGCCTTGAGGGCAACGTGGCAGACGGAGCAGGGGTTCTCCTCGTCGCCCGCCTCCGCTCCCCGCAGCGCCTCCACACGGTCCTCGTACTGGCTCTCCATCTGGTTGTAGACGCAGGCGGCGTAAGCCCCGTTGTAGTAGACGTGCCCCTTCATCGAGGCGGTGTCCGCCACCTCAACTGGCTGGAGCTGAAGCCTTGCAAGCTCAAGGCGGTCCACGTGGCTCTTGCTCTCGTCGAGGCAAGAGCAAGCCTCGTCCACCTTCTCTGAGTTCTTCTGCTCAATGCCCTCACGCAGCAGAAGGCAGCCCTCGTAGTAGCGGGCCATCGTCTGGTTAAGCTTCTCCTTCGGAAGTCCCTGAGCCATTGCCGCTGTGCTTAGCGAGACGAGGCAAAGGGTGATAAGTATGTTCTTCATATCCTGTGTAATACGGCTGTTAACCCGTCACTACGACACGCGAGCGGCCCCGAGGTTTAACCGCCGCCGTCGCCAGCGGGCAGTTTCCGCCACGCCTGTATAATAGAGACCGAAATGCACTCATTGAGTGCATTGTGGTCCACTCATTGAGTAGACTCTGGTCCACTCATTGAGTGCATTTCGGCTTCCCCTATACAGTCGTGGCGGCGAAGAGCCGCAGGGGCATAAAAGAGAAAGCCACGGGCCTCCAAGAAGGAAGCCCGTGGCCTATAGTCTGTGTTATCTGAGTGGTTTAGTTCACCTCTTCGATGGCTGCCTGCGCCGCCGCCAGCCTTGCTATCGGCACACGGAAGGGCGAGCAGGAGGCGTAGTTCATCCCGATGCGGGCGCAGAACTTGACGGAGGTAGGCTCTCCCCCGTGCTCTCCGCAGATGCCCATACGCATGCCCGGGCGAACCGAGCGTCCCTTCTCAACGGCCATACGGATGAGCTGCCCAACGCCGTTGCGGTCAAGCACCTGGAACGGGTCTACTCGCAGTATCTTCTTCTCCAAGTACGTTGGCAGGAAGCTTGCGATGTCGTCGCGGGAGTATCCGAAGGTCATCTGCGTGAGGTCGTTCGTGCCGAAGGAGAAGTACTCAGCCTCCGTTGCGATGCGGTTGGCGGTAAGGGCGGCACGCGGTGTCTCTATCATCGTGCCAATCTCGAAGTCGAGGCGTATGCCCTCGTCCTTGAACACCTTCTCGGCCTCCCTTGTGATTATCTCCTTCTGCTGCTTGAACTCGTAGAGGATGCCCACGAGCGGCACCATTATCTCGGGCTTCGGGTCGTAGCCTTCCTTCTTGAGCTGGCAGGCGGCCCCGAGGATGGCGCGGGTCTGCATAGCCGTTATCTCGGGGAACGTTATGCCGAGGCGGCAGCCACGGTGACCGAGCATCGGGTTGTTCTCTGAGAGGGAGGCGACACGCTTCTGTATGAGCTGCACGCTCACGCCCATCTCCTGCGCCACAATCTGCTGCCCCTCAAGGTCGTGGGGCACGAACTCGTGCAAGGGAGGGTCGAGCAGGCGGATGTTCACTGGCAGCCCGTCCATTGCCTTGAGGATGCCGTAGAAGTCGCTGCGCTGGTAGGGCAAGAGCTTGGCAAGAGCCTTCTCCCTGCCCTCAACATTCTCGGCAAGTATCATCTCACGCATAGCCACTATCTTCTGGTCCTCGAAGAACATGTGCTCCGTGCGGGTAAGCCCGATGCCCTTTGCGCCGAAGGCACGAGCCATCTCAGCGTCGTGCGGAGTGTCGGCGTTGGTGCGCACGTCCATCCGGGTGTACTTGTCGCAGAGGTCCATCAGCGTCTTGAAGTCGCCGCTAAGCTCAGCCACCTTCGTCGGCACCTTGCCCGCGTACACCTGCCCCGTCGAGCCGTTGAGGGAAATGAAGTCGCCCTCGTGGTACACCTTGCCCTCTATCTCCACGGTCTTGTCCTTGTAGTTGACGTTGATCGCCCCCGCACCGCTGACGCAGCACTTGCCCATACCACGGGCAACGACGGCTGCGTGGGAGGTCATACCGCCACGGGCGGTGAGGATGCCCTCGGCACTGGTCATTCCCGCAAGGTCCTCGGGCGAGGTCTCAATGCGCACCATTATGACCTTATGCCCGTTGGTGTGCCACTCCTGAGCGTCGTCGGCGTGGAAGACTATCTGACCGCAGGCAGCCCCCGGGGAGGCGGGCAGCCCCTGCGTGATGACCTTCGCCTTCTTCAGAGCCTCCTTGTCGAAAATGGGGTGCAGCAGCTCGTCGAGCTTAAGCGGCTCGCAGCGCAGCAAGGCGGTCTTCTCGTCGATGATGCCCTCACGCACCATGTCCATCGCTATCTTCACCATCGCTGTGCCGGTGCGCTTGCCGTTGCGGGTCTGAAGGAACCACAGCTTGCCCTCCTGCACGGTGAACTCCATGTCCTGCATATCCTTGTAGTGCTTCTCCAGCTTGTCCTGCAGGGCGTTCAGCTCAGCGTAAAGCTCAGGCATAGCCTCCTCCATCGAGGGGTACTTCGAGAGGCGCTCCGCCTCGTCAACGCCTGCCCGCTGAGCCCAGCGCTGCGAGCCTATCTTGGTTATCTGCTGCGGCGTGCGTATGCCTGCCACCACGTCCTCGCCCTGAGCGTTGATGAGGTACTCCCCGTTGAAGAGGTTCTCCCCGTTGCCCGCGTCACGGCTGAAGCAAACGCCCGTTGCACTGGTGTCGCCCATATTGCCGAAGACCATAGCCATCACTGACACTGCCGTTCCCCACTCGTCGGGTATGCCCTCAATCTTGCGGTAGAGGATGGCACGCTCGTTCATCCAGCTGCGGAACACGGCGCAGATGGCTCCCCACAGCTGCTCCATCGGGTCGGTGGGGAAGTCGCTGCCCGTCTGCTCCTTGATGGCGGTCTTGAACAAGCCCACCAGCTTCTTCAGCGACTCGACGCTGAGGTCCTTGTCGAGCACCACGCCCTGCTCCTCCTTCACCTTCTCGATGATAGCCTCGAAGGGGTCGATGTCCTCCTTGTTCACTGGCTTCATGCCCAGCACCACGTCGCCGTACATCTGCACGAAGCGGCGGTAGCTGTCGTAGACGAAGTGTGGGTTCTGCGTCTTCGCTACCATACCCTCAGCCACCTCGTCGTTAAGCCCGAGGTTAAGGATGGTGTCCATCATTCCCGGCATAGAGGCACGGGCACCAGAGCGGACGGACACGAGCAAGGGGTTCTTCACGTCGCCGAACTTGCTGTGCATAAGCTCCTCGATGTGCTTCACCGCCGCATTAACGTCTGCGCTAAGCAGCTCCACGATCTTCTCCTGCCCCACCTTGTAGTACTCGTTACAAGTGTCGGTGGTGATGGTGAACCCAGGAGGCACAGGCACTCCAATCAGGTTCATCTCGGCAAGGTTAGCCCCCTTGCCACCCAAAGCCTCACGCATCTGGGCATTGCCTTGGGCCTGCCCGTTACCAAAGGTATAAACTCTCTTCTGCTCCATAATGTGGTTAGTTTAAGTTATAAGTGATTAAGTAGGTTCTTGTTCTCTCACGGCAGTCGCAAATGTAGGCTTTTTAAGGCGTAACGCCAAGGGAAAAGGCTATTTTGATTAACTTCGCCCCCAAATTAGGCGTTATGAAGGGGCAAAGGATTATAGAGGGGGCGGAGATAGTTGCCGTCGCCGCAGAGGGCAAGGCGCTGGCCAGGGTGGAGGGCATGGTGGTGTTCGTGCCTTACGCAGTGCCGGGGGACGTGGCAGACCTGCGCATCGTGAGGAAGAAGAAGGGCTACTGCGAGGCGGAGGTGCTGCGCTTCGTCCGAAAGAGCGAGCTTAGGGCGGAGCCGTTCTGCCCCCACTTCGGGGTGTGCGGAGGCTGCAAGTGGCAGTGCCTCCCCTACGAGGAGCAGCTCCGCTGGAAGCAGAGGCAAGTCATTGACTGCCTTGAGCGCATAGGCAAGCTGGAGCTGCCCCAGTGCCTGCCCATCCTCGGGAGCAGGGAGACACGAGAGTACCGCAACAAGCTGGAGTTCGGCTGCTCCAACAAGCGTTGGCTCACAAGGGAGGAGATGGAGACGGGCAACCTGCCTCAGGGGGAGGGCTGCATAGGCTTCCACGCCGGGGGTGCTTGGGACAAGATACTGCCCATCGAGGAGTGCCACCTTATGCCGCCCGTCAACAACCGCCTGCGCAACGCTATAAGGGACTTCGCCCATCAGACAAGCCTCTCGTTCTACGACGCGAGGGAGCGCCGCGGCTTGCTGCGGGGACTGATGCTCAGGCTCTCAAACACTGGCGAGCTGATGCTCCTCCTGCAAGTCTGCATCCTCAGCCCTGAGGAGCAGGCGCAGGCGACGAGCCTTCTCCAATACCTGCGAGACGCCTTCCCCGAGCTGAGCTCCCTGCTATGGGTGAACAACACGAAGTGCAACGACACCTTCTCCGACCTGCCCGTCAGCGTCTTCAGCGGCTCGCCGCACATCTTCCTCAGGATGGAGGGACTGCGCTTCAAGGTCGGGCCTAAGAGCTTCTACCAGACCAACACCTCGCAGGCGCTGGAGCTCTACAAGGTGGTCCGCCAGTTCGCCTCGCTCACGGGCACGGAGCTGGTCTATGACCTTTACACGGGCACTGGCACTATCGCCAACTTCATTGCACGGGAGGCTCGACTGGTGATAGGCATAGAGAGCGTCGCCGAGGCTATAGACGACGCTCGTGAGAACAGCCGCATCAACGGGATAGGCAACACCCTCTTCTTCGCGGGCGACACGAGGCAGGTGCTCAGCCAACAGTTCCTCAGCGAGCACGGCAGGCCAGAGGTCATCATCACCGACCCTCCCCGCGCCGGCATGCACGCCGACGTGGTGCGGACCATCCTCCTTGCCCGTCCCCAGCGCATAGTGTACGTAAGCTGCAACCCCGCCACACAGGCGAGGGACCTCTCGCTCCTCTCTGAGAGCTACCGCGTCGACAAGGTGCAACCCGTGGACATGTTCCCCCACACGCAGCACGTCGAGAACGTCGTACTGCTCGAGTTCCGAGGCTGACACCCTCCCCCACCCCATCGGAACACTCGCCACAACGACTGTACCGAAGGCTCCGCAATCGGTCCGACGGAGCGATTCAAGTCGGTCCGACGGAGCGATCCAAGTCGGTCCGTCGGAGCGACCGCGGACGGTACGGAAGAGGGGCGCACCGCATAAGCTGTGCGCCCCTTCTGCCGTTGCCCTATGACGGGAGGGCTCAGAACATATTGTCGGGATACTGCCCCTGCTTGTGCAGCTCCGCAAGCTTCGCTACCACCTCGGGTCTGTCCTCGGGGTAGGTTACGCCGAACCACTTGCTTGTGGTGTCCAGCACCTCGCAGGTGGCTTGCCCCGTCTTTATCAGATGGTCGACCATCAAGGGGATGAAGAACTCGCTCTTCAGGTTGCTGATGTTCCTGGGGTCGCTCAGGAACTGGCGGAAGTACTGCTCGCTGTGCTCGAAGTAGTCGGGAGTGAAGCCCCAGAAGTTCATCGATACGGGCGTCGTGTCGGGGATGCTTACCCACTCGCCGTTGTCGTCGAGGTACTGCACCTGCCCCTCGTGCCTCTCTATCTTCGTGCGCTCTACCACGGAGGTGAGGTGGTGGGTCTTCTCGTCGTTCTCGCAGATGCCGCGGCTCACTGTGCCGCTCTCGCTGAGGGTGTTGTCCACACGGAAGCCCACCATTGCGTACCGCCCCTTACTGCCCTCGGGCAGCTCTGAGAGGAACTTAGCCATCACACGGAAAGCGTCACGGTCGTAGAAGTCGTCGCAGTTAAGCACGGCGAAGGGCTCCCGTATCACGCCCTTGCCCATAAGCACGGCGTGGTTCGTCCCCCAAGGCTTCTGCCTCCCCTCAGGCACGCTGAAGCCCTCGGGCAGTGCGTCGAGGCTCTGGAAGCAGAGCTCGCAGGGGATGTGCCCCTCGTACTTCGAGAGTATCTGCGTGCGGAACTGCTCCTCGAAGTCACGCCTGATAACCCAGACGATCTTGCCGAAGCCAGCCTGGATGGCGTCGTAGATGCTGTAGTCCATGATGCTCTGCCCCTGAGGCCCGAGTGTGTCGAGCTGCTTGAGCCCGCCGTAACGGCTGCCCATGCCGGCAGCGAGTAGGAATAGTGTAGGTTTCATAGTTATAATGGTTGGTTAAGTAGGTTAGCGGGAACAAAGGTAGTGAATAATCGGTTAGAACGGATAGCCTACGGCAAGGTGATAGCCAAGGGACTTGCCGAAGCGTGTCATGTTGTAGTAGCCCCCCCGTCCAGTGTCGTAGGGCGAGTGTATGCCCACGCCTATGTCGAAGCGGATGACGAGGAAGTCAAGGTCGTAGCGAAGGCCGAAGCCCGTGCCAAGCGCCAGCTCCTTGCCGAAGGTGTGGATGTTGAACGACCCTCCCTCTCGGCTGCCGTCGGGCTTCATTAGCCACACGTTGCCTGCGTCCACAAAGAGAGCGCCGTAGAGGCTCGCCACGAGGGGGAAGCGGTACTCAAGGTTAGCCTCCAGCTTAAGGTCGCCCAGCTCGTCGATGTAGCTGTAGGCAGAGCCCTTGGGGTTGTAGCTGCCAGGGCCTATGCTCCTCACCCCGAAGGCACGTATGCTGTTCGCCCCGCCCACAGAGAAGAGGTCGCTGTAAGGAGCGGCGGTGCTGTTGCCGTAGCTCAGTACCACGCCCCCGAAGACACGTCCCACGAGGTAAGTGTTCGTCGCCCCCATCTTGAACTGGTTGGTGTACTCTGCCGTCACCTTGAGGAACTGTGCGAAGGGCACGCCGAAGAGGTGCTTGCCCTCCTTCTTCCAGTCCTGCCCGAAGAGCTTGTAGATGCCGCTGGTGATGTTGCCCGCCTCCTTGACCACGAGGGTGAACGTGCGTGGGTTGCGGGCTGTGGGGCTGTTGGTCATCGAGAGAGTGTACTGGGCGGAGGGGACGAACTGGTTGCGCAGGGAGACGTAGAGGGCTTGGTTGTTGTCCACGATGGAGTCGAAGCGGGCGGTCGTGTGCATCAGGATGTTGTAGTCGAGGCGGAAGGGGACTATCTCGTGCTTGATGGTTGCCTTGCGCTGGTAGGTGTAGACGAGGCGAGCGCCGACGGTCACCTGCCCGTAGTAGTTGGAGCGGTTCTGCCAGTTCGCCTCTATTTTGTAGGTGGTGCTGGTCTTCGCCCTACGGTTCAGAGGCTTGCCGAGGGTGAGCATAGTGAGGCGGGGGAACTGGAGGTTAAGCCCGATGCCGTACTCGTAAGAGTTGATGACCTGCCCGTTGCCCTTCATCTGCGCCCCCGTCTGCCACTCGTAGCTGCCCTTGAGGTCGAGACTCACCTTCTCGCCCCCACGGAAGGCGTTCGCCCTCGACATGCTGAACGTCGCCCCCGGTCCGATGAGACCGTTGCTCTTGCTCGCCACGTTGCCAGTGAACTCAACGTCATAGGGCTTGTCGAGGCGGGCGTTAATCACCACGTCGAGCGTGTCGCAGTCGGGGGTCGTGTCTCGTGGCACGTACTGCATGCTGAGCATAGAGAAGACACCCATATTGGCGAGGTTCTCCTGCACCTTCTGCTGGGCGGTGTAGTTGTAGAGGTCGCCCTTGCGGTAGCGCATATAGTGTATCATCGACTTCAGCTTCAAGGGGGCGACACCCTTGACGGCGCTGTAGGACATAGAGAGGAGCCCACGGTCGACGCTGTCGGTAAGCTCGGTGGCTTGGTTAGCATAGAGGTTGATGTGCGTCTTGCCTATATAGTACTGCCGCCCCGCCTCGTCGGGCATGTCGGCGGAGGGTCGTACCTGAAGCTGCACATAGAGAGGGCGCATCAGCGTGTCGGCACGGTAGGTGATGTAGGAGGGCTGGAAGTAGTAGTAGCCGTGGTCGCGGAACATATCGCTGAGCCTCGTGCGCTCGCTGTCGAGGTTAGGCACGCTGAAGGGGTCGCCCTGCCGGAGCAAGGACTTGTGCATCGAGTACTTGATGATGGTGTCGGCGAAGGCGGGGAACTGCTGGTACTCTATCGTGTCCAAACGGAAGAGGTCGCCGGGGTGTACCTCGTAGCTCACCTTCGCCTTCTTGGGGTGCTTCTGCTGGACTACCTCGTAGCTTGCCGCGCCGTGGAAGTAGCCATAGTTCCTCAGCGTGCTCTCTGCCACCTGCGCCCTGACCTTGGGGTTGACGGTCGTGATGTAGATAGGGTTAGCGCCGAAGGTGTTAAGCATCCACTTAGCCCAGCGGCCGTCCCGGTAGACGTACTTGTTGTATATCCACAGCCCGAAGGGCAGCGGGAAGCGGTGGTACGACGAGCCCATGAGGGAGTTGTTCGGGGCTTTGGACAGCACGCCTTGCACCTCCGACTTGGCGAGCGAGTAAGCGTCCTTGTCCTGCTTCTTCAATGCCGCTATCGAGTCCTTCTCCGCCTTAGTCAAGGGCTTCTTGCCGTCGAACGTAGCGCCGTCGCCTTGCAGCAGCGAGCTGACCGAGCTGTAGGCGTTAGCCACAGCCGTTATCACCCCGACGCTGTCGTAGTCGATGTCCTCCTTGGGCAGGTACTTGTCGTATGCCACCTGCTTGATGCCCACGTAGAGTTGCTCGTCCTCGGCAAGGTTCTTAGTCTCGCTGCACGAAAAGAGTGCGACGAGAGCCACCGCAAGGCCGAGGAGCTTGGCGAGGACGGCTCGTGCGAGAGGCCGCGAAAGAGGTGTAGACCCCTTTGACCGTAGAGGTGTAGACCCCTTTGGGCGAAGGGGTGTAGACCTCTTTGGGCGAAAAGGTGTAGACCCCTTTGGGCGAAGGGGTGTAGAGGGTCGCGGCGACGAGTCGTACAGGCCAGGGGTTATGACGGAGTACCTTCTCATATCTTGTCCTTCTTCTTGAAGATGAACAGCTCGCCAAGGCGGTTGCTCTTCTTCCTCAGCACTATGCCAGCGCCCATCTCAGTTATCTCGCCCTCCATGATGGACTCTGTGCTCTTGTCGTAGTAGACACGCACGTAGCGAGTGGCGGAGCTGTCGAGGCGGTACTCGATGGACACGTTGTCGATGATGCTCTGCCCCGTGTTCTCCACGTCGTCTCCGCTGCTCACCTTGCCCCCGATGATGACGCTTATGCGGTTGCCCCAGAAGTGCTTGGCGAAGGAGAAGTTGTAGTCCGTCTGCGTGCCGCCCGAGGCAGTGTTGGTGTTGTCAACGTCGAAGCTGAGGTCGATGGAGCTAAGCGCCTTGTTGCTTATCGAGGATATCTGCGACTGAAGGAAGGCGTTCAGTGCATTAGAGCCGTTGAAGCTGCCCGACGTGCCGTCCTCGCTTATGTACACGCCCGTCACAAGCAGGGTCACAGCCGTCTTGCTCCTTCCCTCAGCCGTCAGCGTCGCCAGCTGGTTGCTTATGGTCATATCGTCTGGAGCGTCGAGGTTGAACTCCAGCCCAAGGTTCTCAAGCGTCTGCGTCAGGCTCACTCCCACGTCGAAGGCAACGGTGCGGGGCACGCTGTTCTCCGTCACCGTGGACTTCACCCTCTCCGTGGCTGTAAGGTTAAGCCTCGGGTTCAGGACGTTGCCCATGAACTCCACGTAGCTGCCGCTCTCTATGCTGCAGTCCTTAAGCGAGAGCACCATGATGGAGTAGTTCATCACGCCGCTCACCACCGTGTACCTGCCGTAGAGGCTTATGCCGTTCAGCTGGTCGTACGTCATGGTGAAGTCGCCCCCGCCCTCAAGGTCGATGCTGTTTGTGCCGTCGCTGCTCAAGAGACAATGCACCTGTGCCGTCTGCTCTATGCTCAGGCTCATGCTCATGTCTATGTTCTGCGGCTTGGCTTTCTGCAAGGTGTCTTCCTCCTCCACGGCGTTGAAGTCAGTGAACTCCACAAGCTCCGACAGCTGGTTGTCCTCGCTCAGTGGGGAGTCGGTAAGCACGTAGGTAACGTCCGTGTTGCCAAGCAGTGTGAGTGAGCCCTTAAGGCTTAGGTCGTTGAGCGTGCCACTCACCTTGGCGAGCATATCAACAAAGACCTTGCCGTAAGCCACCGCCTTCTTCGACTTCGGGGCATTGATAAGCTCGAAGTTCTGCGCCTCCACACTGAGGTCGAGCGCTATATTGTCGAGATTGCGGCAGTCCACGTTGCCGTCAAGCACCAGCGGCGTGCTGCCCGTCGAATAGGCTTCTATGCGGTTCAGGCTAAGGTAGTTGTCCTCGACCCGTATCGTGTCGTCGGGGAAGCGGAAGTCCACGCTGTACATATCGCTGTAGAGGCGGAGGCTGTCCGTCGCCAGGTAGCCATTAATAAGGGGAGCGGAGAGCGGGCCCGTCACCTTAAGCTCAGCCTGGGCGTAGCCTTCGAGAGCCGCCATCTTGTCCGGTATGAAGCCGTTGGCAAGCGAGAGGGGGAGCTGCAAGAGGCTTGCCTCAGCGTCAATGCTCCCTTCGTCAGCAGGGTTGTACGTGCCACGCAGCTGCACTATCTCGTCGCCCTCGTAAGTCAGCACCCCGTCCACGAACTGCGTGCCGTCGGCATTGGGCAGGTAAAGGATGTCCGCACCGATGTCCCCCATCGGCGTGTCCTCGTAGACAAGCCCCTCGACGGAAGCGTCAACGGACACGCTCAGCTGCTCCTCCTCTTGCACGAGGTGAACGTCAGCGTCAAGCATCCCCCTGATGTCGGGCATATAAGGCAGCAAGGCAGTTATCTCCCCGATGTTGACGTTCTCAAGGCTCACCGTCAGGTCGTTCAGTGCCGTGGCGTTCTCCGTGCTATAGATGCGCAGCCCTGTGCCGTCGTCCGAGAGCAGGTCTACGTCTGCGTCTATTCGCTTGTCCCTCCCAAGGTAAAGGAAGTTGCCGTCGTTGAGGGTGAAGTCCCTATATGCCACGACGGGGTTAAGCGGTTGCAGCCTCAGCTTCAGTCCTTCGTCCTCCACGTCGAGGGATGCCCCAAGCTCAACGCCCTTTCGCCCATCCGCATCAGTGAACTCTATCATAGCACTCACTCCCCTCGGCTTAAGGCTCGTCAACAAGTCGGCTGCGAAGACAACCTGACGGTTGCGTTGGTTGTTCGCCACGTGAGCGTTCACGTTGAGCACGCCGAGCATATCTTGGTAAGCGTCGAGGCGTATGGTGTCGAGGAGTATGCCCCCCGTGTTCAGCTCCACCAGCCTGCCGTCTGCCCACAAGCCGTTCGCCCTGCTGCTCTCCATCTCCAGTGAGAAGGAGTCGAACCTGTAGCCCGTCATAGCATAGAGTACGCTATGGACAGGATTCTCCCTCCCCATACGCAGGCTCAGGGCGAGGGCAGGGAGCAGTTGCTTTATCGCCTGCTGGTCTATCTCGTAGTTCGACAGCTGCCTCTCCAGCTCCTCGCCAAGCTCGCCCGTCTTAGCCAAGAGCGAGTCAAGCCCCTCACGTGAGCTTACGTTGAGGGCAAGGTCGCCTGACTCTGCCCTCGCATATAAGGAGTCGGGCAGCACACCGCAGGCGAAGCGCAAGTCCTTCGGGCGGAAGGTGGAGTCCCTTGCCGCAAGGGCTATCTGCGAGACGCTGCCCTCGAGGCTGTGCGTGTCCTTGAGGTTCGTGCTGGCGTTAAGGGAGAGCCTCGTCGCCACGCTCAGAGGCTTGTCTATCAGCCCTAAGGCGTGCAGGTCTGCCTTCTGCAAGTCGAAGTCAAGCTTCGCAGCCACAGAGTCGCTGGCAAGCTCAGCCGTCAGCTCCGCCTGCGCCTCGGCGTAGTCGTTGTCGTAGTCAAGGTTCACCGTCGCCTGCCCCTGCTGAAGCTTCGCCTTTAAGCCCAGCCCACCGAGCGAGAAGCCGCCGTAAGTCAGCGTGTCAAGCTCCAAGGAGGCGGCAAGGCGCATAGACTTCGAGAAGACATCCGTCCCCGCCCCTGCCGCCTTAAGGCTTGCCGAGACAGCGATGAGAGAGTCATCGGGCAGGAAGTCGCTCACCATCAGGTCTCTTATGTCGAGCGCAGCCCGATAGGTCTCTGCGTTAAGGTCGTAGCTGCCTTTCACGTCCACCCTGCCCTCGCCCTCACGCAGGTTAAGGGAAGCCTCGCACGCTCCCCCTTCGAGGGAAGCCTCGCCGCTTAGGCTCATCCTGGGGAAGTAGACGCTGTTGCCGAGGTCCGCCACCCGATTGACGAGGCTAAGGTCATACGTCTCCGCCTCGAAGTCCAGCCCTAAGCCCATGCGGTCCGTGTCCAAGAGGTTCGACGCGCTCCCGCTCGCCCTTAGGCTAAGCATAGGGGCTACGCTCAGGCTCAGGCTCTCGAGGGCGAGACGGTCCACGTTCCCTTCCGCCCTCGCCTCCACCTCGAGGGGAGCGTCGGGCAGCAGGGATGCGTACTCAGGCAGCACTATAGCCACGTCCCCCATCCCCACGGAGAGCGACAGCTCCGCCTTAAGGCTGCCTCCGCCTCCCGCTTCCAGTGCGTCCCAGTCCACCGAGGCGGAGGCGGAGGCGGTGCTGTTAGGCGTGGCGAGCCTCAGGTCAGGCACACTGATGCCGCTGTCCGTCATATAGAAGTGGGTGCGCAGCTGCGAGAGCCTGAGCCCGCTCTTCTCCACGGCGGCAAGGTCTGTGAGGTAGAGCGAGAGGCTGTCCCCGGCGTACCGCACGTCCCGCACACTCGCGGTGATGTCGCTGAGGAAGAGATGGTTGTAGTCGAAGCCCGTAAGATAGGGCTCGTAGTGGCCTGCAGCGACACTCGGCTGCGCTCGGCAATCGGAGCAAGCTCCATTGCTCTCGCTTGCACGAGCGTTCATGTCGTAGGCGAGGGCGTTGGCGCTCAGACCGACAGTGCCGACCTCGTACACGCCCTGCCCGAGGTCCACGTTGCCGCCCTCAAGGCTCAGCCGTGAGACGTAGCCCGACACGCTCATCGTGTCGCCCGGCAGGTGGAACGCCACCCGCGTGTCCCTCACCTCCACCTTCCCAAGCCTTATCACCCACTCCACCGGCTCGCTCTCGGTGGTGTCCACCACAGTCGTGTCCTGAAGCTCAAGCGACACTGCCGAGCCAGTGAGCAAGGCGGCTGTGAGGTCGACGGTCTGCTGCTTGAGGTCTATGCAGTCGGCGTTAAGGTGGAAGTCCCCGATGTAGCCCCTCACGCGGAGGCTCGCCACGAGGTCTTGCGTGTCCACCGTGCCGTCCAGTATGTCGACGGTGCGCACTCCGAGCTGAGCCTTCAGTATACGGCTGCAATCCACGCCCACCCGCACCGTGCCTACCGAGAGCATCGTGTCGGGGTTCAAGACTGAGAGGCGGCGCAGGTCGAGGTCAAGGGGGAAGCGCAGGCGCACCTGCTCGAGGCTGATGTCCCAGCCAGTCTGCTCGCTGGCTATGCGAGCCACAGTGTTCACCGCCCACTGCTGGACGGGAGGAATATAGAGCAGGATGACAAGCAGAAGGAAGATAAGGAAGGGGCTCGCCACAATCCACAGGAGCCAGGTGAGCAGCCTCTTTACAAGCGGCCGCGGCTTCCGCTCGCCCTCAGGCTTCTTGCCCTTTAATATGTCCTTAAGCCGCTTCACCGTCTATCTTGTTGCAGATACGCTTTGTCTTCGAGAAAGGGTCGTACGAGGCGTTTGAAAACGTTCGACGGACCGACTCCAAACCCTCCGACGGACCGATTCCAAGAGGTCCGACGGACCGACTCCAAACCCTCCGACGGACCGATTCCAAGAGGTCCGACGGACCGACTCCAAACCCTCCGACGGACCGATTCCAAGAGGTCCGACGGACCAGTTTGCGCCCCCTCTCCACATCATCTCGCCTCCTCCTCCGTGGTCATCATCCTCCCCACGGCTTGCCACAGCGGCTCGTCGGGCAGAGGGGCGGTCACGTCAACCAGCTCCTGCGTGACGGGGTGACGGAACTCGAGCCGCCGGGCGTGCAGGGATATGCCGCCGTCCGCATTGCTGCGCGGCGCGCCGTACTTCAGGTCTCCCCTTATGGGGCAGCCTATCCTCGAGAGCTGGCAGCGTATCTGGTGGTGGCGGCCAGTGTGCAGCAGCACCTCCAGCAGCCAGTAGCGGTCGGTGCGGCCTATTACCCGATAGTCCAGCACCGCCTTCCTCGAGCCCGTCACCTCGCGGTCGTAGGCGTGGGCGGTGTTGTTCCGCTCCGTCCTCGTGAGCCAATGGGTGAGCGTCGCCTGCTCCTCGGGCGGCTCGTTGCAGACGATAGCCCAGTACGTCTTCCTCACCTCCCCGTGCGAGGCGAAGAGCTGGTTAAGCCTCGATAGCGCCTTGCTCGTGCGGGCGAAGAGAAGCGCGCCGCTGGCAGGGCGGTCGAGCCTATGCACCACTCCGAGGAAGACATCCCCGGGCTTGGCGTAACGCTCCTTAAGGTACGCCTTCACCTTATCAGAGAGGGGAACATCGCCAGTCTTGTCGCCCTGCACGATGTCCCCCACCCGCTTGTTCACTATGATTATATGGTTATCCTCGTAAAGGATCCGCATACTGGGGAAGCCTCAAGTGTTCATCCCTCCGTCCACTTGTATCACCTGACCCGTGACGTAGCCCGAAAGGTCGCTGGCGAGGTAGAGCGCCGTGTTGGCGATGTCCTCCACCTGTCCGCCGCGGCGCAGGGGGATAGCCTTCATCCACTCCGCACGCACGCCCTCGGGCAGGGCGGCAGTCATCGCGGTCTCAATGAAGCCAGGGGCGATGGCGTTAGCCCTTATGCCCTTCGGCCCCATCTCCTGAGCCACGCTCTTCGCCAAGGCTATCAGCCCCGCCTTGGAGGCGGCGTAGTTTGCCTGACCCTTATTACCATGCACACCGACCACCGAAGCCATGTTGATGATGCTGCCCCCACGCTGCCGCATCATTATCGGCAGGCAGGCGTGGATGAAGTTGAAGGCGCTCTTAAGGTTCACGGCTATCACAGCGTCCCACTGCGCCTCGGTCATTCGCAGCATCAACCCGTCCTTCGTTATGCCTGCGTTGTTCACCAAGATGTCAATGCTCCCGAAGTCTTCCTTCACCTTAGCCACAACCTGCTCCGTCTCGTCAAACTTGGCGGCGTTGCTTGCGTAACCCTTAGCCTTAACCCCCAAGGCGGCAATCTCCGCCTCAGTAGCCTTGCCGTTCTCGTCTATCACCAAGTCTGTGAATGCCACGTTCGCACCTTCCTGAGCGAACCTAAGGGCGATGGCTTTCCCTATCCCACGTGCCGCCCCAGTTATCAAGGCGGTCTTTCCAGTCAATAGTCCCACGTCTTTATCAGTTTATATGGTTAGTTACTTTAGTCTCTCGCTGTCTATCCTCGCCAAGGCTCTGTGCAGTATCCTCTGCACCACGGGGCGGCTGTAGGCTGCGCCTCCCTCCCCAAGCCGCCCGAAGATGTAAGGCACCTCAAGCCCCTTCACGCAGTAGTGGATGATGTCCACGCAAAGCCTGATGTCCATCACGTCGAACTGACCGCTCCGCACGCCCTCCATCAGTATCCTCGCCACCATCTCCCGCTCCGCCTGGTCGAAGTTCTTGCGCACCTTCTCCACGAGCCAGATGTCTCGGAAGAACTCCGCCCTGAGGTTGCCGTTGCGGTTCACCGTCTCACGGACAAGGCTAAGGTGCGTGTATATCAGCTTCAGCAGCTTGTCCTCGGGGTCAATGTTCTGAGCTGCCACCTCACGCATACGCTCGCTCATGCGGTCAAGCTCCTCCTCTATCACGGCGTAGTATATCTCACGGATGTTCTTGAAGTAGGTGTAGAGCGTGCGCCTCCCCTTGCCCGAGGCGACGGCGATGTCATTCATCGTCGTGCCCTCAAGCCCCGCCTTGGCGAAGATGCCTCGGGCTACGTCAACCAGCAGCTTCCTTGTCTTCTCCGATGCCATAGCGGGGGCAAAGTTATGCATTTCCCCCGATACCTCAAAACTATTGCGCCCTTAGCCCGAAGCCCCTCCCCTAAGATTTTCTTGCCCGATAGCTTGCGCATTAGTGCGGAATGCTATACCTTTGCCCTCGCAAACAGGTAATCATCGCGGGGTGGAGCAGTTGGTAGCTCGCCAGGCTCATAACCTGGAGGTCGTACGTTCGAGTCGTACTCCCGCAACAACGAAGGGCAGCCACCGGCTGCCCTTCCTCTTATATACCCCCCGTCATCCCCCACAGCTATGCGTCGTGGTCCCTCTTATACCATCGCCAAACAACCCCTCGCAAGGGGTTCGGTTGGACCCCTCGCAAGGGGTTACTTGACGACCCTTATACAGGCTTCACGCTCCCTGTTATAGGACGGCAAAGGCGGAAGCCCCTAAGTTGGAACTTCCGCCTCTATGCCTCCTCGGGTACGCCTGATAAGACTCGAACTTACACGCCTCTCGGCACCAGATCCTAAGTCTGGCGTGTCTACCAATTCCACCACAGGCGCGGGAAGACTGGCGCGAAGGTAAGGGATTACTTGCAAAAGAGCAAGCGATAGCTTGCTTCAATAAACCCCAACGGGGTTTCAGAGGGATAGGTTGGGGGCGGGCTATTCCTGCCCGAGCCTCTCGCGGTGTATCTGCTCGAAGTCCTTGTCCCGAAGGATGAAGCTGTTCGTCAGGTACTTCGCCCTCACGACGGGGTTGGAGGAGAGCTCCTGCGGCGTGCCGTGGAAGAGCACCTGCCCCTCGAAGAGCATATAGGCGCGGTCCGTTATGCAGAGCGTGTCCTCCACGTTGTGGTCGGTGATGAGCACCCCGATGTTGCGCTGCTTGAGCTTCCATACTATATATTGTATGTCCTCCACGGCTATGGGGTCCACACCCGCAAAAGGCTCGTCGAGCATGATGAACTTGGGGCTTATGGCAAGGCAGCGGGCTATCTCGGTGCGCCTCCGCTCCCCGCCCGAGCACTCGTCGCCGAGGTTCTTGCGTATCTTCTGAAGGTTGAACTCGTCGAGCAGCGACTCCATCTTCCACGTGCGGTACTCCTCATCTGTGCCGCTGAAGTCCTCGGGCTTGTGCGTCATCTCCAGCACGCAGGCAATGTTGTCCTCCACGGTCATCTTGCGGAAGACGGACGGCTCCTGCGCCAGGTAGCCTATGCCGAGGCGGGCGCGCTGGTAGACGGGCAGCTTCGTTATCTCCCTGCCCCCGAGGAAGATGTGCCCCTCGTTCGGTATCACCAGCCCCGTCGTCATATAGAACGACGTGGTCTTGCCCGCACCGTTCGGGCCGAGCAGCCCCACTATCTCGCCCTGCGTCACGTCGAAGGTGACGTTGTTGACGACCGTGCGCTTGCCATATATTTTCTTCAAGCCCTCGCTCCTGAGCGTTATCCTCTCTTCCTGCTGCTGCATAACGCCGCGAAGTTACTAAAATAAGCCTCCCTTCCCCAGCGCTCCCTCTGTTTTTCTTTCCTAAGGCACAACCCATATCCGCCACAAGAGAACCCCCAGAGGGGGTTGCCTTCGGCGAGGCTCGGCTGCACTCGGCAAATCAAGCAAGCTTGTTTGCTCTCATTGGCACGAGCGTTGAGTACCTCTGGCACTCAACCTACTATCGCACCGAATCCGTGAGTATCGCTTCGCTTAACCCACGGCTACTCTTCTGAAACCCCCGCTGGGGGTTTAGCTTCGCCCCATCGCCTACGCCGCCCGCGATTAGCCCCTCCCTTAGGGAGGCAAGCGAGCCGGCAGGCTCTACGC